>NZ_JBBMRJ010000012.1:0-167876 GCF_037993085.1 Pseudomonas sp. YNh | reverse complement strand
GACCAGATTGTTCAACGGGACGAGGGCGACTTCGCGCGCTTCGATTTCTTGCTTGGCTTGTGCGCTCACGATTTCAGCCCCCACCCTGGGAGGATGCTGAAGATAAAGCACACATCACTTGAGCTAATCATATGTTCTCCCGCTGTTAAATCTTTTGGGCAAGTTTGCAGAGTCCCTTGTATAGGGCGTACGGCATAAGTTCACTGAGGGCCGTAGTGCGAAGTTCGTGATTGTTCGCTAAGCACTTGCCTCAAGCTGTGTAGGGCGAATCTCTGAAATGGTTTTTGGTTTAAGTGGAAAGTTATATTTGCAGTGTTGGTGCGATGCAGTATTTAGTACGTGTTTCCGGACTTTTTGGGCTGTGAATAGGCGCTCTGTTCGCAAGGCTGAGCAGTAAGATGAAATGTGAGCATAAACGCACCAGGAGCAAGATTTTCGGGTGGGCTTGAAAATCAGAAGTTTCTGTAGGAACGTTCTTGCAGGGTGACTGTGTATTTAAACAATTTTATTGGAGGGGAAGGTGAGGGATCAGTGCGGGGGATGGAGGTGTGAGTGCTTGCAGTAAGCGTGAAAGGCAGGAATAGATGTCTTGAAGTTGCTGCATATGTAAAAAGGCCGACATCCACAGCGCACTGTATATGCCGGCCTTTCGAGGGTGGGGCCCGAAGCCCCCGATGTGTTAACGCTTAGGGTTCAGCGTCAGGTGCACGTGACGGTTCACGTCTTTGTACAGCAGGTAGCTGAAGTTGCCTGGGCCGCCGGCGTAGCAGGCTTGCGGGCAGAAGGCGCGCAGCCACATGAAGTCGCCGGCTTCCACTTCGACCCAGTCCTGGTTCAGGCGGTACACCGCCTTGCCTTCCAGTACGTACAGGCCGTGTTCCATCACGTGGGTTTCAGCGAACGGGATCACGCCGCCCGGCTGGAAGGTGACGATGTTCACGTGCATGTCGTGGCGCATGTCGGCCATGTCGACGAAACGGGTGGTTTTCCAGCGGCCTTCGGTGCCCGGCATCTCGATGACGGTGGCGTTGTCGCGGTGGGTGACGAACGACTCCGGTACGTCCAGGCCTTCAACTTTCTGGTAGTGCTTGCGCAGCCAGTGGAAGGTGACGTTGGACTTGCTGTTGTTGCGCAGGCTCCACTCGGCGCCCGGGGCCAGGAAGGCGTAGCCGCCTGGTACCAGGGTGTGGTGTTTGCCTTCAACGGTGATGTCCAGCTCGCCTTCGACAATGAACACCACGGCTTCGGCGTTAGGGTCCAGCTCAGGACGCTCGCTGCCGCCTTCCGGGGCCAGCTCGACGATGTACTGGGAGAAGGTTTCGGCAAAACCGGTCAGCGGGCGGGCGATGACCCACATGCGCATCTTGTCCCAGAACGGCAGGTGGCTGGTGACGATGTCACGCATCACGCCCTTTGGGATGACGGCATAGGCTTCGGTGAACATGGCACGGTCAGTCAGCAGCTCGGTTTGAGCTGGGTGCCCACCGTGGGGGGCGAAGTACGAATGGTTCGACATGGACAATCTCGACTTGTTGTTCTCTCCCCGTGCCGTGAACCGCACCGGCCGGTGCGGCGCAGGGGATGTGGCAACAGAATAGGGTCGAGCGCGCGCCATCCACAAATTAAATGTTGGAATACCCGGTATTTGATCGCTGAATGTCGACCTGGCGTCCGGCGTGCTGTTCCGGCAGCCGATCGCCTTGGCCGAACAGTTTGTGGCGCAGGGTGCCTTCGGCGTAGTCCGACGGGTAGCGGCCGCGGCGTTGCAGCTCGGGCACCAGCAACTCGACCACGTTGGCCAGGTCGTCCGGCTGCACGGCGTAGGTCAGGTTGAAACCGTCGATGCCGGTCTGGTCCAGCCAGCTTTCCAGCTGGTCGGCGACCTCGCTGGCGGCGCCTACCAGTACCGGGCCGCGACCACCCAGGCCAACGAACTCGGCGGCCTCGCGTACGGTCCAGCGGCGGTTCGGGTCGGCGGCGGTAAACGCGGCCAGGGCGGCGCGGCCGGCGTCGTTTTCGACGTATTCGATCGGCGCATCGGGGTCTAGGCCGGCAAAATCGATGCCGGTCCAGCCCGACAGCAGCGCCAGGGCGGCATCCAGGTCGACATAGCGACGGTATTCGGCGAAGCGGGCCTCGGCCTCTTCCTTTGTAGGGGCGACGATCAACAACGCCTGGGCATAGATCAGCACCTCATCACGACCCCGCCCGGCGGCCTCGCTGGCCTGGCGAATGCCGTCGGCGTAGCGGCGCAACACGGTGGGGGTCGGGCCGCTGATGAACACGCATTCGGCGTGGCGCGCGGCAAACTGCTGGCCGCGTGCTGAGGCGCCGGCCTGGAAAAGCACCGGCGTGCGCTGCGGTGACGGCTGGCACAGGTGCATGCCGGGTACCTGGAAGTGCTCGCCCACATGGTTGATAGGGTGCACCCGGGTTGGCTCGATGTAGCGCCCGCTGTCGCGCTCCAGCAGCACCGCGTCGTCGTCCCAGCTCTTCTCCCACAGCTTGTACAGCACCTGCAGGTATTCCTCGGCCAGGTCGTAGCGCTGGTCGTGGCCCAGCTGACGCGCCAGGCCAAGGTTGCGGGCGGCGCTGTCGAGGTAGCCGGTGACGATGTTCCAGCCGACCCGGCCATTGCTCAGGTGGTCGAGTGTGGACATGCGCCGGGCGAAGGGGTAGGGGTGTTCGTAGGTGAGCGAAAAGGTGACGCCAAACCCTAGGTGCTGAGTGACGCCGGCCATGGCTGGCACCAGCAGCAGCGGGTCGTTGACCGGTACCTGCACGCCACCGCGCAGGGCGGCTTCAGGGCCGCCCTGGTAGACGTCGTAGATGCCCAGCACATCGGCAATGAACAGAGCGTCAAACAGGCCGCGTTCCAGCAGGCGGGCCAGGTCGGTCCAGTAGCTCAGGCGGTTGAAGGCCACACTGGTATTGCGTGGGTGGCGCCACAGGCCGGGGGACTGATGGCTGGCGGCGTTCATGCTGAACGCGTTGAAGCGGATCGGGCGGAGCATGTCAGGTGCGCTCCGCTCAAGGCAACACGGAAGCCGGGTAGACCGCGTCGGCCACCTGCAACTTGTGGGGAATCAGGCCCAGGCCCTGGAAGGTGTCAGCCAGTTTCTGTTGTTCGGCGACGATCTGCGGGGTGATGGCCACGGCGTTGTAGTTACGGCGTTCGCTTGCCACTTCAAGCACGTTGGCGTTGATGCCCAGCTGCGGGGCCAGCAGTGCGGCGACCTCTGCAGGCTTGGCGTTGGCCCACTGGCTGACTTTGCCCAGTTCGGTAAAGAAGGTTTTCAGCAGCGCACGGTGCTGGTCGGCATAGCTGGCGGTGGACAGGTAGAAGGTGCGGTTGTTGGACAGGCCGCTGCCGTCACGCAGGTTTTTCAGGCCTGGCTGGCTTTCTGCTGCGGCGAGGAACGGGTCCCACAGGGTCACGGCCTGCACGCTACCCGACTGCAAGGCGGCCACGGCATCGGCGGCATTGTTCACGTAGGCGGGGGTGATGTCCTGGTAACTCAGGCCGGCCTGTTCCAGTGCGACGGCCAGCAGGTACTGGGCATTCCAGCCGCGACCGGTGGCGACGCGTTTGCCTTTCAGGTCCTGCACGCCGGCCACATGGTCCTGCTCGCGTACCACCAGGCCGATGCCGCGTGGATAAGGCTGCTCGGCGGCCAGGTACACCACCGGTTTGCCGGCCGCCTGGGCGAACACCGAAGGTGCGTCGGCGGCGTGGCCGAGGTCGATGGCGCCGGTGCTCAGGGCTTCGAGCAACTGCGGGCCGGCGGCAAATTCGTGCCAGCTGACCTTCACGCCTTGCGGGGCCAGGGCCTTTTCCAGCGCGCCGCTGCCTTTGAGGATGTTGATGCTGTTGAACTTCTGGTAACCGATGCGCAGGGTCTTGGCGTCGTTGGCCAAGGCTTCGGACCAGGGCAGCAGGGCACTGGCGACACTGGCCAGCAGGCCGCCGATCAGCAGGCGACGAAGCGGGGAGAAGGCACGGATTGGCATGGGTTTGCTCCTTGAAACCGGGTGGGAAGCGATGCGCCCAGACTAAGGAGATGGCGTTTGGCTTTCAATTTTTATATTCCGTTTCGTTAGATTGTTTTGTTATTTTTATATCCTTTTGTTTTGTAACGCTTTGCATTCTTCGACATTTTTTTCACATTCGCTTGCTAGCATCGCCGGCATTCCCAAGGAGCCCTACATGCCGCAATTCCTGCGCAAGCGCAGCACCCGCATCGCCCTTACCGCCACTACCGGCGTGCTCACCGCCACTTTGGGTTTCTTTGCATGGCAGAGCTTCTACCCGGTCCAGGCCGCCTCCGGCTGGGATGTCGAAGTGCTGCATCGTGATGTTGCCAAGGCCGCATCGCTTTTGCCGCAAGCGGATGGCAGCCTGCTGGTCAGCCGCGAGCTGGATGATGGCCGCGGCAGCATCCTCAAGATCACCGCGACCGGTGACCGTGTCGTGGTGGTCGACAATCTTTCCAAGCCCGATGGCATGGTCGCGGCACAAGGCGGATGGGTGTTCAGCCAGGAAGGCGGTCAGGCGCCTGTGAGCCTGGCCCGCGATGGCCAGGTTACCCACCTGTTTGACGGTGAAAGCGTGCAGGGCCTGTGGAATGACGGCAACCACCTGTATGCCATCGAAGACCGCAAGGGCAATGGCCGCCTTATGCGTTATGACTGGGCCAGCGGCCAGCTTGATGTGCTGCGTTCCGGCCTGACCGAAACCGAAGGCCTCACCCGCTGCAACGATGGGCGCTTGCTGTACACCGAAAAAGCCAATGGCAAGGTTCGCGCCCTGTCTGACGATGGCAAGGACCCGGTGGTGGTCGATGGGCTGCGCAACCCCACCTTCCTGTTCTGTGACCAGCGTGGCCTGTGGGTCAGCGAAGACAACACCCACCGCGCACGCTTGTTGCTCATCGACGCTGACGGCGTCCAGCACGCCATGCTGACCTTCCTGAAGGCGCCGCAGTCGATCGTGGCGGACGGCAAGGGCGGCTACCTGTTGGCCGAAGGCGGGCGTAACCGCGTGCTGCACCTGACCCCGCCACCCGCGCACGACACCGCCCAGCGTTAGCTGGGCAGGCGCCGCTTGCGCGCTGGCAGCAGGCCCAGCACCAGCATGCAGCCGAGCAGAATCACCAGGCCACCCGCCGCCTGTAACAGGCTGAGCGCTTCATTGAGAAACAAGGCGCCCACCAGTACCGCTACCAGCGTGACCACGAATTCCACGCTAATGGCGCGGGTGGCGCCGATCCGTGCCACCAGGCCGAAGTACAACACGTAGGTGGTGGCGCTCATCACTGCGCCGCTAATCAACAGGTAAAGCCAGTCGCCTGCTTGTGGCATGCTGGGCACCGGTACCACCAGCAATAGCGGCAGGGTCAGCAGCCCGCCAGCCAGGAACGCGCCGCAGGTGACCGTCCACGGGTCCTGGCCGCGCAGGTGCAGGCTGGCGTAGTTGCTGCCGTAGGCGGCGCTGATGGCGCCAAGCAGCGAGGCGATGCAGCCGTGGATGAAGTCCTCATCGACCGCGCGGGCCGGAAAACCGACCAACATGGCGATGCCGGCAATGCCCAGCAGCAGCCCGGCCAGGCCTTGCGGGGTTATTTTCTCCAGCCCCCAGACCCGCCCGATCAGCATCGAGAACAGCGGAATGGTGGCGACAAAAATCGCCGCCATCGCCGTACCGATGCGTGGGGTGGCGTACGACATGCCGATCAGTTGCCCGGCCACCGTGGTCGCGCCTACCACCAGCAAGGGCAACAGCAGCGGGCGCAGGCGCAGCGGGCGGCCCAGCAGGGCTGCGAGGGCCGCCAGGGTGCCGCTGGCAATCAGTGCCCGCAGGCTGACCGCGCCCACCCAGCCAAAGGCATGCACCACCTTGAGCAACACCAGGAACGAAAAGCCCCAGGCGATGGCCAGGAACATATAGGCGGCGAGGTCGCGCGGTTGCATGAGGCAGGGTCCATCCAGGGCAGGGGCAGGCAGGCTAGCGGGTTGCACGGCGCGATAGCAAGGCCGGCCACCCGCAATGCATTATGGCTACCCGACCAACAGCGTGCTTCCCTGCATGGCTGCGCTCGCGGATAATCCCCCGTATTCCAATAAATAGCCTGTGAGTGGGTATGAGTGATTCCGTAGTCAGCCTTGGCCAGCCTGAAACTGAAGGGGGGCGCAAAACGCGCAAGAACAACCCCGAGAAAACACGCGAGGACATCCTCCAGGCAGCCATCAACGAGTTCGTCCAGCAAGGGCTGGCCGGCGCGCGCGTCGACGCGATCGCCGAGCGCACCGCTACCTCCAAGCGCATGATCTACTACTACTTCGGCAGCAAGGAGCAGCTGTACTGCGAATGCCTGGTGAAGTTGTACGGCGATATCCGCAAGACCGAGCAAAGCCTGGACCTGGAGTCGTTACCGGCTGAGCAGGCGATCCGCCGGCTGGTCGAGTTCACCTTCGATCACCATGACCGCAACGTCGATTTCGTGCGGATCATCTGTACCGAAAACATCCATTATGGCGAGTACGTCAAGCAGTCGCCGGCGATCCGCGAAATGAGCAGCCTGGTGCTCGAAGCCCTGGGCAACACTCTGCGCCGTGGCGTGCAGGAAGGCGTGTTCCGCGCCGGCATCGAGGTGATCGACCTGCACATGCTGATGAGCTCGTTCTGCTTCTACCGGGTGTCGAACCGCCACACCTTTGGCGAGATCTTCCAGATCGACCTGTCTGATGACCAGGTCAAACTGCGCCACAAAGCCATGATCTGTGACGCCGTATTGCGCTATATCTGCGCCTGAACCCCGCTTACTCGCCCAGCCGTTGCTCGCGTGACGGCGGGTAGCCGAAGTACGCCGCATAGCACTTGCTGAAGTGCGACACCGAAACAAACCCGCAGGCCACTGCCACTTCCATCACTGACAAGTCCGAATACTGCAGCAGCCGGCGGCTTTTGGTGATGCGCAGCTCCATGTAATAGCGCCGTGGCGAGGTGCCCAGCTGAGCCTGGAACAGGCGGTCGATCTGCCGGCGCGAGCGCCCGCTGTAGGCGGCCAGCTGGTCGAGGCTCAGGGTTTCCTCCAGGTTGTTCTCCATCAGCTCGACGATGGTGCGCAGGTGCAGGCTCATGGACTTCTTCGCCCCTGGGCCAACCTGGCGGTAGCGGGCCCCGGAGAACGACAGGATTTCCTCCACGCCTTCGGCCAGCCCGTCGCCATACAGCCGGCGTACCAGGCCCAGCATCAGCTCCATGGCACCATTGGGGCTGGCGGCGCTGAGGCGGTCGCGGTCGAGGGTGAAGCTGGCCGGGGTGATGCGGGTTTGCGGGCTGCGCTCGGACAGGCTGGCGCGCTGCTCGGGGTGGATACTGCAGCCATAGTCGTCCAGCACCCCGGCGCGGCCAAGGAACCAGGCACCGTTCCACAGGCCGCCCAAGGCCATGCCGTGGGCGGCGCAGTCGTCCAGCAGGCGGTCGAGTTCAGGGTACTTCAGTGGGGTGCGCAAGCCGCCGCAGATCACCAGCAGGTCCAGTTCTTTCAGCGCCCCGGCGGACAGCTCGGTGGCCACCAGTTCCAAACCCAGGTCGCTGGTCACCCGGTCGCCATCCATCGACAGCGGGGTGAACTGGAAACTGTCGGCGCGCAGCAGGTTGGCCGTGACCAGCACGTCCATGGCCACGGTGAAGCTGGCCATCGAGAAATGTTCGAGCAGGACGAAATCAACCCGATAGGGGGTCTGGGCATTGGCGCTGGTGGATTTCAGCCGCAGCATGTTGCTGGTGCTGGTCTTCTTGCTGAACTGACGTGGCGTGGGCACTCTGGACTCCGCTTCCTGGCTGGCTCGCAGAGTGTGGCGGGTGGCCGGGGGAAAGACAATGTTCCGGGTGGGTGTGTCGTATTTCAGGTCGTGTTCAGGCAACCTGTCTGGCTTGGCCTATTGCCGCCATGTTGCCCCCTGTCACTGAGGACGCCCTTGATGAAGTACGCCATTGCCCTTTTGTTCAGCCTGCTGCCGCTGCTGGCCAATGCCCTGGAACCGGGTGAGAAGCTGGCCCCGTGGACGCTGCTCGACCAGCACGATCAGGCCTACAGCCTCGATACCCGCACGCACATCCTGCTGGTAGCCCGCGACATGGACGGTGCCAAGCTGGTCAAAGCGGCGCTGGGCGAGCAGCCCCGGGGCTACCTGGAAGCGCGTGATGCGGTGTTCGTTGCCGACATCCAGCGCATGCCGGCGCTGATCAGCAAGCTATTCGCCATTCCGGCCATGCGCGGTTACAACTACCGGGTGCTGCTCGACCGGGAAGGGCGCGTGGCCAGCCGTTATTCCGGGCAGGATGGCCAGGTGCAGTGGTTGCAACTGCGGGAGGGTGTACTGGTGGGCCAGCATTCTTTTGCCGATGCCGCGGCGTTGAAGGCGGCGCTGGAGAACGCGCCGCAGCATTGAGGCCGCTCCTACAACTGTTCGCAGTGCCATACTGGTAGCCAAATCAATCTGAACCCTCAACGCTGTCGGTAACCCAATGCATTACATGCCAAACGGGAGAGCGCTCATGGAAATAGGAACGATCTGGATCATCATCGCAGCCTTGGTCATCCTGCTGGAAATCTGGGCCATCTGGCACATCATCGGCAGTGACCGGCGCGCCGAGCGCAAGATGCTGTGGATTGTGTTTGTCGTCTACGCACCATTCCCGGGGCTGTTGTTCTGGGCCTGGCGCGGGCCGCGGGCGGTGAAGGGCAGGGCGGTCCTGCAGGAGAAATGAGGGCTTCCGGCATCAGGCGTGGGGGCGCCTGATGCCGTCGATGTTCACTTGGGCAGGATCTGGAAGCGAATGGCTGGGCCCAGCCCATCAACCATCAGGCAGCCGTAGAATTTCACGGTCGACAATACCTGCAGCTGTTTGAGCGCTTCGTGGATGTAATCGTGCAGCAGTTTTTCAGCTTCGCGCTTGCGGTCTGCGAGGGTGGTGCTTTTAAGCGTGATCATACCGAGCAGGGTGGTTTCGATTTGCTCGACGGTGTCCAGGCCGAGCTTCTCGCGCAGGTGCAGGCGTGCCTGCGCAGCATCGGCTTCATCGTGGGCAGGGTTGTGCGGCTTGAGGGTATAGGCCAGCTGAAAATCATATTTGCTCATGCGCTTTTCCTTGTGACGTACAGGCCTCCATGCCGGGTCTTGCAATCTACTGCCTGACGGCTGTGGCGCAAACATACGCGTGGTTCATGCATGGCAATGGACTGTGCGAAATGTCCTACCCCGCGCTTGACCTCGAGTTAACTTAAGGTCCGATACTGCGCCACTCTTCCAACCGAGTGAGGGCTTGTCGTGACCCAATCAACCGCATTCCAGTTGAGCAACCCTGAAGGCCTGTACGACCCCAGTGGCAATGCCTATTCCCATGTCGCCGAAGTGCGCGCGGACAGCCGTTTGCTGTTCATCGCCGGCCAGGGCGGGGAAGACAGCAGCGGCCAGTTGCCCCCACTGTTCGCCGAACAGGCCCGCCAGGCGCTGGCCAACCTTGAACTGGCCCTTGCGTCCAAAGGCGCCAGCCTGGCCCAGGTGTTCAAGGTGACACTGCTGATTGTCGAGCACTCCGAACCCCGCCTGCGCCAATGGGTGGCTGAGGCCGACAGGGCCTGGGGCCCGCACATGAAACCGGCCTGCACGCTGATCCCGGTACCCCGGCTGGCGCTGGATGGCATGCTGGTGGAAATCGAAGCGGTGGCAGCGCTTTAGCGCTGAGTGATGCGGTGGTGGCGCCTTGGAAACACTTTGTTGTATATCGGTACACGCATGGCCGCTATAACAACAATGTTCCCTCAGAGGTGACCACACCATGAGCACCGGCACCACCACACTGACCGACCGCAAGGCCAAGGCCTGGTTCTGGCCGGCGCTCTTCAGCCTCATGGCCTTCGCCGCCAACTCGGTGTTCTGCCGGCTGGCGCTGAAGGACGGGGCCATCGACCCGGCTTTGTTTACCGTGGTGCGCCTGGCCAGTGGGGCGTTGTTTCTGCTGCTGTTGATCCGCCTGCGTAAACCTGCGCTGGGCATTGGCGGCAGCTGGCGCGGTGGCTTGGCCCTGTTCCTCTACGCCTTCCTTTTTTCTGCGGCATACCTGCAGCTGGGTGCAGGTGCGGGGGCATTGCTGCTGTTCGGCGCAGTGCAGATCACCATGTTCGGCTTTGCCTGGTTCAAAGGTGAGCGCATCACCGCACGTATGCTGCTGGGCATGTTGATTGCTTTTGCCGGCCTGTTGGTGCTGTTGTTGCCCGGTGCAGCGGCGCCACCCTTGTCCAGTGCCTTGCTGATGGCCCTGTCTGGTATGGCCTGGGGCGTATACACGTTGCTGGGCAGGGGCTCGCCCAGGCCGCTGGCCGATACTGCAGGCAATTTTGCCCGCAGTCTGCCTTGCCTGGCGCTGCTGCTACCGGTGCTGTTGCTGGGCGCCGGCCCGCACCTCACGCCGCCGGGTTTGTTGTATGCCTTGGGCTCCGGCGTGCTGGCCTCAGGTGCGGGCTACGCCGTGTGGTACGGCGTGGTCAGGCAGGTGAGTGCGCAGCAAGCAGCGACCATGCAGCTTAGTGTGCCTGTGATTGCCGCACTGGGCGGTGTTGTCCTGATTGGCGAACCGCTGTCGTTGCGCTTGCTGATCGCGTGTGTGGTGGTGCTGGGCGGTATAGCCCTGGCGCTGGCACCACGGCGTTAGAAGAAACTGCGCTGCGCCTTGAGCGTGACCACACTGTCGCAATAGGTGTTGATGCCCGAATAGGCATCGCAACCGCCGCCACTGAGATTGGAGTTGCTGTAGATCAGGTCAAGGTCGATGCCCAGCCAGGGCCGCGACAGCTCCAGCGACCAGTCGGAAAAGGCATTTACCTGGCTGCCGTCGCCAATGGTGAACGGCGTGCCCAGGCGATGATGGGCCAGCTTGACGGTGAGGTCGACATCGAACAGGGGCAGTTGACCGAAGTCGGCGAACAGGGTGCCGGTGCGGTTATCCGGGTTGTCGCGCAGCGCGCCACCGAAGCGATTGCCCAACAGCGAGATGCCACCGTACAGGGCATAGCTGTCGGGGCCTGCGATAGTCGGCTGGCTGTAATGGATCAACCCCACTTCATAGCCCAGGCTGCTGTCGAATTGGTGCTTGTAGCCCAGGTAGCTGTCCAGTCGCAGGGTCGAGTTGGGGGTGACGCCCATGCTCGGGGCGTACTGGCCCAGGTACCAGCCACTGGGGTGGCTGAAGTCGAGACCACCGTGGAATGCGCCGACGGCACTGGGTGAGATAAGGCCTTGGGCCATGCTGCGCGAGGGTGTGGTGCCGAGTGTGAAGTCGAAGTCGCCCAGTTCGCGTTTTATCTGCTGGGCCATCAACACTGGGCTGAACAGCAGTGCAGCACTCAGCAACAGAAAGGGCCTGGTCATGGTCTCCGTCCTGGAAGGCTTGCGGTTGAGCGGTAGAGGATACCTGCGCAGGTGAAAGGAGGGAACCTTTGCCTGGCCCGCTCAGCCTTTGGTCGAAGGGGCTGCGTCGGCGGCTTCGGTCACCACGGGCAGGTTGCCGGCACGTTGTATCACCCGGCGTTGCTGCTCGTAGTCGTCCAGGGACAGGCCGCGGCGCTGCAACGCTTCCAGTTGCAATTGGCGGGTTTCTTCGGCGCTGTACGCACGCAGTTCAGGGTGGCTGGCGCAACCGGCCAGTACAGCAATGCTGGCAGCGGCCAGGGCAGTGAGGAGGAGGCGGGCCTTGGTGTTCATCGAGCAGCTCCGGAATGCAGGGGATTCGCCAGGTTCGAATCGATGGAGCTAGGTTATTAAGCCGGGCCGCTCAGTAGAAATTGCCTTGTTCGATAGTCACTATTGACGCAAGCATCAGTGCTAAAGTTTTGCGCCCCCGCATCTGGCCAAACGCATCGCCATTGCTACCCTTAACCCACGCAATCTGACCTGTTGGGGATAAGCGATGCGCATGCCATTGTTTGCTTTGCTGTCGGCGCTGATGTGCCTGAACGCGGCGCCCGGCCTGGTGCTGGCGCAAGACGTTCCAGCCCCCGACCCAGCCCCGCAAGCCGACACGGTCGCGGCCAAGACCCCGGTATTCACGCAAGAGCAGCTGGACCAGATGCTCGCGCCGGTTGCGTTATACCCCGATCCGCTGCTGGCCCAGGTATTGATGGCGGCCACCTACCCGGGGCAGGTGAGCGAAGCGGTGGCCTGGTCCAAGGCCAACCCCAAGGCGTCGGGCGATGCTGCAGTCAAACAGGTAGCGAAGCAGCCGTGGGACCCCAGCGTGCAAGCGCTGGTGGCCTTCCCGCAGTTGCTGGCGACCCTGGGCCAGGACCCGGTGTGGGTGCAGCGACTGGGTGATGCGTTCCTGGCGCAGCCCGACGATGTCATGGGCGCGGTGCAGCGCTTGCGTCACCAGGCACAGGCGGCCGGCAACCTGCAAAGCAACCAGTACCAGAACGTGACCGTGCAAGCCGCACCGGCGACACAGGCTGCCAGCAGCCCGCCCTCCACCATCATCATCCAGCCGGCCGACCCGCAAGTGGTGTACGTGCCCAGCTACAACCCGACCACCACCTATGGTACCTGGGCTTACCCGGCTTCACCGCCCGTGTACTACCCGCCGCCGCCCATGTACTACCCCGGTTCAGCGCTGGTGGCGGGCCTGGCCTTTGGTACCGGCGTGGCGGTTGTCGCCTCGTTGTGGGGTGACTGCGACTGGGGCCACAACGACATCGACATCGACGTCAACCGTTACAACAACATCAACGCCAACAACCGCATCACTAACAATCAGAATAAATGGCAGCACAATGCCGTCAACCGTGAAGGCGTGCCTTACCGCGATGCCCGCAGCCGCCAGCAGTATGGCCGCCAACTGGACGGCGCCACCCAACGCACTGCTTTCCGTGGTGACGACGCGCAGCGGGCGCAGGCGCGGAACAAGGCCCGGGCCTCGATGGACCGCGCGGGGATGGAACGGCCGGCCACCGACAACCGCCAGGCACGCCAGCAAATGCGCGAGGCGCAGGCGGGTAATTCGGTGGGCAACCGCATGCAATCCCGTGGCGACACTGCCAGAGCAACCGACCGTCGCCAGGAAACACGCAATAGCCAAGCCCGGCAGGTGGCACAGAACCGGCCGGCCAACAGCGCCGGCCGGGCGCGTAACAATGCCTTTGATGGCGTGCGTTCGCCGTCACGCACCAATCTGCAGGCCAACCGCGGTCGTACCAGCCAGTCGTTTGCCCAGCGGCCCAATGCATCCCGGGCTGCCGGCCACCAGATCTCCCGGCCCAGTGCGCCAGTGCGTCGTGGCGGAGGAGGCCGTCGATGAAACGTCCAGTATTTGCAGCAATGCTGCTTGCGACAGGCTTGGCATGGGCTTCCCTGGCGGCTGCACAGGAGGCATTCCCGACGCCGGAGAAAGCCGTGGAGTCCTTCATTACGGCGCTGGGCACGGAAAAGGCCGATGAAGCCCGCCTGGCCCAGTTGCTGGGTGATGACTGGCGCACCTACATACCGCGTGGTGGTGTGCAGCGCAGCGACGTGGACACCTTTCTGGAGCAGTATCGCGCGCAGCACAGTATCGACATGGCAGGCGAGGGCAAGGCCATCCTGGCGGTGGGCAGTGATCACTGGACGTTGCCCATACCGTTGACCAGAAGCAGCCAGGGCTGGCGCTTCGACCTCAAGGCCGGTAGCACCGAAATCCGCGCCCGGCGCATCGGCCGCAACGAACTGGGTGCCATGCAGGCGTTGTTGGCTTACCACGACGCGCAGATGGACTATGCCAGCCAGGATCGCAACGGCAACGGTGCGCTGGAGTACGCGCAGAAGATTTTCAGCGAACCCGGCAAGCATGACGGGCTGTATTGGGATGACGACGGCGATGGCCAGGTCAGCCCGCTGGGGCCGCTGTTTGGCCAGGATGTGGTGGGTGATGACTGGTATGGCTACCACTTCCGCATCCTCGACGCACAAGGCCCGTCCGCCCCCGGTGGCGCCTACAGCTACCTGATCGGCAACCAGATGAGCCGTGGCTTCGCCATGGTCGCCTGGCCGGCCAGGTACGACGACACCGGGGTGATGAGCTTCATGATCAGCCACGACGGCCAGGTGTTCGAAAAAGACCTCGGGCCGCACGGCGACAGGCTGGCCAAGGAGATGAAGCGCTTCGACCCGGATGACAGCTGGAAGGTGGTGGAGGTGGCAGCGGGGGATTGAGCCCCCAAATCACTGCAATCGCGCAGCCCTGACTTCTCGCGCCGTGCACCCGTAGTGCTGGCGAAACGCCCGAGTGAATTGCGCCTGGTCGGTAAAACCCCAACGGAATGCCAACTCGCCGATGGCCAGGTGGCAATGCGGGTCGCACAGTTGGCGGTGCACGGCTTCCAGCCGCTGTTGGCGCACCCACTCGCCAAGGGTGTAGGGCGTGATCGCGAACAGCTTGTGCAGGTAGCGCAAAGACAGCCCGCAGGCACTGGCGATGGTTTGTGGCGACAGTTCGGGGTCGCCCAGATGTTGCTGCACATACTGCTCGACCCGTGTCAGGTGCAGGGTGCTGAGGTTGTTGCCTTCACTGCCCAGTACTCGCTCATCTTGCTGCAGGGCCAGCAGCAGCGTGGCCGAAGCCTGTTCCAGCAGTAAATGCCGGGCAGCGGCCGGGCTGGCGTCGAAATGGCGGGCACACAGGTCCAGTTGCTCTACAAAGATGCGCCCCAGGCCCTGGCTGGCATCGAAGCAATGCCGGGTATAGCGCTTGTGCCCGAGCAGGTTGGCCTTGAGTGCCCGCTCGGGCAGCTTGAGCACCCACAGGTCGTTCTGCGTGCCGTAATGGAAGCGGTAAGGCGCATCGCCGCGCTCGACGATGAACCCGCCTGGGCTGCAACTGAGCGGGTGGCCTTCCTGTTCGAAGTGCACTTCGCTGCTGCGCGGCACGGTCACCAGATAGAACGCCTCATGGTCCTGGCCAACGTGCGCCTTGCTGCGCGAGTAGCCCAGCGGGCTGGAGCGCAGGCGGGAAAGGCTGAGTGGCGTGCTGGGCGTGCTCCAGCGCTGCAGGTGGCCATCGAATGGCTGCTCGCTGGCAAACTCCAGGCTCAACGGGAAATAGGTTTCACTGATGGCTTCGACCCAGCGCGCCTGGCGTTCCGGCTGTGCCCAGCCGTGGGTCGAGATTTCTGTGGGCATGGTGGGTCCTTTTTCAAAGAGGGCAGCATTGAAAAAAGGAACTGCAGGCAAGCTACTCAAGCAGCTCTTGTTATTGTGCAAACCGCCCGGCAGCGCAAGGCTGCCGGGCGGCTTCAGGCCCATGATCGGCGCACGCCGACCGTTTGATCAAGCCCCGCGTGTCACCCGGTAGGTGGCCGAAGGCTCCAGGCGCGCCTGCCAGCCGGGGGGCAGGACGATGTTGGTGGTGTCTTCTTCGATGACGCACGGGCCATGCACGGTCTGCCCCGGCAGCAGGCGGTTGCCGTTGAACACCGGCGTGGGCTGCCATTCGCCCTCGGCACTGAACAGCATCGGGCGGACACCTTCCGGGGCAGGCGCGGGTGGTTGGGCCGGGCCCTGCAACTCGGGCTGTGGCGGACGCGGCAGGTGACCAATTACCGAACACTCCAGGTTCACCAGCTCCACCGGGCTGTCGGGCTCGCTGTACGAGTACAGGGTCTGGTGACGGCTGTGGAAGCGGCTGATCAGTGCGGCCAGGCCCGCGTCATCCAGTACATGCTGCAGCTCCACGCTGCATTCATGGATCTGCCCCAGATAGCGCATTTCCAGGGTGTAGTGGCAGCTGCTGGCCTGGTCGCCAAAACCGTCTTCGCGCAAGTTTGCCAGGCCTTGTTGGCGCAGCTCGGCAAGGGCCTGGTTGAGCTGCGCCAGGTTCACGTGCCCGGCGTCCAGCCGCATCGACAGGCTGGTGAGCTGGTCGTAGCGCACGTCGGACAGGATCTGGCCGAACGCGCACAGGCCTGAGGCCACCTTGGGGATCAACACGGTCTGCATGCCGATTTCCTCGGCCAGGCGCACCACGTGCATGCCCGCTGCGCCACCAGCGCCGATCAGGGCGAAGTCGCGCGGGTCGTGGCCGCGTTCGATGGACACGCGGCGAATGCCGTTGACCATGTTCAGGTTGACCAGGGTGGTGATGCCAAATGCTGCGCGTTCCACGCTGATACCTAACGGTTCGGCGATCTTGCTGCGGATAGCGTCCACTGCGACCTGGCGGTTCAGGCGGATGCTGCCGCCCAGTAGTGCGCCGTCGGGCAGGTAGCCCAGGGCCAGGTTGGCGTCGGTTACCGTGGGTTCGCTACCGCCTTTGCCATAGCACACCGGGCCAGGCATGGCACCGGCGCTGCGTGGGCCGACTTGAAGCATGCCGAACTCGTCCAGGTGGGCGATAGACCCGCCGCCAGCACCCAGGGTTTCCACCTGGATCATCGGCACGCCGATGCGCTGGCGCAGGAAGTCGACGTCCTTGCTGAAGTTGGTACGGCCGGCGTTGGTCAGGGTGATGTCGAACGAGGTGCCGCCCATGTCCACGGTGATGACGTTATCGATACCGAATGGTCTCGCCACCGCCAGGCCCGCCTGTGGCGCCGAGGCGGGGCCGGAGTTGATCGCATTGACGGCGCGCTCGCGCATCAGGTGCCCGGGCGCCAGGCCACCGTTGGACTGGAAATAGCGCACTGGCTGCTGCGCGCCAAGCTCCTGGAACAGGCTGTCGATGCGCGCCACATAGCGCGCCATCACGGGGCTGAGGTAGGCGTTGACCACGGTGGTGGAGGTGCGGGTGTACTCGCGAATCTGTGGGAACACCTCGCAGCCGGTGCAGACGAACACCCCGGGCAGGGCGGCCCGTACCAGCTCGGCGGCCCGCTGCTCGTGGCTGGGGTTGCGCACCGACCACAGGAAGGAAATGGCCACGGCCTGCACGCCTTCGGCACGGAAGTAGTCGATGGCGTCATGAATGGCGCGCTCGTCCAGCGGGCTGTGCTCACGTCCATCTCCGAGGATGCGGCCACCTACCGGGCGGCGCAGATGGCGCGGGGCAAGCATGTGTGCCGGCGGATAATGAGCGTCGTAGCGGTGGCCTTCCTCCTTGTGACCCAGGCGGATTTCCAGGCTGTCCTCGTGCCCCTCGGTGCACAGCAGGCCCACTTTGACCCCGGTGCGCTCGATCAGCGCGTTGAGGGCTACCGTGGTGCCGTTGATGCACAGGTCGCAGTTGGCGATCAGCTCGGCCGGGCTGCGCCCGGTGGCGTCGGCGATCTGCGCCAGGCCGGCGCGAATGGCCAAGGTGCCATCCTGCGGCGTGGACGGGGCCTTGAACAGCTGCACGCCGCCGTCGCGGTCGGCCAGGATGAAATCGGTGAAGGTGCCGCCGGCATCGATGCCCAGGCGATATTGATTACGCATGATGGTTCTCCGGGCAGTGCGGGGCGCGGGCAAGGCGGGTTGCGGTTTCGTCGAGGCGGCCATCGTCATCGAGGACCACGCCATACTCCAGGGCTGCCCCTTGTGGCGAGACCAGGCCGTTGCGCACATCCTCCAGTACGGCGGTGACCGGGCGGCGCAGCGGGTCGCCGTAGCCACCGCCGCCCGGGTTGATGTTGATGATGCGTTCACCGGGTTGCAGGGTGAGCATCGGGTTTTGCGTATAGTGGTCTTCGCTACCGTCGACGTGGCGGTGGATCAGCCGGCCCAGCTTGGGTTCGAGCAGGGCATTGCGAGCCCCGGCGGCACCGGCGGTGGGCAGCTGGCGGCCCTCGCCGAAGCCGACCACAGTCATGGCGTGGTCAAGCGGTTCGATCTCCAGGCGGGTGCCCGAACCACCGCGCAATTCACCGGCGCCACCACTGTCGGCCATCAGGCTGTAACGGTGGATCAGCACCGGATAGGCGTGCTCGAGCAGTTCGATGTCGCCGCTCATCAGCGCGCCGAAGCAGCACAGCGGGCCGCAGGCGTGCCAGCCATCCATCACCTGGTTGGCACCGGCACCGGAAATGATCGAGGCCAGCACCATCGTCACGTACTCGCTGTTGCCGTTGCGCGGGTCGTGGCCGGCGATGTTGATGCCGCTGGTGTGCCCCCAGGAGGCCGTTACCCGCTGTGGTGAGGCTTGCTCCAGCGCGGTGCGCACGGCATCGGCCAGTGTTTCCATCGGCGTGGTGGTGCAGTTGACATGGGGCGCCTGTTCTTCGGCGTTGCACAGTGTACCCCTGGGCCCGACATCGACCGTGACGCAGCGGTACAGGCCTTCGTTGTAGGGCGGTGCGACCTGGGCGAACATCATCAGCCCCAGGTACACGCCCGATACCGAGTTGCCCTCGTAGGAGTTGATGAAGTACGGCACTTGCGGCGGGCTGTCGATACGCACGTGGGCCTGGTCACCTCGTATCTGCACATGGGCGGTGATGGCCAGTTCGCCAAGGCCGTGGCCGGCATCTTCAAGAACGGCGGTGCCGCTGTAGTCACCGTCCGGCACATCGCGCAACAGCGCACGCATGTGCCGGTCGGCCATGTTCTTCAGCTCGGCAATGCAGGCACGCACTTGGGCCACGCCGTACTTGTCCAGCAGCTCCAGCAAGTGCCGCTCGCCGACCTTGCAGGCGCCGTACTGGGCATTAAGGTCGCCTTCCTGATAGGGGCGGGCGCGCATGTTGGTGAGCATGAAATTGATCACGTCTTCGCGGCGCTTGCCCTTTTCCCACAGCTTGACCGGTGGAATGCGCAGCCCTTCGGCGTAGATTTCCTTGGCGTCGGGGTTGTAACCGGCGGGTACAGGGCCGCCGATGTCGGTCAGGTGGCCTTTGCACACGGTCCAGAACACCAGTTCGCCCTGGTAGTACACCGGCTTGTACATGCAGCAGTCGAGAATATGGCTGCCCTTGTAGGCGGGGTCGTTGTGGTAGATCACGTCGCCTTCGGCGATGTCGTCGCCGAAGAAGCCGGCCACGCATTTCATGGCCGGGATCAGCGAGCCCAGGTGGATGGGGATGTCCTGGCCTTGCAGGATCATTTCCGGCAGGTGGTCGAATAGCGAGTTGGAGTAATCGTGGGCCAGGTTGAACACACTGGAGCGCCCGGTCTTTTCCAGGGTCAGGGTCATTTCGCGTTGCGCTGTCTCCAGCGCACCCCGGACAACCGCAAGGGTGATCGGATCTACTGTCTGCATAGGTCACCAACGTTTGTTCTTGTGCTTTAGGTGCGTGCCGCGGCGGGGCGGCGCGTGGTGACAGGCTACGGGGCAGGGCGGGGGGAAGGCTTGTCGCTGGGTGTACTGGTTGTTGTGTCTGGGCGCACTCTTGGGGTTGAGCTGCAAACCTGGGCGTAAAGCAGCCCCGGCTATCGTGCAGGAAAATTGATCTTGAGCCGTTTCGACACGGCAGTGACCTGTCATTTTTAGCAGTTGCTCAATCTGCTTCAGTGCGTAAACCTTCGAACTGAACAGACCGGAGCCAGAACATGACCAACTCGATGAACACAATGCGCTTTTTCATGCAGCACGAAAGGGTTCATGTCGCGTTGTCCGACAGTATTGCCGTGGTGTACCTGAGAGCTCAATCATGTGCTCTGGCAGAAACCAGGCTAACGAAAGAAACAACCCAGTCAGCGTTACTGGCTGCGGACACAGGGGCCTCAGTGGTACGAGTGAACACTCAGGCACAGACAGAGTCGGTTACCTACAATGTGTATGGCTTACACAGCCACGGTGAGATTCCTCCGCAGCGTCCTGCATTTAATGGGCACTTGCTGGTGAGTCACCTGTATTTACTCGGTAGTGGCTACCGTGCCTATAATTCTGTCTTGATGCGCTTTCAGAGTCCAGACAGCCTAAGTCCCTTTACTGTGGGTGGTTTGAACTGTTACGCCTACTGTACGGGTGATCCGATCAATTACGCTGATCCCAGTGGGCATGGCCCCATATTGAGGTCGCCCAGCCCCACGGGGAGAATGTCGCCTGGCTGGAGTGCCGCTGGTGGGAATCGGAGAAGGCTGTCGTCAGCGAGCGAAGAAAGCATAGTGCTTGAGGTACTGAATAGCCAACCTGGCTGGAGTGCCGCTGGTGGAAAGCGGAGAAGACTGTCGTCAGCGAGCGAAGAAAGAATAGTGCAGGAGGCACTGAATAGCCAACCGGGTTGGACTACCCCTGGCTCCCCCGTACAAAGCGGCCAGGCATCAAACTCTGCTCAAGGTCTGCAGGTGGCTGGTGCAAGTTCTGCTGTTTCACGGGGCGCGCAATCAGCGGTGCCAGCAGTAGGCGTACTGGGAGATCCGAGTGGATACCGACGTCTGCCTATGGATGCCGGTGATGTTGCCATACTCGAAAAATATAACTATGAAGCAATTAGGCGCATCTCGGGTTTTGATGTTGATACATCTAGAGAAGTGCGCGCCATTGCAATAGATGTTTTGGCTAACGGCGGAAATTTGCATAGCACTCTTATGAATAGCCCATGGTTCTTCAGTCGCAAGGAGGCCCAAAATGTCCGGCGTGGTTTAATGAAAGTCCTTGAAAATCGAAAATGAAGATGAAGGCTGGCCGTCAAAATTAAACTATCTTGTTTGTTGGGGAGGAATTATACCTTCGGCAAAGCGGCTGCACGAAGCCTACTCCCCCAGCATCTGCCGCACCAGCCATTGCCCCGCCGGCCCAAGCGCCCGCCGGCTTGACCACGCCACATCCATATCCACCCGGCGCGGGTAACCCGCTATCTGCAACTCCACCAGCTCGTTGCCAAACCGCGCCACCAGCGCCCTGGGCAGTTCGGCCCAGCCAAACCCGCGCACGGCAAATTCCAGCAGGGTGAGGTAATCCGGTGCCGACCAAGCTTGGCCGCGGCCGCGGTGCAGGCTGGGGGCGTAGGTCTTGATGTACAGCTGCCGCGCGTTTTCAAGGTGTTGCGTTTGCACCGTTTTCAGCCCCGCCAACGGATGCTCGCTGGCCACATACACACCGAACTCCGCCTGCTCGGGCAAGCGCGCCACGGCAACGTCGGCGGGGTAGCTGGGCTGTGTGGCCAGAATGCCGACGTGGGCCAGGCCCTGCTGGATCATATCGATCACATCAGCGTCTTCCGCCGGGCCGCAGCGCAATTCGGTGTGCGGGTACTGCTGGGCGAAGCGGGCCATCACGGCGCCCTGGAAGGTGACGCTGTAGCTGTCCGACATCACCACCGAGACCAGCGCCTCGACGTTTTGCGCCAGCCTGACTGCCAGGGCATCGAGCTGGGCGCTGGCGTCCAGGATCGCTTCGACATGGCTTAGCACCTGTCGGCCCGCTTCGTTCAGCGTGGGGTGGCGGCCACCGCGATCAAACAGCGGGCAGCCGATATCGGCCTCGAAATTGGCGATGGCGATGCTGATCGTGGACTGGCTTTTGCGCAATTTGCGTGCCGCCGCAGAAAATGAACCCAGCGATGCGGCTTCGACAAAGGCGACCAGAGCTTCGGGTGAGTAGCGCATGGTATTGATAAAACCGATGGTAGCTATGTCGCGAGTATCAGTTCTATCAAAGAAAATAGGAAGCACGACTCACGCAATGGATGGATTTTGCAATGAAAACGGTCTCTTTCACCGAACGCCTGGTACACGCCGTAGGCTATGAAATATTCGCGGTGCTGCTATGCGCACCACTGTTGTCCTGGGTGATGGGCAAATCGCTGGCGACGGCGGGTGCGTTGGCAATAACCCTATCGGTGATCGCCATGTTGTGGAACATGGTCTACAACGCGCTGGTCGATCGCTGGGTGCAGACTGAACGCATCCACTGGAAGGCCAGTGCACGCTTTGTGCACGGCCTGGGCTTCGAGGCCGGGCTGGTGGTGTGGTGCCTGCCGGTGGCGGCGTGGATGCTGGATATTTCGCTGCTGCAGGCGTTCATGGTGGAGCTGGGTTTCTTCGTGATCATCCTGCCCTACACCGTGCTGTACAACTGGGCGTTCGACAAAGCCCGGCATCTGCTGATGCAGCGTCGCGTGGCATGAGTAGCCGGCCCCAATTGCGAATGCTCACGCGTTCCCTGTGGGAGCGGGCAAGCCCGCGAAGCAGGCGACACGGTGGATGGCACCTGCTGCGCCGGTGTTCGCGGGCACGCCCGCTCCCACAGGGTCATCAACTCTGTCAAAAAAACGGGGCATGCCATCGCTGGCATGCCCCATTTTCATACAGCTGATGCGCCTCAGGCGACCTTGACGATCCAGCCTGCCGGTGCTTCAACATCACCGCTCTGGATGCCGGTCAGCTCGTTGTAGAGCTTCTGGGTAACCGGGCCAACCTTTTCCAGGTCATGGAACACGTGCAGCTTGCCGTTGTACTCGATACCGCCGATCGGGGTGATCACCGCGGCAGTACCGCAAGCGCCGGCTTCGATGAAGCGGTCCAGCTTGCTGATTTCGACATCGCCTTCGATCACGGTCAGGCCCAGACGCGATTGCGCCAGTTCCATCAGCGACAGACGGGTGATGCCCGGCAGCACCGAGGCCGATTTCGGGGTAACGAACTCGTTGTTGGCGGTGATGCCGAAGAAGTTGGCCGAACCGACTTCCTCGATCTTGGTATGGGTCAGCGGATCGAGGTAGATGGCGTCGGCGAAGTTGGCCTTCTTGGCTTCAGCGCCTGGCTGCAGGCTGGCGGCGTAGTTGCCACCGACCTTGGCTGCGCCGGTGCCTTGTGGGGCGGCGCGGTCGAAGCTGGAGATCTGGAAGTTGTGCGGCTTCATGCCGCCCTTGAAGTACGAGCCAACCGGAATGGCGAAGACCGAGAAGATGAACTCGGGGGCGGTGCGCACGCCAATGTTGTCACCGGTGCCGATCACGAACGGGCGCAGGTACAGGGCGCCTTTGCCGTGCGGTGGCACGAACTTTTCGTTGGCCTTGACCACTTGCTTGCACGCTTCGATGAACACATCGGTCGGCACGTGCGGCATCAGCAGGCGGGCGCAGCTGCGCTGCATGCGGGCGGCGTTCTGGTCGGGGCGGAACAGGTTGATCGAGCCGTCCTTGCAACGGTAGGCCTTGAGGCCTTCGAAGCATTGCTGGCCGTAGTGCAGGGCCGTGGAGCCTTCACTGATGTGCAGCACGTTGTCGTCGGTCAGGGTGCCCTTGTCCCACTCGCCATTGCGCCATACGGACAGGTAGCGTTTGTCGGTTTTGATGTAGTCGAAACCCAGCTTGTCCCAGTTAATGCTTTCGTTGCTCATGACACCCTCATTGTCTTGCAAGTGCCCGATCGCTCGGGCTGCTGTTATACGCGCACCACGCCACCATAATACATCCGTCGCGGATCGGGAACGGCCAGTCACGAATTGATAGCCTGCGATGCTTTTTTTTCGGTTCCTACAACTGCAGGTACTCATCCAGTTCAAGGTTTTCCAGCAAAACGGCATCATGGGACGCCACTATCAGCGCCCCGCGAAACTGCCGGAGCATGCGCTCCAGGGCTGCCAGTGACGGCAGGTCAAGGTGGTTGCCGGGCTCATCCAGCAGCAACAGGTCGAGGGGGCGCTCGCGGTATAGGACGGCGGCCAGCGCTGCCTTCATCCGTTCGCCGCCGCTGAGCAGGCTGCTGGGCAGCTCGATACGGGCCGCATCCAGGCCCAGTTGTGCCAGGCGGCTGCGCAATTCGCCCTGGGCCAGCACCGGGTTGGCTTGGTGCAGGTGTTCAAGCACGCTGCTGTGGCCTGTCAGCGTGCTGCAGTGCTGGTCGAGCAGGGCAGTTTCGCCACTGCGGCGCAAAATGTCGGGTGATGCCGGTAATTCCCCATTCAGCAGCCTCAGCAGCGTGGACTTGCCACTGCCATTGGCGCCGACCAGGCCCAGCCGCTGGCCCAGGCACAAGCGCAGGTCAAGCGGTTTGCGGGTGCCATGGGGCAAGCGAAGTGCCTGCAGGGCCAACACTTCGCGGCCGACATGACGCTGGGGCGTGGGGGCATGCAAGGTAATTGCAGTGGCTTGCTCGACCTCGCGGGCGGCGTCATGCACTTTGCCCAGCAATGCTTGCCGGGCATCGCGATGATCACGCCGCTGCTTGCCCGCCGTGGCCTGGCTGCGTTCCTGCTGGCGGTCGACCAGGATCTTGGCCTGGTTGGCATGCCTGGCTTGACGCCCGGCCCGGGCCTGATGGCGTTCCAGGTCTTCGCGCTGGCGCTGCAGTTCACGGGCCTGGCGTTGTTGCTCCTGCTTCAGCCGGGCAAGTTGCTGCTGGGCTTGCGCCACCTGGCTGGCTTTTTGTGCTGCATAGAAGCTGTAGTTGCCGCCATAGGCCTGCAACCCCAGGCTGGACAGTTCGACAATGCGTGCCATGTGCGCCAGCAGGCTGCGGTCGTGACTGATTACCAGCAAACCTCGGTCCCAGCCCTCGATCATGCTCAGCAGCTGGGCACGGGCGTCGCTGTCCAGGTGGTTGCTCGGTTCGTCGAGGATCAGGTAGTCGGCACCGCTGAGCCATGCGCCTGCCAGCGCCACGCGCATGGCCTGGCCGCCGCTCAGGCTGCGTGCGGGCTGGCGCCAGTCAAGGTGACCCAGGCCGTTGCGCTGCAGGTGCATCTGCAATTGCTCGCGGATATCCCAGCGCTCGCCAACGGTGTCGAAATCCTGGGGGTTGATGCTGCCTTGCTCGATGCGCTCGAGCGCCGCAACCACCGCCCCCACCTGCGCCAGGTCGGCAAGCGTGGCGCTGCGCTCGATTACCTGCTGGTTCAGCAGATGGACAGGCCCACGGCGCCTGCACTGGCCGCTGCTCGGTGCACGCTGGCCGGCGAGAACCTGCCCTAGCAGGCTCTTGCCCACGCCATTGCGCCCGACCAGGCCGGTACGCCGTTGGTCGAAGGTTTCGTTGAGGTCGGTAAACAGTACCCGGCCATCAGGCAAGGCCAAACAGACGCTGTCCAGCGTCAGGATCGACGTGTTCGTCATGCACAACTCCACAAATGCCGCGACATCTCCGGAGCAAACCGGAGGCTGAAGACTGGCCGTCGAATGGACGGCGGCATTAATGGCGCATTGGACGAATACCTCATACTGGGGGAGTGCGTAGCCTAACGGCCCGCTGGGGGCGGGTAAAGTACCGCCCGCCGTGTATGGGTTTCCTGCACGGGCCTCATCGCCGGCAAGCCAGCTCCCACAGGAACTGCGCTGCCTCCAGGCCGGCGCGGTCAAGGTGAGAACTGCGCTGGCTTCAGGCCGGTGCGGTCAGGTGGGAGCTGGCTTGCCGGCGATGCGCCGCGTGAGCGGCGCCCGATCTTGACTGGCCCTGAGCTCAGTGCCCCGTCAAGCGCTTGGCCCAGTCGCCTCCGTGGCTCTGTTTGCAGGCCTCTTCGCTGTCAAACCGTACATGCCAGGCCGGGTGATCCAGTTGTATGCCGGCGTGGTCCAACGCCTGGCGGGTCAGCGCAAGCATGCGTGCCTTTGCTTCACCCGCCACAGCAGCGACTTTCTCGGCCTCTTGGTCAAACACCCAAGTAATACGCAGGCTGGCCGGGAAGTTCTCAGGATCCAGGCGATGGGTGAGCCAGGTGAACCCGACGATTTCTGCCTTGGCGGTTTCACAGGCGTCCGTCAGGCACGCTACCAGCTCCCGCTCCAGGCGGGCCATTTCGCGTTTGCCCAGCGCCTTCACAGGTTGGCCTCGTCATCGATCTGCTGGCAGAAGCGCAGGCGGTTGCCGAACGGGTCGCACACCTGCATCTGCAGGCCCCAGTCCAGGCGCTCGGCTTCGGGCCGGGCGTAACCGTACTGTTTGCCTTGCAGTTCATGCTCCAGCGCCCGCAGGTCGTCGAGGCGGGCAAACACTGTAGAGCCGGGGCAGGCATCGCCATGGTGCTCGGTAAGGTGCAGTATCAGGCCATCACGGTGAATCTGCATGTACAACGGCAGGTCCGGGCTGAAGCGGTGCTCCCAGTCCAGGCTGAAGCCGAGGAAATCCATGTAGAACTCCCTGGCCTTGTCGACCGAGAAGATGCGCAGTACCGGTATGGCGGGGGCGAGGGGCATGGGGCGTCCTTGACAGTGGGCAAAGTCGCCACTGTACCGCAGTGCCGCCAAGAGTTGTCGGCACGCCCCGCAGCAATGGTTGACCACCCGCCAGCCACTGCGTAGCCTTGCCACTTCGAGGTTCTTCGGCCAGGCCGAAGCTAAGACGGGAACGCGGTAAAAGCCGCGGCTGCCCCCGCAACTGTAAGCACCGACAACGGATCGACACAGCCACTGCGCCAACGCGCGGGAAGGCGTCATCCCGCCAGCCCGCGGTTCAACTGAACGGGGGATGGAACGGTGCAAGCCAGGAGACCTGCCTCGCAACGTTTTCGACTTTCAACCGGGCGGGGTGATCCGGTGGCGAACAAGCCCGGCCGGCCTGGCCCGCGGCTGTCGTCCTGCATGCCCGCGCCACTCTGCCAAGGGCAATGCGACATGAAAACACTGGCCAAGCTTCCCGTTACCATCGTTACCGGCTTCCTCGGCTCGGGCAAGACCACCTTGCTGCGCCACATGCTCGACAACGCCCAGGGCCGCCGCATTGCGGTCATCGTCAACGAATTCGGCGAACTGGGCATCGACGGCGAAATCCTCAAGCAGTGCAGCATCGGTTGCACCGAGGAAGAAGCCAGCGGCCGTGTCTATGAACTGGCCAACGGCTGCCTGTGCTGCACCGTGCAGGAAGAGTTCTTCCCGGTCATGCGCGAGCTGGTAGCTCGCCGCGGCGACCTGGACCACATCCTGATCGAGACCAGCGGCCTCGCCCTGCCCAAGCCGCTGGTGCAAGCCTTCCAGTGGCCGGAAATCCGCAACGCCTGCACTGTCGACGCGGTCATCACCGTGGTCGACAGCCCGGCCGTGGCCGCCGGCACGTTTGCCGCCTACCCGGACCAGGTCGATGCCCAGCGCAAGCTCGACCCTAACCTGGACCACGAATCGCCACTGCATGAGCTGTTCGCCGATCAGCTGGCCAGCGCCGACCTGGTGGTACTGAACAAGGCCGACCTGATCGACGCGGAAGGCCTGGCCAAGGTCCGCGCCGAAGTGGCCGAAGAACTGCCGCCGGCAGTCAAGGTGGTCGAGGCCAGCAGCGGCAAGCTGCCACTGGAGGTGCTGCTGGGCGTGGGCGCCGAGTCCGAGGCACACATCGATGGCCGCCGCACCCACCACGATTCGCACCACGACGGCGATGATCATGACGACCATGATCACGACGCCTTCGATTCCATCTCCATCGACCTGCCAGAGGCTGACGAAAGCCTGCTGCTCGACGCCCTGACCCAGCTGGTGGTGGAATTCGGCATCCTGCGCGCCAAAGGTTTCGCGGCCATCCCGGGCAAACCGATGCGCCTGCTGGTACAAGGCGTGGGTACGCGTTTCGACAAGCACTTCGACCGCGCCTGGCGTGCCGACGAGCCGCGCATCACCCGCCTGGTGCTGATCGGCCAGGAACTGGACGCTGCCCAGCTGGAAGCGCGCCTGCGCCAGGCCTTGGGCGCCTGACCCGTGCACCTGCTGCGGACCCAGCCCGGCGGCTTCGTGCCGGACGACAGTATTGCCGATCTCGGCCAGACACCCGCCGAGCTGGTGATTCTCTGCAGCGGCGATTCGCACCTGGCGCTGCTCGCCGATACCGCCGAGCAATTGCCTGAAGGCTTCCCCAGCCTGCGCCTGGCCAACCCGATGCAGGTGCAGAACCACGCTTCGGTCGACCTGTATGTCGACCAGGTGCTGCGCCATGCCAAGGTCATCCTGGTGTCGCTGCACGGCGGTGTCGGCTACTGGCGCTATGGTGTTGAACAACTGGTCGAGCTGGCCGCCCGTGGCGTGCAGCTGATACTGGTGCCGGGCGATGATCGACCGGACCCGGAGCTGACCCGCCTGGGCACCGTCGCGGGCGACCAGGCCGAGCGCCTCTGGCACTACTTGCGCCAGGGCGGCAAGGCCAATGCCATCAACCTGTTCAACTGCCTGGCCAACCAGTGGCTGGGCCGCGATTATGCCTGGGACGAGCCGCAACCCTTGCCGCGCACCGCTGTGTATCACCCGGCCAAGGGCAGTGTGGCACTGGAAGACTGGTACCCGCACTGGCACCCGGATTACCCGGTGGCGCCGCTGCTGTTCTACCGCTCCCACTTGCAGGCGGCCAACACCGCGTTCATCGACGTGTTCTGCCAGCGCCTGCAAGCCGCTGGCTTGAACCCGTTGCCGATTGCCGTGGCCAGCCTAAAGGAAAGCGCCTGCCTGGAGCAGGTCGAGGCCTGGCTGGACGAAGTCGGTGCCGAAGTGCTGGTCAATACCACCGGTTTTGCCCTGTCCAGCCCCGAACGGCCCAACCTGCGCCCGTTCCGCCGTGACATTCCGGTGCTGCAGGCCATCTGCGCGCAGGACAACCAGCCCGGCTGGGAAGCCAGCGAACAGGGGCTCGGTGCGCGCGACCTGGCCATGCACATCGCCTTGCCCGAACTGGACGGGCGCATCATTACCCGCCCGGTCAGTTTCAAGGACATGGCCTGGCGCAGCGAGCGCAGCCAGTCCGACGTGGTGTGCTACCGCGCCCACCCCGAGCGCATGGACTTCGTCGCCGAGCTGGCCCGCCGCTGGGTCGAGCTGGCGCGCCTGCCCAACGCCCAGAAACGCGTGGCCCTGGTAATGGCCAACTACCCGACCCGCGATGGCCGCATTGGCAACGGCGTTGGCCTGGACACGCCCGCTGCCGCACTGAACATTCTCAAGGCGCTGCAGACCGAAGGCTATCCGCTGGCCGATTTGCCGGACAGCGGCACGCAACTGATTCACCAGCTGCTCGGCGGCGTGACCAACGACCTTGACCACCTCGACCAGCGCCCTTGCGCCCAGAGCCTGAGCCTGGCCGACTACCAGGCCGCCTTCGAGCGCTTGCCCGAGGCCAATCGCCAGGCAGTGCTGGAGCGCTGGGGGCCGCCCGAGCAGGACCCGATGTACCGCAGCGGCCGGCTGATGGTGGCCGGCTTGCGCTTTGGCCTGACCTTCGTCGGCATCCAGCCCGCCCGGGGCTACCAGGTAGACCCCAGCGCGGTGTATCACGACCCCGACCTGGTGCCGCCGCACGGCTACCTGGCGTTCCACTTCTGGCTGCGCCACGCGTTCGCCGCCGACGCGGTGATCCACGTCGGCAAGCACGGCAACCTCGAATGGCTGCCCGGCAAGGGCGTCGGCTTGTCGGCGCAGTGCTGGCCGGACGCGCTGCTTGGCCCGCTGCCGAACATCTACCCGTTCATTGTCAACGACCCGGGCGAGGGCGCCCAGGCCAAGCGCCGTACCCAGGCGGTGATCATCGACCACTTGATGCCGCCGCTGACCCGTGCCGAAACCTACGGCCCGTTGCGCCACCTGGAGCAACTGGCCGACGAGTTCTACGAAGCGCAGCTACTCGACCCGCGGCGTGCCCGCGAGTTGCAGCGCGACATCCTCGAGCTGGTCAAGGTCAACCACATCGACCGTGAGCTGCAACTGGAAGGGCAGCTGGACGATGCCGCCGTCTGGCTGCCGCGCTTGGACACCTATCTGTGCGACCTGAAGGAATCGCAGATTCGCGATGGGCTGCACGTGTTTGGTCAATCGCCAGAAGGGCGGCTGCGCCTGGACACGCTGCTGGCGCTGTTGCGGGTCGAGCGTGGCGACGGTCGTGGCGGTAATGCCAGCCTGCTGCGGGCCTTGGCCAAGGCCTTGGTGCCAGGCTTTGACCCGCTCGATTGTGAGCTTGGGCTGCCCTGGCAGGGCGAACGCCCTGAGCAGCTTCTGGCCATGAGCAGTGAACCCTGGCGCACCTGTGGCGATACCCGCGAGCGCCTGGAGCTTTTGGCGCAGCAGGTGATCGAGCAAGCGCTGGGCGGCACCCTGCAGTTGCCTGAACCGAGCGAATGGCAGCCGGTGCACGACGTGGTGCAGGCTTTGCGCGAAGCGGTGGCGCCCAGCCTGGATGCCTGCGGCACTGCTGAAATGAGTGGCCTGCTGGCGGCGCTGGCCGGGCGATTCGTGCCTGCCGGCCCCAGCGGTGCGCCCAGCCGTGGCCGCCTCGACGTGCTGCCCACCGGCCGCAACTTCTATACCGTGGATGTGCGCAACCTGCCCACTACCACGGCCTGGCGCCTGGGCTTCGCCTCGGCCAGCCTGATCCTCGAGCGCCACCTGCAGGACCATGGCGATCACCTGCGCCAGCTTGGCCTGTCGGTGTGGGGCACGGCGACCATGCGTACCGGCGGCGACGACATCGCCCAAGCCATGGCGCTGATGGGTGTACGGCCGGTGTGGGCGACCGGCAGCCAACGCGTTGACGATTTTGAAATACTGCCGCTGAGCCTGCTCGACCGCCCGCGGGTGGATGTGACCTTGCGCGTTTCGGGCTTTTTCCGCGATGCCTTCGGCAACCTTATCCGCCTGTTCGATGCGGCCGTGCAGGCAGTGGCCGCGCTGGACGAGCCCGATGATCTCAACCCGTTGGCCGCCCGTGTACGCAGCGAGCGTGCCACGCTGCAAGCGCAAGGCGTAGACGCCGAGCAGGCCGCGCGCCAGGCAGGCTGGCGGGTGTTCGGCGCCAAACCCGGCGCGTATGGCGCGGGGGTGCAGAACGCTATCGACGGGCGCCTGTGGCACAGCCGCGACGATCTGGCCGAGGTCTACCTCAACCATGGTGGCTACGCCTACGGCGGCAGCGACGACGGCACCCCGGCCCGCACCCAGTTCGCCCAACGCCTGGCCAAAGTGCAGGCGGTGCTGCAGAACCAGGACAACCACGAACACGACCTGCTCGACTCGAACGATTACTACCAGTTCCAGGGTGGCATGCTGGCGGCGTCAGAAACCTTGTCCGGGGCGCCGGTGGCCAGCTACCACGGCGACCACAGCCAGGCAGACCGACCCCGCATCCGTACCCTCAAGGAAGAGCTGAACCGGGTGATCCGCGCCCGCGCGCTCAACCCCAAGTGGATAGACGGGGTCAAGCGCCACGGCTACAAGGGGGCCTTCGAGATAGCGGCGACGGTCGACAACCTGTTCGCCTTCGATGCCACCACCCACCTGATCGACGACCATCATTACCAAGGGCTGGCCGATGCCTACGTGCTCGACCCGGCTACCCGCGATTTCATGCGCGAGCACAACCCCGAGGCCCTGCGCGACCTTACCGAGCGCCTGCTGGAGGCCCAGCAGCGCGGGCTGTGGCAGGCGCCAGGCGACTACCGCGAAGCCCTTGAGGAACAACTGCTCGACGGCGAGGAACAGGCTTGAAATGAGTGAACCCGTGCAATTTCCGCTGGCCGCTGTGGTCGGTGCCGACGACCTGAAGCTGGCACTGTGCCTGACCGCCATCGACCCGAAAATCGGCGGAGTGCTGATCGAAGGGCCGCGTGGCATGGCCAAGAGCACCCTGGCCCGTGGCCTGGCCGACCTGCTTGGCGAAGGCCCGTTTGTCACCTTGCCACTGGGTGCCAGTGAAGAACGGCTGGTCGGCACCCTCGACCTGGATGCCGCGCTGGGGCAGGGCAAGGCGCAGTTTTCCCCGGGCGTGCTGGCCCAGGCCGACGGTGGCGTGCTGTATGTCGATGAGGTCAACCTGCTGCCCGACACGCTGGTCGACCTGTTGCTCGATGTGGCTGCCAGTGGCACCAACCGCATCGAGCGCGACGGCATCTCGCATCGGCACAGCGCCCGCTTCGTGCTGATTGGCACCATGAACCCGGAAGAGGGCGAGCTGCGCCCGCAGTTGCTCGACCGTTTTGGCCTGAACGTGGCCCTTGAGGGCCTGCCTGAGCCTGAGGCCCGTCAGCAGATCATTCGCCGGCGCCTGGCCTTCGACAGTGACCCGCAGGCTTTCTGCACGCAATGGGCTGCGGCCCAGGCGCAGTTGCGCGAGCGCTGCCAGGCGGCGCGCCATGCCCTGGCCGGTATTGCCCTGGATGACCAAGCGCTGGCCTGGATTACCGAGCGTTGCTACGCCGCCGGTGTCGACGGCTTGCGTGCCGATCTGGTGTGGTTGCGTGCTGCGCGCGCCCACTGCGCCTGGCGCGGTGCGGCGGCCATCGAAGAAGTGGATGTCGAAGCGGTGGCCGAGTTTGCCTTGCGCCATCGCCGCCGCGTTGCGCCCCAGGCCAACCCGCCGTCGGCGCCGCAGCCGCCTGACCAGCAGCCCGGCCAGCAAAGCGCTGGCAACGCGGGTGAACAGGGCGGGCAGGGCGACTGGGGGGCATTGCCGGCGCAACCTGTGGCCAGCGGCGCACGCCGCGAGGTACCGAACTGGGCAAAAAAGCCCTGAGCATCCCCCAGTCACCTGCAAAAGGGGCGGATGCCAAAGCGGGCGCAGGCAAGCAGAACGGCGCCAGCCGTGGCCGCGCGTGCAGTGCAGCAAGCGGCCGGGTGGCCTGGCTGCCGACCTTGCTCAAAGGGCGGCCACGGCTACGCCAGGACCTGTGCTGGCAACAACGCCAGGCCAAACCGGCAGAGTTGTGGCTGGTGATCGTCGACGCTTCGGCCTCGACCCGCCGCCATCAGGCGTTGGCACACACCAAAGGGCTGCTGGCGGCATTGTTCGACCAGGCCTACCGCCAGCGCGCCCGCCTGGCCTTGCTGACCGCCAGCGGGCGCACACCGCAGTGGCAGCGCCATGGCCTGAAGGCTTCGGCGGCCTTGCAGCCGTGGCTGCAGGCATTGGGCGCCGGTGGCGGTACGCCGCTGATCGCGGCACTGGAACAGGCCCGGAATTGGCTACAGGCGCGCCAGCGCGCCCATCCGGATGAAGCGGTACGCTGCCTGGTGTTTACCGATGGTCGCCTTCAGCACTGGAACGCCTTACAACCCATGCCCTGTACTACATTGGTGGTGGATATGGAGTTGGCGCCGGTGCGTATTGGGCGCGCGCAACGCCTGGCCGAACAATTGCAGGCTGATTACCAGCACTTGCAGCAGTTCAAGGCGGTGGACTGAACAGCATGGATGCGACACTGTGTCGCTATAGTGGAAGTTGCCAGAACAGCAACTTTGCATTTGAACAAGTGCGTGGCATTGCACGCACTTGGTTTGCCAGGCGATATTACTTTGGCATTGACCACGGGTGCAGGTCGTAACCTTTTTCGCACAGTTCGGCGCGCACTTCTTCGATCAGGCTGGCCCACTGGGCAGGGTCGGAGTAGGTGCTCGAAGACACTCGCTTGCTGCCGATGCGGGTGTTGGTCCGGTCGATCACTGCCAGGCTCAGCTCACCAGTACCGTTGGGTGCATCCCAGGCTACGCACTGGAAAGGTTCGAAGGCGTGGTCGGCAATCAGCAGTGCTTCGTTGACACGGAGCGGGGCATTCATGGTTCGGTCTCTCTACGGTCCCAAACATCGAAGTGATTCCGCGTTGCTTTAAAGTCGCCTCAATGGTCGCGAAGTGCAGCGCGGGGTTATGTGTACTGATGCTCGTTGTCCGTGGGCAAGTCACACATTAGGTGTAAAATTTTTTGTCAGGCTTGAATCCGTTCTTCCCTGCGCCGCCATGTGATGTCGATAAAGTGCGAAAATTCCCGTGGCACTTTGTAAAAAAATGCGTCAGCAGACAGACGGTAGTGGGCACCGTCAACTTCGTTGCTACTGTTAAACGGGCGCCACAACTTGCTGTTTTACTTCATAAAACCTAAAACTGGCGCCAAGGAACGGTCATGCTGCAGCCTGCCGCCCAACGTCGTTTGCTCATCGTCGACCCCTGCGACGACTGCCACCAATTGTTGCCAGGCCTGAGTAGCGCAGGCTGGGATGTGGATAGTTGCGTGCTCGGTGCCGCGCTCGATCACCCTTGTGATGTCGGCTTGTTGCGCTTGCAGGCTTCGCACCTCAGGCACCCGGACGCGGTCAAGGACATGATCAAGCGCAGTAACACCGAATGGATCGCGGTGTTAAGCGCCGAACAGTTGCGCATGCCGGCCGTCGGCGATTTTGTCTGCGAATGGTTCTTCGACTTCCACACCCTGCCATTCGATGTCTCCCGCGTGCAGGTCACCCTTGGCCGGGCGTTCGGCATGGCGCGCCTGCGTGGCAAAGGGGCCGCCAAGGTGGACGACGCCACCCACGAACTGCTTGGCGAAAGCCGGCCGATCCGCGAGTTGCGCAAGTTGCTGGGCAAGTTGGCACCCACCGAGTCGCCTGTGCTGATCCGTGGTGAAAGCGGCACGGGCAAGGAACTGGTGGCCCGCACCCTGCACCGGCAGTCGCAACGCAGTGACCAGCCGTTCGTCGCCATCAACTGCGGGGCAATCCCCGAGCACCTGATCCAGTCCGAACTGTTCGGCCATGAGAAGGGCGCTTTCACCGGTGCCCATCAGCGCAAGACCGGGCGCATTGAAGCCGCCCACGGTGGCACGTTGTTTCTGGATGAAATTGGTGACTTGCCGCTGGAATTGCAGGCCAATCTGCTGCGTTTTCTACAAGAAAAGCACATCGAGCGGGTGGGCGGCAGCCAGCCGATTCCGGTGGATGCGCGGGTTCTGGCCGCCACCCACGTGGACCTGGAAAGAGCCATCGAACAGGGGCGTTTTCGCGAAGACCTGTATTACCGCCTGAACGTATTGCAGGTGGTGACCGCGCCCCTGCGGGACCGACATGGTGACTTGTCGATGCTGGCCAGCCATTTTGCCCATTTCTATAGCCTGGAAACCGGGCGCCGGCCGCGTTCATTCAGCGACCATGCCCTGGCGGCCATGGGCCGGCATGACTGGCCGGGCAATGTACGCGAGCTGGCCAACCGGGTGCGCCGCGGCCTGGTACTCGCCGAAGGCCGGCAGATCGAGGCGCAGGACCTGGGCCTGCAGACGTTGGACCCAGGGCAGCAGCCGCTGGGCACACTAGAGGAATACAAGCAGCGGGCCGAGCGCCAGGCCTTGTGCGATGTGCTTAACCGGCATAGCGATAACATGAGCGTAGCGGCGAAGGTGCTGGGGATCTCCCGGCCCACCTTCTACCGCTTGCTGCACAAGCATCAGATACGCTGACTGAACTGTCCGAGAGTCAGTGTGGCGCGCGCACGATGGTTTTCAGCAGGTCTTCCGGGCTGATGTGCCCCACCACCTGGGCAACCGCGCTGCCTGGGGTTGGCAGGTCGATGATGTGGCTTTTCATCTTGCCGACCACATGCATTTCGCACGGTTTGCAGTCGAACTTCAGGGTCAGCACTTCATCACCCTGAATCAGCTGCATCGGTGCCACCTTGGTGCGCACGCCGGTCACGCCCTTGGCCTGCTTGGGGCACAGGTTGAAGGAGAAGCGCAGGCAGTGCTTGGTGATCATCACCGGCACCTCACCGTGTTCTTCATGGGCCTCGTAGGCCGCGTCTATCAGCTGCACGCCATGGCGATGGTAGAAGTCGCGGGCCTTCTGGTTGTACACGTTGGCCAGGAAGGAAAGGTGCGACTCGGGGTACACCGGCGGCGGCGTGGTCTCGGCCTTGCGCCCGCCACGCGGGTGCGCCTTGATACGCGCCTCGGTCAGCGCCTCGATGGCTTCGCGGCGCAGGGCCTTGAGCTGCGAGTTGGGGATGAAGTACGCCTGCGGCGCGTCCAGTTCGATGCTGCTGGCGTGGTACATCGTGGTACCCAGCTGGCCGAGCAGGTCATGCAACTGGTCCAGGGCCTGCTGCGGCTTGTTGGCCTCGCCGAACGGGCCGTCCAGGGCCACCTGCACGCTGACGCCTTCCTCGCTGCTGAGGGTAAGCATCAAGCGCTGCTCGCGCAGTACAGCATGCCATTCCACACCAACCCGGCGCTCGGAAGAGGTGCGTTGCAGGGCCTGCTGCCAGTTGTGGTCGAGGTTGCGCGACAGCGGGTGGTTGGGCCGCAGCTTGTGCAGGCCTTCGGGCATTTCGTTGGGCTCGACGCGGTAGCGGTAGCGCTTCTGGCCGTCTTCCTCGAATTCGCCACGTGGTTCGGCGATGTTGGCGCGGAAACCCACCACTTCGCGTTTGACCAGCACATTCAGGCCGTCGCCGTTGGTCAGTGGCACCTCGGTAACCACTTGCATGTCACGCTTGCCGACCTTTTCCACCACACCCACCGGCAGGCCTGTGAAGGTTGGCGAGTCGAAGGCACCGATGTCGACCTTGCGGTCGGTCACGAAATAGTCGGTGCTGCCGCGGTGGAAGGTCTTGTCCGGGTCGGGCAAGAAGAAGTGTTCGGTCCGGCCGCTGGACGCACGGGCATATTCCGGGCGGCCTTCGAGGATGGCGTCGAGCTCTTTGCGGTAGTGGGCGGTGATGTTCTTCACATAGCCCATGTCCTTGTAGCGGCCCTCGATCTTGAACGAGCGCACGCCAGCATCCACCAGGTCGGCCAGGTTGGCGGTCTGGTTGTTGTCCTTCATCGACAGCAGGTGCTTCTCGAACGCTACCACGCGACCCTGGTCATCCTTCAGGGTGTAGGGCAGGCGGCAGGCTTGCGAACAGTCGCCACGGTTGGCGCTTCGGCCAGTCTGCGCGTGGGAGATGTTGCACTGGCCGGAGAATGCCACGCACAGCGCACCGTGGATGAAGAACTCGATGGCAGCGTCGGTTTCGGCGGCGATGGCGCGGATTTGCTGCAGGTTCAGCTCACGGGCCAGTACCAGCTGGGAGAAACCGGCCTGGTCGAGGAACTTGGCCCGTTCCAGGGTGCGGATGTCGGTCTGGGTGCTGGCGTGCAGCTCGATCGGCGGGATGTCCAGCTCCATCACCCCCAGGTCTTGCACGATCAGCGCGTCGACGCCGGCATCGTACAGCTGATGGATCAGCTTGCGCGCGGGTTCCAGCTCGTTGTCGTGCAGGATGGTGTTGATGGTGGTGAACACGCGCGCATGGTAGCGGCGGGCGAACTCGACCAGTTCGGCGATCTCGCCCACTTCGTTGCAGGCGTTATGGCGTGCGCCAAAGCTTGGGCCGCCGATGTAGATGGCGTCAGCGCCGTGCAGGATCGCTTCACGGGCGATGGCCACGTCACGGGCAGGGCTGAGCAGTTCCAGGTGATTCTTTGGAAGGGACATATCGTTATATTTTCGGGCTGCCACGGTTTAGGCGGGCATTGTAGCGGCGAAACGGGCTGGCGGCACCATCGGGGTGCCGGGAGGTGTATTGCTTTTACCGGCCCTATCGCCGGCAAGCCAGCTCCCACAGAAATTGCATAGGGCTTGAGGCCGATGCGGTCGAGGTGGGAGCTGGCTTGCCAGCGATAGGGCCCTTGCAGGTAGCTCAGCGCTTGGCAGCCATCGCCGTGACTTCTACGCGCATGCCTTCAAATGCCAACGAAGCCACACCCACGGCCGCCCGCACCGGCCATGGCTTGCTGAAGAAGCGCTGGTACACCTCGTTGAACGCGGCGCGGTCGGCCATGTCGGTCAGGTAAATGGTCAGGTGCAGCACACGGTCCATGCCGCTGCCGGCCTTTTCCAGGGCTACTTTCAGCGCCTGCAGGGTGCATTCGCTTTGCTCGACGATGCCGCCCAGCTCCAGGCTGCCATCGGCGTGGGTCGGAATCTGGGTAGTGACCAGCACGCCGTTGAACTCGGCGACGTCGGACGAAATCGACTCGGCGTCCGGGTCCGGGGTGTAGATGATGTCTGCATGTGCCATGGTGTGTTTTGCCTTGCGACGGAAGGAAAACGGCAAGCCTACGCGAGCAGGCGGGTTGGGTCGAGGGCGCCCAGGTGTTTGAAATGCGCGGCGTTCGCCGTCAGAATCGCGCCCCATTGCAAAGCCAGGGGCACATTTTGAACGAACAGACTTTGTCCAGGCGCCTGGAGCGCGTGGCTGCACATGTGCCGCAGGGCGCCCGCTTGGCCGACATCGGCTCGGACCATGGTTATCTGCCGGTAGCGTTGATGCTGCGGGGGGTGATCGAGGCCGGGGTGGCGGGCGAGGTGGCGCAGACGCCGTTTGCCTCGGCGCAGCGCAATGTGCGCAGAAACGGCCTGCAAGACCGGTTGACCGTGCGCCTGGCCGATGGCCTGGCGGCGGTCGAACCGCAAGACCGCATCTCGGTGGTCAGCATCTGCGGCATGGGTGGCGACACCATGTGCGACATCCTCGAGGCCGGCAAGCAGCGCCTTGGCGGCGTCACGCGTTTGGTACTGCAGCCCAATGGCGGTGAGCGCGAGCTGCGCCAATGGCTGGCGGGCAATGGGTACCAGATCGTCAGCGAAGAGCTGCTGCGGGAAAACCGCTTCGACTACGAAATCATCGTCGCCGAGCCGGGCAGCGTGGTGTATAGCGCTGAACAGCTGTACTTCGGCCCGGTGTTGATGCAGGAGAAAAGCGAGGCATTTCTGGTCAAGTGGCGGCGCATGCTGCGCCAGAAGCAGCAGACCCTGGCCAATTTTCAACGGGCCCGCGATGCGGTGCCTCAGGCGAAAATCGACGATTTCAATCAGCAGGTGGGCTGGATCACCCAGGTACTCGCGTGACTCACTGCTGCGAGCAGTTGCCCATTTCGCGGTAGTCTATTTCGCGTTTCTGGCCCTGGTGGTCGACGTACACCATGTGCGCAGTGCCAACCTGGCAGTCGGCAGCGTTGCTGGCCGGGGTGATGGAGATCACTTTGGCCACATCCAGCGGCATGCCGTACTCATAATTGCTGCTGGTTGGCTGCGTACTGCCCGCATCGGCAAAGGCACCGAACGAGGCGAGGGTGGCGGCCGCAGCAAGGACAGCGATCGAACGTTTCATGACAGGCTCCATTTCTTGAATGTATGACTAATGATGTATTCATTGGTCATCCACAATAAATGGGCCAGTCCGTGATAGATTCCTGCCTGTAACGCAAGAATAAGACTGAACAAGGAGCACACCCTCATGGACATGCTGCATGCCATGCGTACCTTCGCCCGTGTGGTGGAGTGTGGCAGCTTCGCTGCGGCCGCCAATGCGTTGGATATTTCCGCGGCACAGGTTTCGCGTATTGTTGCCGAGCTGGAGAACCAGCTGCAGACCCGCCTGCTGCACCGCACCACCCGGCGCCTGCGCATGAGCGAGGCGGGTGAGCGGTTTCTGGAGCGTGCGCGGCAGATCATGCTGCTGACCGAAGAGGCGGTGGGTGAAGCCCGCGGTGCGCACCTCACCCCTCGCGGCCATCTGCGCTTGCATTGCCCGCACGGTCTGGGTCTGCTGCTGATGCCGCTGGTGGCCGGCTACAACGCGCTGTGCCCGGAGGTGGTGATCGAGTTGACGCTGTCCCAGCGCAATCCTGACCCGCTAGCCGAAGGGCATGACGTGGTGATCACCGTGGACGGTGCGCTGCCGGACTCCCAGCTGATTGCCGTCCCGCTTGGCAATATCTTCAGTATCCCGTGCGCGGCGCCCAGCTATCTGGAGCGGCATGGCGTGCCTGAGCGCCCCGAGGACCTGCATGCGCACCGCTGCCTGCGAATGGCGTATCCCATGTATGAAGGCGACTGGGTATTCCCCCAGGGGGTGGACCAGTGCGTGATCGCACCCAGTGACAACTTCTCCACCAACGTTGCCGACGCCATGCTGGTGGCCAGTGAGTTGGGCATGGGCATCGGCCTGCTACCGTTCTATACGGCCAGCCAGTCGATCGAGCAAGGGCGTTTGTGCAGGCTGCTGGCGCCGTACCGGTTGCGCGAGAGTGCGCTGTATGCGATGTACCCGTCACGGCATTATCTGGACGCCAAGGTGCGGACGTGGATCGATTACCTCAAGGAGCAGTTGCCAGCGGTGTTCGAGGGGCATGCGCAGGTGGTGGATGATTCGCGTTACTGGCGCTGAATCGCAGATCGGCTTCCTTGTGGGAGCGACACAAGGCCGCTCCCACAGACGGGGACCGCCGTACTACAGGGGATAGTGCTTCAGCTCGCGTGCAATCAGCATGCGCTGGATCTCGCTCGACCCCTCATATATCTGCGTGATCCGCGCATCCCGGTAGTAGCGCTCCACCGGGTAATCCTCCAGGTAGCCATACCCGCCATGCACCTGGATCGCCATCGAGCACACCCGCTCGGCCATTTCCGAAGCGAATAATTTGGCCTGCGACGCCTCCGAGAGGCACGGCTTGCCAGCGCTGCGCAGGCGGGCGGCATGCAGGATCAGCAAACGTGCGGCGTTTACCTGTACCTGCATGTCGGCCAGCAGGTTGGCGATGCTCTGGTGCTCGTTGATCGGCTTGCCGAACTGCACCCTGTCGCGCGAGTAGACCAGCGCCGCCTCGAACGCCGCGCGGGCAATGCCCAACGCCTGGGCGGCGATGCCGATACGCCCGCCTTCAAGGTTGGACAGGGCGATGGCCAAGCCCTTGCCACGCTCGCCAAGGAGGTTGGCAGCGGGGATGCGGCAGTTGACGAAGGTGACCGCGCAGGTGTCGGAGGCGCGGATGCCCATCTTGTGCTCGCTGCGGTCTACCTTGAAGCCCGGGTTGTCGGTGGGCACCAGAAACGCCGAGAGGCCCTTCTTGCCCAGCTCTGGGTCGGTCACCGCGAAGACGATGGCCAGGCCGGCGCGGCGGGCGTTGCTGACGAACTGCTTGGCGCCATTGATTACCCACTCGCCGTTGACCAGCTCGGCACGGGTGCGCAGGTTGTGCGCCTCGGAGCCGGCCTGCGGCTCGGTGAGGCAGAAGCAGCCGATGACCTCGCCGCTGGCCAGGCGCGGTAGCCATTGCTGTTGTTGCTCGGCAGTACCGTAGGCCAGCAGCGGGCCGCAGCCTACCGAGTTGTGAATGCTCATCATCGCCCCGGTGGCGCCGCAGCCTGCGGCGATTTCTTCCACGGCCAGGGCGTAGGCAACGTAGTCGGTATAGCTGCCGCCGAAGTCCTCCGGCACCACCATGCCCAGCAGGCCCAGTTCGCCCATCTTGCGCACCACGCCGTCATCGATCCAGCCGGCCTTTTCCCAGGCCTGGGCGTGCGGGGCGATCTCGCCACGGGCAAAGTCCCGGGCCATGTCGCGGATCATGATCTGCTCTTCGCTCAGTTCCAGGTCTTGCATCTGTGTACTCCCGGGCTCACAGGCCTTCGAAGAATTGGTCAACCCGCTGCGGTTGCAGCGCGGCCAGGGTCGGCGGGTTCCAGCGAGGCTGTTTGTCCTTGTCGATGATCAGGGCGCGCACGCCTTCGATGATGTCGCCGTGCCGGAACCACTGGCGGTCCAGGTGCAGCTCCATGGCAAAGCAGTCTTCCAGCCCAAGGTGGCGACCGCGGCGCAACATCTCCAGGGTAACCGCCATGGCCAGCGGTGAGCGGCTTTCCAGCTGGTCGGCGGCGGCCACGGCCCAGGCATGGCTGTCACCGATACTGACCGCACGCAATTGCTCGACGATGGCTTGCAGGTTGGGCAGGGCGAAGAAGTGGTCGATGACCGGGCGCAGCTTTTCCAGTGGTGCATCTGCCAGCGCCTGGGTACCGAGCGTGGCCAGCAGGTTCTGCAGGTCCTTCAGCGGGTTGTCGCCAAAGTTCAGTTGGTTCAGGCCCTGGTCAAGGGCGGTGAGCTGGTCACTGGCCAGGTACCAGTCGGCCAGGCCGCAGTACAGGGCGTCGGCCGCCTGGATCTGGGTACCGCTGACGCCCAGGTAGATGCCCAGTTCGCCGGGGATACGTGACAGGAAGTAGCTACCGCCTACATCGGGGAAGTAGCCGATACCGACTTCGGGCATGCCCAGCCGGCTGCGCTCGGTGACCACGCGCAGATCACAGCCCTGGGCCAGGCCCATGCCGCCGCCAAGGGTGAAGCCGTCCATCAGCACCAGCACGGGTTTGCGGTAGCGGTGGATGAGCAGGTCGAGGGCGTATTCCTCGACGAAGAAGGTTTCATGCAGCGTGTCGCCAGCTTTGAAACTGTCGTGCAGCGACCGGATATCGCCCCCGGCACAAAAGCCCTTGGGGCCTTCGCCGCGCAGCACCACAGCGCGCACTTGCGGGTCCTCGGCCCACTGGTCGAGGTGCTGGCGCAGGCTACGGACCATGTCCAGGGTCAGGGCGTTGAGGCCGGCGGGGCGGTTCAGGGTCAGGTGGCCGACCTGGTTGCGGACCTCGGCCAGTACATGATCGGTTGCCGAGGTATTAGCTTGCGCAGTCATTGCGTTCTCCCTGCTTTGTTATTGATTTTCCAAGTGAAGTCTGGAGTTCGCTGGAGGATCGCAGGATCCTGTCATGCGAATTTGCCTTGCACAATCGACAATTATGCAGGGGCATCGTGCATTTTTGCTTTAGGCCACTGATCCGGCTGGGCAATTCATTAACCTGAGCGTAACAAACACGCCAGCAGCTTGATTGATCCGCCAGGCAGCGCAGCCCTAAGGTGATCTCCACGACAGCGAACCCGTGGAGCCACCATGACAATAACTCAGAATCCACCGCCGCAATGGTCGCGGCGGCGCGCCGAAAAGCAGCGCCGCCTTGATCGGGTACGTCACCTCGCCGACGGCGTGGTGCTGCCCACCGAGCGTATCGTCGAAGCCCTCGACCTGCTGCTGGCCCCGGGCGACCGGGTGGTGCTGGAGGGCAACAACCAAAAGCAGGCCGACTTCCTTTCACGCTCGCTGGCCAAGGTCGACCCCGGGCGCCTGCACGACCTGCACATGATCATGCCCAGCGTGAGCCGCGCCGAGCACCTGGACCTGTTCGAGCGTGGCATCGCGCGCAAGCTCGACTTCTCCTTCGCCGGCCCGCAGAGCCTGCGCATCAGCCAGTTGCTGGAAGATGGGCTGCTCGAAGTCGGTGCCATCCACACCTATATCGAACTGTACTCGCGGCTGCTGGTCGACCTGATCCCCAACGTCACTCTGGTGGCCGGCTTCATGGCCGACCGTGACGGTAACCTGTACACCGGCCCCAGCACCGAGGACACCCCGGCACTGGTGGAGCCGGCCGCGTTCAGCGACGGTATCGTCATCGCCCAGGTCAACCAGCTGGTGGACCGCGTGGACGACCTGCCACGGGTCGACATCCCGGCGTCCTGGGTCGATTTCGTGGTGGTCGCCGACCAGCCCTTCTATATAGAACCGCTGTTCACCCGGGACCCGCGCCACATCAAGCCGGTGCATGTGCTGATGGCGATGATGGCCATTCGCGGCATCTACGAAAAACACCAGGTGCAGTCGCTGAACCATGGTATCGGCTTCAATACCGCCGCCATCGAGCTGATCTTGCCCACCTACGGCGAGTCGTTGGGCCTGAAGGGCAAGATTTGCCGCAACTGGACGCTCAACCCGCACCCGACCTTGATCCCGGCCATCGAGACTGGCTGGGTGCAAAGCGTGCATTGCTTCGGCACCGAGCTGGGCATGGAGGACTACATCGCCCAGCGCCCCGACGTGTTCTTCACCGGCCGCGACGGCTCGCTGCGTTCCAACCGCATGATGTGCCAACTGGCGGGGCAATACGCCGTCGACCTGTTCATCGGCGCCACCTTGCAAGTGGATGGCGATGGCCATTCCTCGACCGTGACCCGCGGCCGCCTGGCCGGCTTTGGCGGTGCGCCGAACATGGGCCACGACCCGCGTGGCCGGCGCCACGCTACCCCGGCCTGGCTCGACATGACCGTGCCGGAAACCCTGCTGGAGCGCGGGCGCAAGCTGGTGGTGCAAATGGTCGAGACCTACCAGGAAGGCGGCAAGCCCACTTTCGTGGAAACCCTCGATGCCGTGGAAGTGGCCAGGAAGGCCGGGATGCCGCTGGCGCCGGTGATGATTTACGGCGATGACGTCACCCACCTGCTGACCGAGGAGGGCATTGCCTACCTGTACAAGGCCCGCAGCCTGGAAGAACGCCAGCAGATGATTGCCGCCGTGGCCGGGGTTACCGCCATCGGCCTGCGCCACGACCCGAAAGACACCCTGCGCATGCGCCAGCAAGGCCTGATCGCGTTGCCTGAGGACCTCGGCATCCGCCGCACCGACGCCAGCCGCGAGCTGCTGGCCGCGCGCAGCATTGCCGACCTGGTCGAGTGGTCCGGCGGCCTCTACAACCCGCCTGCCCGGTTCAGGAGCTGGTGATGAAAGCACTCGACTTGCAACCGCATGTGCAGCTTCGCGAGCATGCTCGCTCCCACAGGCTTACCGCCGTCCTTGAACCTTGTGCAGTCCCTGTGGGAGCGGGCAAGCCCGCGAAAAGGCCCGCCCAGGCAACCGAAATCCCACTGGCTGACCACCTGGCCGACCTTGCAGTAGAGGCCCTGATCGACGAAGCCGACCTGTCCCCCAAACCCGGCCTGGTCGACCGCCGCAGCAACGGCGCCCACCACGACATGACCCTGGCCCTGATGCACGCCTCGGCCCTGGCCCTGTGGCCATGCCTGCGCAACATGGCCGAAGCCGCCCGGTCCATCGGTCAGGTTGGCCAGCCCCTGCGCGCCACACTGGGCCAGCTCGGCCGCGAAGGCGAGGCCGCCATGCTTGCCGCCACCCACGGGGTCAATACCCACCGCGGCGCCATTTGGGCACTGGGCCTGCTGGTCGCGTCCACGGCCCTCGATACCCAGGCAGACGCCTGCACCCTGGCCGCCCGCGCCGGGCGTATAGCCCTGTTCGACGACCCGGCCATGCCGTACCACCACAGCCATGGCTTGCAGGTCCGCCACCGCTACGGCACCAGCGGCGCCCGCGAACAGGCACAGCAAGGCTTCCCCGCCGTCATCGGCCATGGCCTGCCACAACTGCAGCGCAGCCGCGCCGCCGGTGCCAGCGAGCAGCACGCCCGGCTCGACGCGTTATTGGCGATCATGGGCGTGCTCAGCGACACCTGCGTGCTCTGGCGCAGCGGCCCGGCCGGGCTGGCTGCCGTCCAGCAAGGTGCCCACGCCGTACTTGCCGAAGGCGGTAGCGCCACACTGGCGGGGCGCCGCCAACTGCGCCAGCTGGACCGGCAACTGCTGCACCTGAACGCCTCACCGGGCGGCGCCGCCGACTTGCTGGCCGCCTGCCTGTTCCTCGACAAAGCCGGGAGCCTGTGACATGGAAACCCTGAATTTTCAATTCCCCGCCGCCGAACCGGGCCGCGGCCGGACGCTGGTGGGCTGCGTCAGCTCCGGCGACCTCGAAGTGCTGATCGAGCCCGGCACTGCCGGCAACCTGCACATCCAGGTAGTGACTTCGGTCAACGGCAGCGGCGCCCGTTGGGCGCAACTGTTGCAGCGCCTGTTCGAGGGCCGTGCGTGGCCGGCCGTGAACATCGACATCCATGATTTCGGCGCCACCCCAGGCGTGGTGCGCCTGCGCCTGGAGCAAGGCTTCGAGGAGATTGCCCATGACTGACACCGAACGCTTGCTGCGCAGCCGCAGCTTTGTCGAACTGGGCGCCCGCCAGCGCGCCCGCGCCGTGCTTGACCCGGGCAGCTTCCGTGAACTGCTGGGCCCGTTCGACCGGCTGATGTCGCCGTGGTTGCCGCGCCAGGGCATCGTGCCGCAGGCCGATGATGGTGTGGTTATCGCCAAGGGCCGGCTGAACGGGCGCCATGCCGTGGTCGCCGCCATCGAAGGCGGCTTTCAGGGGGGCAGCATGGGCGAGGTGGGTGGGGCCAAAATCGCGGGTGCCCTGGAACTGGCCATTGAAGATAACCGCAATGGCATCCCCACTTGCGCCGTGTTGCTGCTGGAAACCGGTGGTGTGCGCCTGCAGGAAGCCAACCTCGGCCTGGCGGCGATTGCCGAAATCCAGGCGGCCATTGTCGAGCTGCGGGCCTTGCAGCCGGTGATCGGCCTGATCGCAGGTTCGGTGGGCTGCTTTGGCGGCATGTCCATTGCCGCGGGCCTGTGCAGCCACCTGCTGGTTACCCGCGAAGCGCGCCTGGGCCTGAACGGCCCGCAGGTGATCGAACAGGAGGCCGGTATCGGCGAATACGACGCCAAGGACCGCCCCTTCATCTGGAGCCTGACCGGTGGCGAACAACGCCACGCCAGCGGGTTGGTTGACGGCTACGTGGCCGATGACATCGATGCGCTGCGCGAACGCTTGCTGCAACTGCTGGACGCACCCTCCAAAGACCGCGCCAGCCAGCACACCTGGTTCCTCGACCGCCTGGCCCGGCTGGGCGATGACTGCCCGCAACTGGATGCCGCCGCCGTGCGCGCCCTTTACCAAGGAGAAGCCCAATGAACCGTGCCTTGAACTGGCTGCCGGGCCTGGCCGGCGGGCAAACCTTGCCGGGCTACCCCGCGTCGCTGCGGGTGATTGACGGCGAACTGGACAACCGCCTGGCGCGCTTCATCGCCGTTGTGCCCGATGCCGACAACCCATTCCCCCGTGCCCGCTCGGGTGAAGTCGGCCTGCTTGAAGGCTGGGGCCTGGCCAAGGCGGTGAGCGAGGCGGTGGAGGCTGACCGTAACGGCCAGAAGCGTGCCATTGTCGCGGTTATCGATGTGCCCAGCCAGGCCTATGGCCGCCGCGAGGAAGCGTTGGGCATTTACCAGGCATTGGCCGGTGCCGTGCAGGCCTACGCCGAGGCGCGGTTGGCCGGGCACCCGGTGATCGGTCTGCTGGTTGGCAAGGCCATGTCCGGCGCCTTCCTGGCCCACGGCTACCAGGCCCAGCGGCTGATTGCCCTGGACGACACGGGGGTCATGGTGCACGCCATGGGCAAGGCGGCTGCGGCGCGGATTACCCTGCGCAGCGTCGAGCAACTGGAGGCGTTGGCCGCCGAAGTGCCGCCCATGGCCTACGACCTGGCCAGCTACGCCTCGCTGGGCCTGCTGTGGCGCCGCCTGACTGTAGACAACGCCCAGGCACCGAGCGCCGCCGACATTGCCCAGGTGCGTGCCTGCCTGGCAGAAGCGGTGCGCGATATTGGTAGCACCACCGACCTGTCGTCGCGGTTGGCGGGGGAAAACCGCAGTGCCTCGCGCCAGGTACGCGAACAGCTGCGCCGCCAGTGGCAGGGCGCCTGAGATGAACTCGCCAAGGCCGCACGACCTGCTGTGGGGGATGCCCGTGTCGGGCTTGCCCGCCGATGCGCCGCAGTGGGCACAGGACGTACTGGCAAGCGGTCGACCGGTGGTGGTGCGCCGTGCCTCTTGTGAGGATGGCTGGGTAGCGGTTGGGGTACGTGGTCAGGGCCGGGCGCAGCGCTTGGGTGCGTTGATGCGCCTGGCCGATGTCCAGCGTCAGCAAGGCCCCGAAGCGCTGCGGGTGCACGTACAAAGCCCATGGCCTGCGCTACAGGCACTGGCCTCGGTCACCCCGGTATTGCAGGCCAGCGACCTGGCCTGGGGGCCGACGGGCGGGGTGGGGTACCAGATTGCGACCGGCATCGAAGTGGTACATGCCGACAGTGACCTGGACCTGCTGCTGCGCACACCGCAACCGCTTGCCCGCGCCCAGGCGCGAGAGCTGCTGGATATCCTCGACTGCGCGCCGTGCCGTATCGATGTGCAGCTGGAAACCCCGGCAGGTGCCATTGCCTTACGCGAATGGGCCGGTTTTGCTCACCGTGTGCTGCTCAAGTCGCCCCATGGCCCGCGCCTGGTCAGCGACCCTTGGGCAATGATGGAGCGTGCCGCATGAGCAGCCTGTTCGCCTTTCCCGGCCAGGGCGCCCAGCAGGTGGGCATGCTACAGCGCTTGCCTGAGGGCGCCGGGCAGCTGCTGGAGGAGGCCAGCGATACCCTCGGCCAAGCCGCGCTGGCACTGGACAGCCGGCAAGCGCTGCAGTCTACCCGCGCGGTTCAGCTGTGCCTGCTGCTGAGCGGTGTGGCCTGGGCACGCTGGCTGATGCAGCGCAGCCCAGCGCCGGATTACGTGGCGGGGTTGTCGATTGGCGCCTATCCCGCGGCGGTTACGGCTGGCGCCCTGGGGTTTGCCGATGCCGTGCGCCTGGTCGCCCTGCGTGGCGAGCTGATGCAGTGCGGCTACCCGCAAGGCTACGGCATGACCGCACTCAGCGGCCTGGACCTGGCAAGTGTCGAGCGTTTGCTGAGCGAGGTGGAGGGCGAGGTGTTCGTCGCCAACCTCAACAGCGAAAACCAGATCGTCATCGCCGGTAGCGATACGGCGATGGCTGCGGTCGCCGCCAGGGCTCGCCGTCAAGGCCAGGGCGTGGCCCGACGCCTGGCAGTCAGCGTGCCGTCGCATTGCCCGTTGCTGGATGGCCCGGCAGCGGAACTGGCCAGTGCCTTCGCCACGGTTGAGTTACACCGCCCACGCATTACCTACCTCAGCGCCAGCAGCGCGCGCCCGGTGTTCGACCCGCAGCGTCTGCGCGACGACCTGGCGGGCAACATGGCCAGGGTGGTCGACTGGCGCGCCACGTTGCGCAACGCCTTTGAGCGTGGCGTGCGCCTGCATCTGGAAATACCGCCCGGCAGCGTGCTCAGCGGGCTGGCCCGGGCAGTGTTCGAACAGGGCAGGGTGGTGGCCGTGGAGGGTACACGGTGGGACACCCTGGACGCGCTGCTGCGCCAGGAGGTGGCTGACGACCGATGATGTCAGTCGGCAGACGCTGTCATTCTGGGAGCTGTCCTGTTTTGGATCTGGAAGCTTGTGCGACCCCTGTGGGAGCGGGCAAGCCCGTGCCATGCACCGAGGCGCCTGCTTCGCGGGCACGCCCGCTCCCACAATGACCGTGCAGGCCGCATCAATGTGTGTTTACGAAGAACAACAACAAGCAACTTCGACACTACCTGAGGACAACAATAATGATCATCTATGGTGTGGCACTGCTGGCGGTCTGCACGCTTGCCGGCGTTATCGTCGGCGACTTTCTGGGCGTGTTGCTGGGCGTCAAATCCAATGTGGGCGGGGTCGGCATCGCCATGATCCTGCTGATCTGCGCGCGGCTGTACATGCATCGCAACGGTGGCATGAGCAAGGAGTGCGAGTTTGGCGTGGGCTTCTGGGGCGCCATGTATATCCCGGTAGTGGTGGCCATGGCCGCCCAGCAGAACGTGGTCACGGCCCTGCACGGCGGGCCGGTAGCGCTGCTGGCGGCAGTGGGCGCGGTGCTGGTGTGCGGCGCGACCATCGCCCTGATCAGCCGCAGCCACCGTGGCGAGCCTTTGCCTGCCCTTGAACCCACCCCCGAAGCCCGCGCGCAGGTTGCCCCTGCAGGAGGTCGTTGAACATGTGGCCGATCATTGAAAATGCCCTGGAGCACAACGGCCTGATCACTGCCTTTGCAGTGGTAGGCGCAATCATGTGGTTGTCGGTTGTGATGTCGAAGTACCTCACCTTCGGCCGGGTGCACGGCTCGGCCATCGCCATCGTCATCGGCCTGGTGCTGGCCTGGGTAGGCGGCACCGTGACGGGTGGGCAGAAAGGCCTGGCCGACATGGCGCTGTTCTCCGGTATCGGCCTGATGGGCGGGGCCATGCTGCGGGACTTCGCCATTGTTGCCACGGCCTTCGAGGTGCAGGCCACCGAAGCGCGCAAGGCCGGGATGATTGGCTTGGTGGCGCTGTTGCTGGGCACCGTGCTGCCCTTCATTGTCGGCGCGGCAGTGGCCTATGCCTTCGGCTACCGCGATGCGGTGAGCATGACCACCATCGGCGCGGGGGCGGTGACCTATATCGTCGGCCCGGTGACCGGGGCGGCACTGGGTGCAAGTTCGGACGTGATGGCCCTGTCGATCGCCACCGGCCTGATCAAGGCGATCCTGGTGATGGTGTTCACCCCGGTGTCGGCGCGCCTGCTGGCGCTGGACAACCCGCGTTCGGCGATGGTCTTCGGCGGGTTGGCAGGGACGGTGTCAGGGGTGACGGCCGGGCTGGCGGCGACGGATCGGCGGCTGGTGCCGTATGGCGCGTTGACCGCCACCTTCCATACCGGGCTGGGGTGCCTGATGGGGCCGTCGATTCTGTACTTCTGCGTACGCGGCCTGGTCGGCTGACGTCGTAGCCTTCACTCTGTGGGAGCGGGCGTGCCCGCGAAGCAGGCGACTGGGTACATGGCACCGGCTTCGCCGGTGTTCGCGGCCACGGCCGCTCCCACAGTGATTGCGTCGCCTTCAGTCATGCAACCCGTTGCCCCCAAATCGGGGAAAACCGCCGGGTGATCCTCCCCAATCCGATTCGGTTACCTACGCAACCATTTGGAAATATTAGGTATTTTCTTCTGGCACACACCTTGCTCCACACCTCCGCAGAGTTCCCGTGTCTTGGAGGTGCAGCATGTCTACGCCACGCAAAGGCCCCCTTCTGTCATCACTCGTTCTGGCCCTGTTAGGCTTGGAATCGACCAGCGAGGCGGCCGTGCAGTGCCAGCGCACCTTGGTCGCCAATGTGGTGGCACTGGACCAGCCACTGATGTTCAACCGCCTTGGCGCGCAGAACGCCAATGGCATGATGTTCGCGCTTCGTGAAGATGTGGTGGACGACAAGCAAGTCCCCCTCAGCAAGGGCGGGGCCGCGGTACCGGGCAAGGTCACCCTGCGCCCGGACAAGCGCCCACGGCCGATTGTGCTGCGGGTAGCCGCCGGTGACTGCCTCACGGTCAACCTGACCAACCTGCTGGCCTACCAGGCCAACCCCAACAAGCACGGCATCGAGGCCGCAGAGCCCGAGGGTGAGGAGGAGGGGCCGGAGGTTGAAAACCAGGGCGGTGAAGGCGATGTCGCCGATGAACAGGTCGCCGAGCGTATGGTCGGCTTCCAGGTCAATGGCATGCAGGCGGTCAACAGCATCGCCGATATCTCCGCCTATACAGGGCGCAATGGCAACTTCTTCGCCAGCCCCGGCAGCACCCGCAGCTATACCTTGTATGCGGAGCGCGAAGGGGCATTCGCCGCCACCAGCAAAGCCGCCACGTTCGGCGGCGAAGGCACGGCGGGCAATGTTGCCAATGGCCTGTTCGGGCAGGTGGTGGTGGTACCCAAATTGGGCCGCACCTACCGCAACACCCTCACCGAGGAAGAAATGCGCCTGGCCACTACCGGCCGTACTGCCACCGGCCAGCCCGTGATCGACTACGAAGCCCGCTACCCCCAGGCAGAACCGTGGATCACCGAGGGCAAGGCCGGCAAACCGATCATCGCCATGGTCAATGGCAATGAGATCATCAACAGCGAAACCGATGCCATCGTCATGGGCCCCAACGCCGATGGCAGCTTCCCCAAGTCGACCTACCCGCTGGAAAGCATCGGCAAGCGCAACCCGGCGCTGCCCAACCGGCTGGAGGCGTTCCGTGATTTCGCCTCGCAGTTCGCCGACGAGGTCGCCGGCACCCAGGCCTTTCCCGGCTACTGGGCAGACCCGGTGATGGGGCACGTGCTGGAACCGGCGCGAGACTCGTTCATGATCAACTACGGCTCTGGCGGCATGGGCGCCGAAGTGGTGGCCAACCGCCTGGGGGTAGGCCCGATGCACGACTGCCTGTCGTGCGCTTACGAAGAGTTCTTCCTCAGCGCTCACACCGTCGGAGACATCGGCACCCTGGTGGATGTGCCGGCCAATGTGGGCCTGGAGCACATCCGCCCGGGTGAGGTCCCACCGGCCAGTGCTGTCGGGGTCAAGGCCAGCATGGCCCTGTACCCTTCGGAACCTGCCAACGTGCACCACAGCTATATCGGTGACTTCACCAAGTTCCGCAACACCCACAACGGCCACGAGCAGCATATATTTCACCTGCACGGCCACCAGTGGCTGTTCAACCCCAATGACGACAACTCCGACTATATCGATGCCCAGGGCATCGGCGCCGGCGTTGGCTACACCTACGAAATCGCCAACGGTGGGTCGGGTAACCGCAACCGGGTGGCCGGTGATGCTATCTACCATTGCCACTTCTACCCGCACTTTGCCCAGGGCATGTGGGCCATGTGGCGGGTACATGACGTGTTCGAAGAAGGCACCCGTCTTGAGGTGAGCGGGCAGGGCGAGAACGGCTTCCACAGCACACCGTTCGCCCTGCGCAGCGGCAAGCCTGCCGCTGGCGCCCGGGCATTGCCCGATGGCGAAATCATTGCGGGTACACCGATTCCGGCCATCGTGCCGCTGCCTGGCAAAGCCATGGCGCCGATGCCTGGCAAGGTCGTGGTGGTACCCAAACTGTCTGAGGAACTGGTTGCGGCGAGCGACGATGATGACGAAGCCGAGGACGAAGGCGATGACGACCACGCCAACCCGGCGCCGGTGCGCAAAGCCGTCGGCTCGCTGGCACTTGTCGACCGCACCGATGCCAACCGCAACGCTGATGGCACCCTGAAAAACCCAGGCTACCCGTTCTGGATCGGCGGCATGGAAAGCAGCGTTGGCAACCGCCCGCCAACCCCGCCGCTGGACATGCTCGACCCAGCCCTGGCGCGCCAGTTGAAAGACAGCGGCAAAGCCCTGTGGGCCAACCTGGATGCAAACCAGGTCGATGGCTGGGACGGCGGCCTTGGCCGCCATGCACTCGACGGTGTTTCCGCAGGTGGCGAGGCGCAAACGACCACCACCAAGCTGGACTTCACCAAGGTCGTGCACAAGGCCAAACCTATCTACCTGCCAGAAGAAGGCACCGATGTCGAACAGGCGGCCATGCAGTTCCACGCCATGGCCGAGCACCCAAGCTATGCCCTGATCCCCGGCAGCCAGCCGGTGGCCAAGGCGTTCCGCACCAATGGTGCCTTGCCGACTGCTGGCGCACCGTTCTACGAGCCGTGCATGGATGACCGCGGCAAGCGCCTCACTCAGTCCTCCGGTGTGGGTGAGTTTTTCAGCGGCGAGAGCCTGACCGGCGTCAACTTCCGTGGCTCCTCCGCCTTTACCGCCGACCGTCCACGCATCTACAAGGGTGCCAATATCCAGTTCGACGCGGTGTACAACAAGGTCGGCTACCACTTCCCGCAGGCTCGCATCATCGCCTTGTGGGAAGATGCCTGGGCAGTGATTAACAAGCAGCGTGCGCCAGAGCCACTGGTGATGCGCATGAACACCTTTGACTGCACCATGTACCAGCACACCAACCTGATCCCGAACATCTACGAGATGGACGACTACCAGGTGCGCACCCCGACCGACGTGATCGGTCAGCACATCCACTTGCCGAAGTGGGACCTGACCGCTGCCGACGGTTCGGCCAACGGCTGGAACTACGAAGACGGCATTCTATCGCCCGGCAGCGTGGTCGAGCGGGTGCAAGCCATTCGTGCCTACAACGGCTGCACCGAGGGCGATAGCCGCGATGGCACCGCTGCCTGCCCGAAAGCCAGGCAGCACCCGTACTTTGGCCGCTTCGGCCGGGCCGACTGGCTGGGCGCACGTACGGCCATGCAGCGCTGGTTCGCTGACCCGCTGGTGAACGTGCATAACGTCGACCGTGGCCTGGGCACCATCTTCACCCACGACCACCTTGGCCCATCGACCCACCAGCAACTGGGCCTGTATGCCACCGTGCTGGCCGAACCGGCCGGCTCCACCTGGTACCATGCCGAAACCGGCGAGCAGCTGTACAACCCGGCCACGCGCCAGGATGGCGGCCCGACCTCGTGGCAGGCGGTAATCCAGACTGGCGACCACGATGGCGATGGCAAGAACGACAGCTACCGTGAGTTCTTCCTGGAATACAGTGACTTCCAGCATGCCTATGAAGCTGGGGTGTATGTAGGTGCAGGGCCGGACGGCATCCCCAATGCCCAGTCGTACCCGGCCACCGCAGACAGCTTCCGCTACGCCATCAACCCGCCAGTGCGCGGCAAGGCGTCGAACCTGCTGGAAGCCATTGTCGAGGAGCGCGGCGGTATCAACCCGGGCTGCCCAAGCCGTCCGTGCCCGCAGGCGATCTCGGTGGATGACCCGGGCATGTTCGTGGTCAACTATCGCAACGAGCCGCTGGCCCTGCGCGTGTACGACCCGAACAAGGTCGGCCCGGACGGCAAGCGTGGCATGCAGGCCGACGGCCTGGCCGGGGACCTCAGCTTTGCCATGCAAACTCGAACCGACCGCGCCATTCCGGCAATGAACCTGTCACCCTCGGCAATAACCTCGGCAGTTGGCCCTACCGGCGGCACCACGCTGTTTCCGCCACACATCAACAAGGCTGGCGCCGAGCCGGGCGACCCTTTCACCCCGCTGCTGCGCACCTACTCGGGTGACAATGTACGCCTGCGCATGCACGCCGGTGGCCATGAAGAGGAGCACAACGTCACCCTGCATGGCGTGAAGTGGCTGCAAAACGGCACAGGCTTCGGTAACAGTTCCAACTCGGGCTGGAAATCGTCGCAGATGATCGGCATCTCCGAGCAGATGGGCTTCATGGCACCGGTGTCGATGATCTCCAGTTCCGCCGCCACCAATGGCGACTACCTGTACTCGCTGGACGCCGCGCTGGAAGGCTACTGGAACGGTATCTGGGGCATCATGCGCAACTACACCGCGCAGCGTGCCGACCTGTTCCCGCTGCCCAACAACCCGCAACCGGTGGCCATGCGCAACACCGTGAACTTTGACGGCATCTGCCCGAAAACCACGGCCAACCCCAACGGCATTGGCACCCGCACCACGGTCAAGCGAAACTACGAAATCGTCGCAGCGCTGGCCAATGACATCCTCGAGAACCGTAATGGGGTCAGTATCAATGACCCGGCGGGCATCGGTCAGCATGTCGGCGGCACGCTGAAGGCCAACGGTGGCACACTGGTGTTCAACAGCCGTAAAACCGCGATCCCGCTGGTAAGTGGGGTAGACCCCGAAGATGGGGAACCCTTCACCATCGGGGGGCATAGTGCGCCGCTGCATGACCCGACCGCGATCCTGTACGTGCGCAAGGCCGACCTGGACGCCACCACCGGCAAGCTCAAGGCGGGTGTGCCGGTTGAGCCTCTGGTGCTGCGGGCCAACGCCGGCGACTGCATCAGCGTTACCCTGGAGAACCGCCTGCCACTGGTGATGCCAGACCTGCCGAGCACTGCAGTGATGCATAACGTGGTCAAGCGTGACCGCTTCGACAGCGAGGGTTCCACCGCCTTTGCCAACAACCTGATGCGGCCGTCAAGCCACGTGGGCCTGCATGCGCAGTTGCTGGCCTACGACATCACCAAGTCCGACGGCGCCAACGTTGGCCTGAACCCGGTGCAGACCGTACCTCCACGTGCCGGCACCAGTGGTGCTTACCCGACCAAGGTGTACCAGTACTACGCCGGCCACCTGGAGCGGGAAGGCAAACCTGTGTCGCAGCTAGGTCGCACGGTGGACAACATCAACTCCACTGCCATCGAGTTCGGCGGCCTCAACCTGACCCCGTCAGACTTCATCAAGCAGCCGCAGAAAGGCCTGGTGGGCGCCATGAGCATCCTGCCGCAAACTGCCACCTGGACCGAGGACGCCGCGTCTCGTACCCAGGCCACGGTGAAGGTCAGCGGGCAGCCGGACTACCGGGACTTCGTCACGGTGTGGCAGCGCGCACTGAACATGCGCTGGGCCGATGGTCGTCCGGTAGAAGGCATCAACACCGAAGGCAACGGTGCTGCCGGTGACCCGCAAGACAACGGCAACATGGCGGTCAACTACAAGACCGAGCCGTTGTGGCTGCGCTTCGGCATGGCGCCTGACTCACCGTTCGGCCGTGCAAATGGCCTGGGCTTTGGTGATGTACCAAACGCCCACATGGCCTACGCCAACGCCCTGGTCGGCGGCGACCCGCAAACCCCGGTGCTGTACGCCAAGCCTGGGCAACCGGTGCGCAACCATATCGTGATGCCCAGTGGTGGCAGCCGCGGCATGGTCTACCAGCTGGACGGGCACCTGTGGCCATTACACAACTACCAGGCCGAGAAAAATGACGCGGACGGCTACCCGATGAGCCTGCCTGGCATCGGTTCGGTGCGCTTTGGCTACAACCCGATGGCCATGTACATCGGTGCCCAGGAGAGCGTACTGCCTGCGGCGCACTTCAGCTTCATGCTGCCGAGTGCCGGTGGTGCAAACGCGGTGGCAGGTGACTACCTGTTCCGCGACTACGCCGCCTACGGCAACCTCTCGGGGCTGTGGGGGATTCTGCGGGTGACCAACGAAGCGCCGCCGGCAACGGCCCCGGCGCAGTGACGGAAGGGGAGCGCGAGCATGAACAAAAAGACTCGCCCTGCTTACTTGGGGGTATTGCTGGGGGTAGCGCTGATCGGCCTGGGCGTGGCGTATGAAAAGCTCTGGTGCGATCCCCGCGAGCTGTTGCAGGAACCTGCCGACCCGCAGGCCCTGCACCGCCTCAGCCGGGACGGCGTGACCGTGGAGTTCGAGGCCCGGCCGCTGGCCGGGGGCGAGTTGAAGGAAGGCGCCTTCGCCAATATCCGCTTCAAGGTCAGCGACCAGACCAGTGGCCAGCCGCTGTCGGGCATGGCCCCGGGGGCGTGGATCGACCCGGCGCAGTCGGCGCCGGTAGGCGACCGCAACCAAAGCTGCAAGGCGCGGGTTGCGCTGTTTCTCAAGAGCAGCATCGGCGCCCGGCCGCTGCTCGACCTGAACAGCTACTTCTTGTTGATGCTCAACAACGACGCCAGCCTGACGGTGATCGACCCGACCGTTTCGGTGGGCGGCGTGACCAGCACCATGGCCCGCATCGACCTGCCTGGGCGGCCCATGGACTGGGTGGCCACCAGCGACGACAAGCAGGTGTTCGTGTCGATCCCCGAGCGCGGCAAGGTGGCGGTGATCGATACCGAAACCTTCACCCGCGTGGCCGACCTGGACGCCGGTGACCAGCCGCTGCGCGTGGCCTTGCAACCCGACCAGCACCGGTTGTGGGTGGGCAACAACAGCAGTGACCCGGCCAAGGGGGGGGTGACGGTGATCGACGTGCCAGGGCGTACCACCCTGAAAAGCTTCAACACCGGCACCGGGCACCACGAAATTGCCTTCAGCGCCGACTCGCGTTTTGCCTACGTCAGCAACCGAGACAGCGGCACCCTGAGCGTCATTGATATCCCGCAAATGCGTCTTGCCAAAACCATCAAGGTTGGCCCGCACCCGCTGTCGGTCAGCTACTCGGCGCTGTCCCAGGCCGTTTATGTGGTCGATGGCGAGGAAGGCAGCGTGCGGGTGTTCGATGCCCGCAGCCACGAGCTGCGCCATATGGTCAAGGCCGAGCAGGGCCTGGGGCCGATGCGCTTCAGCAGCGATGGCCGCTACGGCGTGGTGCTCAACACCCTTGAGAGCCAGGCACTGGTGATCGATGCCAGTACCGACAAGCTGATCCACCACATCCCGGTAGCGGCCGAACCCTACCAGCTGACCTTTACCAAGGGCTATGCCTATGTGCGTGGTCTGGCCTCGCCGAAAGTGACCATGATCAACCTGTCCAGCCTGGGCGAAGGGCGCTCGCCGATCGTGCAGGGCTTCGAGGCTGGCCCGGCAGCGCCGCGGCAGGCCGGTGACCTGCCACTGGCCCAGGGGTTGTCGGTGTCGCGTGATGACAATTCGGTGTTCGTGGTCAACCCGGTGGACAACACCACCTACTTCTACGCCGAGGGCATGAACGCGCCGATGTCCGGCTACAACAACCGTGGTCACCAGGCCCGCGCTGCCCTGGTCGTTGACCGCAGCCTGCGCGAGGTGGCGCCCGGGGTGTACGGCTCGACGGTGAAACTGCCCGCTGCCGGCAAGTTCGACGTGGCCTTCCTGCTCAACCAGCCGCAGATCATCCACTGCTTCAGCGCCGATGTCGCCGAAGCGCCCAATGCCGGCAAGCGCAAGGCCGCGCATGCCGAGTTCATCGGCCTGGACCAACCAATGCCGCAGCACAGCGCCATTACCGCACGGGTGCGTATCGTCGGTGACGACGGCCAGCCACGGCTGGGCCTGAACGACCTGAGCCTGCGCTACTTCCTGGCGCCGTCGTCGATGCCGCGCAACCTGCAGTTGCAGGAAGTGGGTGAGGGTGTCTATCAGGCAGCCCTGACACTGCCCGAAGCCGGCGCCTGGTACCTGCATGTGCAGTCGCCATCGCTGGGGCGCAAGTTTGCCGAAGAAAACTACACCAGCCTGCGCATCCTGCCGGCCGCAGCAACCAACGCTTCCCAGACTGAAATGAGGAGTGTGCGATGAACGCCAAGCATTCTTTCCAACTGCTGGCCCTGAGCCTGGCACTGGCCAGCAACCTGGCCCTGGCCCACGCCGGCCACGATCACAAGGGCCACGCCGAACAGCCACCGGCGGCGCGCCAGGAAAAGACCAGTGTACGTTTTGCCGACGTTTCCCTGCTGAACCAGGACGGCATGCCGGTGCGCCTGGAGAAGGACCTGGTCGGTGACCACCTGGTGGTCATGGGCTTCATCTACACCAGCTGCACCACGGTGTGCCCGGTGGTGTCGTCGATCATGGGCAAGGTCCAGCAACAGCTGGGTGGCCGGGTAGGCGAAGAAATCCACATGGTGTCGATCAGCGTCGACCCGCAGCGTGACGACGCCAAGCGCCTGCAAGACTACGCCAAGGCCTTCCAGAAGGGGCCAGGCTGGAGCTGGCTGACCGGCACCCCGTACGCTGTCACCGAAACCCTCAAGGGCCTGGGCAGCTTCAGCGCCGACCTCAGCCAGCACCCGCCGCTGATCCTGGTGGGTGACGGGCGCAGCGGGCACTGGACCCGCTACTACGGCTTCACCGACCCCACCGTACTGATTGAAGAAATCAACCGTCTCAGCGCCCGCCGGGTGCATGCCAAAAGTACGGCCATTGCCGACCACCATGAGGTGCAACCATGAGCTCTGTAACCTCCCGCCGCGGCGGCATGCGCGCTTTCGACTGGCTGGTGCTGGGCGGCTGCCTGTGGATTCTCGCTTCTGTCGCGTTCGCCCATGAAGGCCACCTGGAGCAGGCCCCCGAGCCACAGCCCGCCCCCCAGGCGATGACCAGTGGCGGCGGCACCCGCGATGCCCAGACCTGGTTCACCGATACCGTGCTGAAGGACCAGAACGGCCGCGAGCTGCGTTTTTACAGTGATGTACTCAAGGACAAGGTGGTGATGCTGAACGTGATCTTCACCCACTGCACCGACGCCTGCCCGCTGATCACCCGCAAGCTGCGCGAAGTGCGCGAGGCCATGGGCCAGCAACTGGCCAGCCAGGTGACCTTTGTGTCGATCAGCAGCGACCCGCTCAACGATACCCCGCAAGCACTCAAGGCGTTTGCCGCGAAGCAGGGGGTTGATGGGCCGAACTGGCTGTTCCTGACCGGTGACAAGGCCAATGTCGACCTGGTGCTTGGCCGTATTGGCCAGTTCCTGCCTAGCCCCGAGCAGCACTCCACGCAGCTGATTGCCGGCGATGTGGCGGGCAAACGCTGGAGCAAGATCCGCCCGGATGCACCACCCGCGGCCATAGCCCAGCGCATGCAACTGCTGACCCAGCCCTTGGCAGGCCGGTGATTGCCATGGTGCGATCCCCGTGGAGTCAACGACTGAGAGGGCAGCCTTTGTGGGAGCGGCCTTGCGTCGCGAAAGGGCTGCGCAGCAGCCCCGGCAATGGCAGCCTCAACCCAGAAAGCGGGGAGCGCTGCGCGCTCCTTTCGCGACGCAAGGCCGCTCCCACAGGTATTCGCACCGGGCTTTCGATCTGCTTGGCATGCTTGCTGGGCATGGCACCTTTTGCCTCAGCCCTGGACCTGACCGAACACGAACAAGCCGGCAAACGCCTCTACCGCGAGGGCGTCTCCAGCAGCGATGCACAATTGCAGGCCCGGGTCGGTGCCAGCGACATCAGTGTGCCCGCCAGCGTGCTGCCCTGCGCCAGCTGCCACGGCAACGACGGCCGTGGCCGGGCCGAAGGCGGCGTGCGCCCACCCAACCTGGACTGGCAACGCCTGGCACAAGGCCAGGGAGCACGTGAAGCCAATGGCCGCAGCTACCCGGCGTATACCGAGCGCAGCCTGGCCCGGGCCATCCAGCATGGCGTAGACCCGGCGGGCAATCGGCTGGACCCGGCCATGCCACGCTTCGAACTGACCATGGCCGACCAGCGCAACCTTACCGCCTACCTGAAACGCCTGGCCGAGGAACGCGACCCCGGCATAGAGGAGGGCGTACTGCGCCTGGGCACCTTGCTGCCGGCGTCCGGCCCGCTGGCCGAAGCCGGGCAGGTGGTACGTGCGGTACTGGAAGACGGGGTGGCGCAACTCAACCAGCAAGGCGGCATTCATGGGCGGCACCTGCAGCTGGTTGTGCTGGACCCTGGGTTCGACCCGGCCAGCGCCGAGCGGGCCTTGCAGCAGTTGCTGGAGCAGGAGCGCGTGTTCGCGCTGATTTCGCCTTTGGCACCGATGCTCGACCTGCGCCTGACAACCTTGCTGGCACCACAGAATGTACCCCTGATTGGCAGTACCCCGCGCAGCGGCGGCAGCGCGCAGATCTTCGACCCGCTGCCCGGCTTACCTGCGCAATTGCTGAGCCTGGCGGGCCACGCCCGTGCAGGGTTGGGCCTGGCACCGGGCGACTTGCGCGTGGTGTACGCCGGCACCGACCAGGCAGAGGCGGCCGAGCAGGTACGTGAGCGCCTGTTGCAGGAAGGCTGGGCGCCGCCCGCCATCGAGGCCTTCGAGGGCCAGGCCGTGGACGGGCAGGGCATCGTCTTCCTTGGCCGCGCCCAGGCATTTGTCGAGCTGGCGACGGCGTTGCAGGCCACAGGCCGCCAGCCCTACCTGTTCGCTGCGTCCGGCCAGGTGGCCGGCGCCGTGGCGCGGTTGCCCGAGCAATGGTCGCAACGGGTGTTTCTGGCCTACCCCTATGTCCCCGAAGACTGGACCGAGCAGGGCCTGGCCACCCTCGCCGGGCTGCAGCAGCGCCAGGGCCTGGACCCACGCCAGGCGTCGTTGCAGGTCAATACCTTGTGCGCCCTGCGCCTGCTGAGCGAAGCGCTGAAACAGATTGGCCGTGATGCCAGCCGTGAACAACTGATTGGCGCACTGGAAGGCTTGCACGATGTGTCTACCGGCCTGACCCCGGCGCTGGGCTTTGGCCCCGGTCGCCGTCAGGGCATGGCCGGTGCCCATGTAGTGGCGGTGGCCCTGCCCGGGCCGCGTTTCACCGCAGTTACCCCTTACCGGCCGGTGCCGGACAGCCTTTGAGTGGAGGTTGCCATGCGTATTATGTTGCTGTGCCTGTTGCTGGTAATGGCCAAGGCGAGCTGGGCCGATGTACCTGCTGCACGGGTCAATGGCGTGGAGATTGGGTTGACGCGCTTGGAGCGCTATTTCAGCGAATACCTGGCCGCCCAGGGCCGCGCGGTGACCAGCATCCGCAACCCGGGGCTTTACAAGCGCCTGCGCGATCAGGCGCTGGATGAGCTGATCGACAAGGAGCTGCTGTGGCAGGAGGCCCGGCGACAAGGCGTCGCCATCAGCGACGCGCAGGTGTCGGCGCATGTCGGCGAGGTAGAAGCTGCGTTCGGCAGCCCGGCAATTTTTGAACGGCGTCTGGCAGAGGCGGGCTTTGACAGGGCACAGTACACTGAGTACACCCGGCAAGACATGGCGGCCCAGCAGGTGTATGCCCAGCTCAGCGCAGTCGACGCGCCGAGCCCGGCCGAAGTGCAAGCATTCTATGATGCCAACCGAGAAACACTGCAAGGAGCGCAGAACCAAAGTGTTAACCCTTCGGTCATACACGAACAGGGCCTGGTCCTGGCCAGGGCCGCGCTCATCAGTGAGCGCGAGGCGCAAGCGCGCAAGTCTGTGCGCCAACGTTTGCGCAATTCCGCTAAAGTGGAGATCGCTGACTGAAGCCCCTGGTGGCGTTCCCCCCAAAGCTGGGGAATTAGGGTTTGGCAATGTGCCATCAGTTTCCCCGGTTGTGGGGAAGAGGGCGGGTGTGCCTGCCCGCCGTGTGCTGGGTGCTGGCTGGCACCTTTTGCAAATCAATGACTTACAGCGGTGCAACATGACTATTCACGCCTGGCACGAAGCCTGCTCAAGCCTGTACAAGGGCGCACTTCGCAGACCGGGAAACCGGGCAGTTCTTGGGAGTCGACCTTGGTGAACAGAGTATTGGTAGTCGATGACGAACAGACCCTTGCGCAGAACCTGCAAGCGTACTTGCAGGCGCAAGGCCTGGAAGTTCATGTTGCCCACGACGGTGCTAGTGGTATCGAACAGGCTGAGCGCCTGGCGCCACAAGTGATCGTGCTGGATTACCGCTTGCCCGACATGGAAGGTTTTCAGGTTCTGGAGGCTGTACGCAAGAACAGGCAGTGCCACTTCATGCTGATCACCGCCCACCCCACCGTCGAGGTGCGTGAGCGGGCCGCGGAGCTGGGGGTGAGCCATGTCCTGTTCAAGCCGTTCCCCTTGGTGGAACTGGCCCGTGCAATCTTCGACCTGATGGGCATCGAGCGCCGGCGCAGGGCCACGGACAACCCGGCTGAAGGGTTCGTCGAACGACGCCAGAACAGGAACGAATCGTTCCCCCTGCAGTTGTACGATGGAAGCTGGGTGTTGGCTGACCGCCGCCGCAATGGCGCCAAGCCACCAGGGCCCGACGACGATCAACTGCTCACAGGGGAATAGCGGCGCCCGCACCCCTGGCTGAGCCAGCCTGCGACGCGCCCCCTGAGCGGAGTCGCAGGCCATGCCAGAAGCATTCGATGCAACCCGGGATTTGCAACAGCCTGCACCGGCCTCTTCGCGGGTAAACCCGCTCCCACAGGAATCGCGCGATCTTCAGGTTTGCAGTGAACCTGTGGGAGCGGGCATGCCCGCGAAGAATCCGGCACCATTCTCGGCCTACCCCCGCGACCTGCTGGCCCAGGCCCGTCTGCAAGCCAGCGACGAGCGCCTGCTCAACTGCCTCGAACGCCTTGCTTGCGACAACCCCGCTACCTTCACCCGTCGCCTGGGCCTGACCCTGCATTACCCGGTGCTGGACAGCCACACCCTGCTGGCCAGCAGCCCACGCTTTGACAAGGTCAGCCTAGCCGCGTGCCTGAAGCGCGAATTCGTGCTGATCGAGCAGGGCGGCCAGCTGTTGGGCGTGTTCGCCGACCCCTTCGACCCCGCCCGCCTGGCCTGGATCGATGATGTACTGCAAGGCGCGCCGCTGTACCTGGCCCACGCCGCCGAACTGGCCACCTTCCTTGCCCGCCACGAAGAAAGCTTCCACGCCGTCGATGCCCTTGACCATGACGCCGAGGCCAGCAGCGAAGGCGACCCGCTGCAACGCCTTTCGCTGGCCAGCATCAGCGAAGACCAGAGCCGCGTGGTCAAGCTGGTCAACTCCACCCTGTACGACGCCCTCAAGCTGCACGCCAGCGACATCCACCTGGGCATGACCGGCCAGGGCCTGACCATCAAGTACCGCATCGACGGCGTGCTCAACGGCGCCGGCAAGGCCAGTGGCAGCGCCTTCGCCGACCAGGTGATCTCGCGCATCAAGGTCATGGCCGAACTGGACATTGGCGAAAAACGCGTGCCTCAGGACGGCCGCTTCAAGGTTGCCGTGGGCGACCGGCAAATCGATTTCAGGGTATCGATCATGCCCAGCATCTTTGGCGAAGACGCCGTGCTGCGGGTGCTCGACAAGCAGGACTTGTCCGACCGGGTCAGCGGCGTGCAACTGCAGGCCCTGGGCTTTGCCGACGAAACCCTGCGCGCGCTGCGCCGGCTGGCTGCCGAACCCTACGGCATGATCCTGGTCACCGGCCCCACCGGCAGCGGCAAGACCACCACCCTGTACGCCATGATCAGCGAGATCAACCACGGCGTGGACAAGATCATCACCATCGAAGACCCGGTCGAGTACCAACTGCCCGGCGTGTTGCAGATCCCGGTCAACGAGAAGAAGGGCCTGACCTTCGCCCGCGGCCTGCGCTCCATCTTGCGCCACGACCCGGACAAGATCCTGGTGGGTGAGATCCGCGACCCGGACACCGCGCAAATTGCCGTGCAGTCGGCGCTCACCGGCCACCTGGTGTTCACCACCATCCACGCCAACAACGTATTCGACGTGATCGGCCGCTTCAGCCAGATGCAGGTCGACCCCTACAGCTTTGTTTCCGCGCTGAACGCGGTGCTGGCCCAGCGCCTGATCCGCCTGGCCTGCACCCATTGCTCCAGCCCCTGCGAGGTGGATGACGACACCCTGTACGGCTCGGGCCTGACCCGTGAGGGCGTGGCCGGCTGGAAGTTCGTCCGCGTGCAGGGCTGCGGCCAGTGCCGGGGCAGCGGCTTTCGCGGCCGCAGCGCCATCGCCGAACTGCTGCACCTGGACGACGACCTGCGGCAGATGATTGTCGAGCGCCGCCCCCTCTCGCAAATCAAGACCCTCGCCTGCCAGCGTGGCCTGCGCCTGCTGCGGGCTTCGGCCCTGGACCTGGTCCGCGATGGCCGCACCACCCTTGAGGAGATCAACCGTGTCACATTCATCTGATCGTTTCTGTGCCGTGGTCGGCGCCGAGGGTGTCGGCTTGGGTTGCTGGCACAAACACCAACACCAGTGGCTGGGCAGCCGCGAGTTCAGTTGCGACGCCGCCCAGCCTGCCTGGGACGCCGCCGTCGACGCGCTGGCCGGGCTGTTGGCCGAGCATGCTGTACGGGGCGCCCAGTTGCGGGTGCTGTTGTCGGCCCGCTACAGCCGCTTCTGCCTGGTGCCCTGGAGTGATGCCATCGGCCACCCGCGCGAGCTGGACGCCTATGCCCGGGCCTGCTTCGAAAACCTCTACGGGCAGCCGTTGGACGACTGGCGTATCGTGCTGTCGCCTGAGCCTGCCGGTGCCGCCCGCATCGCCACGGCGCTGCCCGAAGCCCTGCTGCAACGGTTGCAGGGGCTGGGCCGGGAAACCCGCCTGAGCCTGCGCTCGGTGCAGCCGTACCTGATGGCTGCCTATAACCGCTGCTCGCCGCAGCTGGAGCAGGGCGACTTCCTGTTCGTGCTGGCCGAGCCGCGCCGCAGCGTGCTGCTGCTGGCCGCTGGCGGCGCCTGGCAGCAAGTGCTGACGCAAGGCTGCGCCGACAGCGACCAGGCCCTGCAAGCATTGATCGAGCGCACCTGCGAGCTGTATGGCGAGCACCTGCCACGGGTGTACCTGCATGCCCCGGGCCGGGGCGACGTGCCGCAACTGGCGGCGGTGCAGCTGTGCCAGCCGGCCAGCGAAGCCGACCCGCTGTGCGCCATGTGGCGGGCGGTGGCTTGACATGCGCCGCCTCGAACTGGAATTCCAACCCCGGCGCAGCGGCCCACTGGCCTGGTCGCTGCTGGCCCTGGGCTGCGCCGTGGTCGCCGGCCTCGTATTGCTGCAACAGCATTTGCAGACCGAGCAGGTAGACCTTGAGGCCAGCGTGCACAGCCTGGAGCTGCAACTGGGCCGCCGCCCTGCCACCGTGGCCCCGCAAAGTACTGCTGCCAGCCGTGAGCAGGCCGAGCGGCTGGCCCAGATGCGCAGCGTGTCGCAACAACTGCAACGCCCCTGGCAGCAGCTGTTCGCCATGCTCGAAGCCTTGCCGCAGGACGATGTGGCGCTGCTCGGCCTGACCCCGGACGCGCGCAAAGGCCAGGTCCGTATCGCCGCGGAAGCACGCAACCTGGAAGCGATGCTGCAGTACCACCAGCGCCTGGAAGCCAGCGATGAGCTCAGCGATGTATCGCTGCTCAACCATGAGGTGTTGGCCGCGCAGCCCGAGCACCCGGTGCGCTTCACGCTCATCGCCACCTGGGAGACTGGCCATGCGCGCCCTTGAATCGCTGAACAGCCTGATCCTCCAGGAACGCCTGCGCCGCGTCGGCCCGGTTGGCCTGGCCGCCGTCGCCGTGGGCGTGCTGGCGCTGGGCGTGGTGTGCGCCGGGTTGCTGCCGCAGTGGCAGAGCGTGCGTGAACTGCGCGCCACCGAAGCGGACGCCAGCGTTCAGGTCGGGCGGGTCAAGCGTGGCGAGGTGAAGATCGCCGTCAAGCCCGAGCAGCAGGCCCTCGACAGCCTGCGCCAGCAATTGCCGGGGCAGCCCCAGGCCAGCGAGCTGATCGAGCGCCTGTACCACCTGGCCAGCGCCGAGCACATCAGCCTGGCGCGCGGTGAGTACGCCTTGGGCGTCGATCCCAAGACCCAGCTGGCGCGCTACCAGATCGTGCTGCCGGTACGCGGCAGCTACCCGCAGATTCGCGCCTTTATCAAAGGCCTGCTCAAGCAGCTGCCGACCTTGGTGCTGGAAGACCTCGAGCTGCAACGCAAACGCATCGGCGACAGCGAGCTGAATGCCCGCCTGCGCATGACCCTTTACCTGTCGAGGTCATGATGAACACACAACGTGCAGTCATCTGGGCCAGCTTCCTCGGCGTGAGCGCAGTCCTCGCCTGGGCACCAGGGCACTGGTTTGACACGGAAGACAGCGTCGCGGCCTTCGCGGGCTCGCCCGCTCCCACAGGAGTTGTGGGCAACGCCGAACCTGTGGGAGCGGCTTTAGCCGCGAAAGGGCCGGAACAGGCCTCCAGAGATCTGTTCCCAACCCAGCAATGGACCAAACCCCAAGCCCTGGCCACCGTCACCGAAAAACCCGTGGCTGTCGCGCCCATCGTGGCCGCAGCGCCGACCGCCCCGGAACTGCCGTTCCAGTTCATCGGCCGCATGGGCAACGACAACGACCTGCAGATCTTCCTGCAGAGCGGCGAAAAACTCTACGTCGTGCGCCAGGGCGACGTCATCGAAGACACGTATCGCCTCGATCGGGTATCGGCCAGCGAGCTGAGCCTGGTCTACCTGCCTTTGCACCAGTCGCAGACCTTGTCTGTCGGGAGCGCACCATGAAGTCGTCAAAGCTGTGCAAGCCTGCTCCGTTCCTGCTGTTGGCGTTGTGCGTGGCCATTGCCGGCTGCGGCTCCAGTGCGGTACGCAAGGACAGCGACCAGTTGATGAAGGAGGGCCAGTACGAAGCCGGTATCGCCCGGCTGGAAGAAGCCCTGCGCGATGACCCGCGTGATACCGAGCTGAACATCGCCCTGGCCCACAGCCGTCAGGCAGCAGTCGAGGCGCTGATCACCCAGGCCGATGCCGACCGCATCCGCCACGACTTTGCCAACGCCCGCATGGGCTATGGCCGGGTGCTTACCCTGGAGCCGAACAACCGCCGCGCCCAGGAAGGTACGCGCCAGCTGGAACTGATTCGTACCCTCGACGAGCGCGTGGCCCTGGGCCAGGCAGCGTTGCGCCAGGGCGACCTGTTCGGCGCCGAGCGCTACATGCGCGAAGTGCTGCGCCTGGACCCGCAAAACCAGAAGGGCATGGCCCTGCGCAGCGACATCGAGAATGTCCAGGCGCGCACCGCGCAACCCTTCCCGCAGCTGCGCAGCAAGCTGGACCGGCCGGTCACCCTGGAGTTTCGTGATGCCAACCTGAAGACCATTTTCGAAGTGCTGTCCCAGGTCGCCGGTATCAATTTCATCTTCGACAAAGACCTTCGCCCGGACATGAAGGCCACCATCTTCGTGCGTGAAGTGCGCATCGAAGACGCCGTGGCGCTGCTGCTGGAGCAGAACCAGCTGCGCCAGAAGATCGTCAACGACAACACCCTGATGGTGTACCCCGACTCGCCGCAGAAGACCAAGGACTACCAGGAACTGGTCATGCGCACCTTCTACCTGACCAGCATCGACGCCAACACCGCGCTGAACATGGTCAAGACCATGCTCAAGACCCGCGACGTGTTCGTCGACGAGCGCCTCAACACCCTGACCATGCGCGACACCCCCGATGCCGTGCGCATGGCCGAAAAGCTGCTGCAATCGCAGGACCAGTCCAACCCCGAAGTGGTGCTGGAAGTGGAGGTGATGGAAGTGGCAACCTCACGCATCCTCGACCTTGGCCTGCAATGGCCCAACACGTTCGGCGTGCTGACTTCCGACGGCAAACCGGTCAGCGTGCTCGACCAGCTGAGGGGCATCGACTCCAGCCGCATCAGCATCGGGCCGGCACCGCAGGCCAAGATCAATGCCTCGGACAAAGACATCAACACCTTGGCCAGCCCGGTGATCCGCGTCAGCAACCGCGAGCAGGCACGTATTCACATCGGCCAGCGAGTGCCGATCATCAGCGCCACTTCGGTGCCGTCCACCCAGGGCCCGGTGATCACTGAAAGCGTCACCTACCTGGACGTGGGTCTCAAGCTTGAAGTGCAACCCACCGTGCACCTGAACAACGAAGTGGCGATCAAGGTGGCCCTGGAAGTCAGTAACGCCACCCCGCTGGAGGCTACCCGCCAGGGCACCATCCCGGTCCAGGTCGACACCCGCAATGCCCAGACCACCCTGCGCCTGCACGATGGCGAAACCCAGGTACTGGCCGGCCTGGTGCGCAACGACCACAACGCCAGCGGCAACAAGATCCCGGGGCTGGGTGACATCCCCGGCCTGGGCCGGCTGTTCGGCAGCAACAAGGACGACATGAGCAAGTCCGAGCTGGTGCTGGCGATTACCCCGCGCATCGTGCGCAACCTGCCGTACCAGAGCCCGTCGGACATGGAGTTCTCCACCGGCACCGAGTCGGCCATGCAGGTACGTCAGATGGCCCCGCTACCGCCAATGGACGTGCCCGGCAACGCGCCGGCTACCGACGCACCGGTCGTGGACAGCCAGATGGCAGTGGCCCCGGCCAACGGGAGCCCACGGCCATGAAAGCCCGGCGCCGCATGCAGGGCTTCAGCCTGATCGAAGTGGTGCTGACCCTGGCACTGCTCGGGCTGCTGGCCAGCATGGCCGCGCCACTGACCGAAACCGTGGTGCGCCGCGGCAAGGAGCAGCAACTGCGCGAGGCGCTGTACCAGATTCGTGATGCCATCGACGCCTACAAGCGGGCCTTCGACGCTGGCTACATCGAGAAGCGCCTGGACGCCAGCGGCTATCCACCGAACCTGCAGGTGCTGGTGGACGGCGTGCGCGATGTGCGCAGCGCCAAGGGCGCCAAGTTCTACTTCCTGCGGCGCATCCCGCGTGACCCGCTGGTGGCGGCCAAGGATGAAGACGAAGGCGGCTGGGGCCTGCGCGCCTATGACAGCAGCCCCGACAACCCGCGCGAAGGCGAAGACGTGTTCGACGTGTATTCCAGGGCCCGTGGCAAAGGCCTCAACAGCATCCCCTACGGGCAATGGTGACAGCCATGAAACGCAGCAAAGGCTTCACCCTGATCGAACTGCTGGTGGTCATGGCGATCATCGCCACGCTGATGACCATCGCCATGCCGCGCTACTTCAACAGCCTGGAAAGCTCCCGTGAAGCCACGCTGCGCCAAAGCCTGGCGGTGCTGCGCGAGTCGCTGGACCACTACTACGGCGACACAGGTCACTACCCGGACTCGCTGGAGCAGTTGGTGGAGCAACGTTACCTGCGCAACACCCCGGTCGACCCGATCACCGAGCGCAGCGATGCCTGGCAGCTGGTGCCACCGCCCGAAGGCGTGGCCGGCGGCGTGGCGGATATCAAGAGCGGTGCCACAGGGAGGGCGCGTGATGGCAGCCTCTTCGCTGAGTGGTAAGGCCGAGCGTGGCTTTACCTACCTGGGTGTGCTGCTGCTGATTGCGGTCAGCAGTGTGGCCCTGGCCGCCACTGGCACGATCTGGGCCAGCGCCGCCCAGCGTGATCGCGAGCGCCAGTTGCTGTGGGTGGGCAGCCAGTACGCCCAAGCCTTGCGCAGCTACTACCGTGCCTCGCCGGGCCTGGCCCAATACCCGCAGGCGCTGGCCGACCTGCTGCAGGACAACCGCTTCCCGCAGGCCCAGCGGCACATTCGTCGGCTGTACCCAGACCCCATCACCAACAGCGACGAGTGGGGCCTGCTGCGTGCAATCGACGGCCGCATCACCGGCGTGTACAGCCGCTCGGACGCCACCCCGTTCAAGCGCAGTGGCTTCAGCGCCGAATGGAGCGGTTTCGAAGGGCTGGAACACTACAGCGACTGGCAGTTTGTTGCCGAGCAGGCGTTTACCGAAAGTGCAGGCGGCGTGCAGACGCATGCAGGCCCGGGAGATACGCCATGAGCCGCCTGGCTGCGTTGTACCTGTGCCTGCTGCTGATGGCGGGGGTGGCCACTTCGGCCAAGGCGGGTGTTGAGGACGAGATGCAGGGTTTTATCGTCGATAACACCATTTCGCACATCGGCCACGACTTTTACTACTACTTCGCCGACCGCCTGCGCGCCACCAGCCGCCTGGACTTCAACCTGGTGGTACGCGAACGCCCGGATGCCCGCTGGGGCAGCCTGGTCACCGTGGAGTTCGAGCGTGAGGTGATGTACCGCCGCTTCCTGCCACCAAACACCACCGAGCTCAAAGACGAGGCCGTGGCAGCCGCCGACCTGGTCAAGCAGCAAATCATTCAACGCAAGCTGCAACGCCTGCTACAGGACACCACCGACTTGGAGAGGGACGAGCTATGAACCACCGCATTCCACGTTGCATCGCCGCCTGCCTGCTGGCCAGCGCTTGCGCTGCCCAGGCCACCGAGCTGGTGTACACCCCGGTCAACCCGGCCTTTGGCGGCAACCCGTTGAACGGCACGTGGCTGCTGAACAACGCCCAGGCGCAAAACGATTACGACGACCCCGACCTCAAGGACCGTGCCTCGGCCTTTACCGGCACCACGGCCCTGGAGCGCTTCAGCAACCAGCTGGAGTCGCGGATGTTGTCGCAGTTGCTGGACAACATCAGCAACGGCAGCACCGGCAGCATGGCGACCGATGCGTTTCTCATCGACGTCATCGACGATTCCGGGGCCTTGAGCATCAAGGTCACCGATCGTGCCACAGGAGAAATTTCGATCATTGAGGTCAGCGGCCTGAACCCCTGAGAGGGAAAGGCTTTTATGTTGGGGAGAGAACACCATGAAACGTCTGCTGAGCACGCTGCTGATCCTCACCGCCCTGGGCCTGCAAACTGGTTGCAGCCTGCGCGAACCCATGTCGGCCGAACAGGACTCGGAAACCCCGACCCTGACCCCTCGGGCCTCGACCTACTACGACCTGATCAACATGCCACGGCCCAAAGGCCGGCTGATGGCCGTGGTGTACGGCTTCCGCGACCAGACCGGGCAGTACAAGCCCACTCCGGCCAGCTCGTTCTCCACCAGCGTCACTCAGGGCGCGGCCAGCATGCTGATGGACGCCCTCAGTGCCAGCGGCTGGTTCGTGGTGCTGGAGCGTGAAGGCCTGCAGAACCTGCTGACCGAGCGCAAGATCATCCGTGCTTCGCAGAAAAAGCCGGATGTAGCCGAAAACATCATGGGCGAACTGCCACCGCTGCAGGCCGCCAACCTGATGCTCGAAGGCGGCATCATCGCCTACGACACCAACGTGCGCAGCGGCGGCGAGGGTGCCCGCTACCTGGGCATCGACATCTCCCGCGAGTACCGGGTGGATCAGGTAACCGTCAACCTGCGCGCCGTGGACGTGCGCACCGGGCAGGTGCTGGCCAACGTGATGACCAGCAAGACGATCTACTCGGTAGGGCGCAGTGCCGGCGTGTTCAAGTTCATCGAGTTCAAGAAGCTGCTGGAAGCCGAGGTGGGGTATACCACCAACGAACCGGCGCAGCTGTGCGTGCTGTCGGCGATTGAATCGGCGGTGGGGCATTTGCTGGCGCAGGGGATTGAACGGCGGCTGTGGCAGGTGGCGGGGGATGCGGGGGAGGGCAAGGCTACGGTGGACAAGTACCTGAGCCAGAATCAGCAGCCGTGATTGGTCTGGAGGGCCTCTTCGCGGGCTCGCCCGCTCCCACAAGTACAGCGCTGGCCTCAGGCTTGACGCGGTCCCTGGTAGGAGCGGGTTTACCCGCGAAGAGGCCGGTGCAGCTATCAGAAGTGTTACTGCGCATGCCCTCAGCTTGAAACCCTTCCCTGACCTCGGTAGTCTTTCCCCGCTGCTGTCAATCCAGCAGCGGGGTTTGGTAGCCCGCGATCAATCAAGGCGCACAAGCGCCCGCTCTGCGATACAGTTGGCGCTTTTTTGTGCCCGGCTGTTTCGTTTTATGGCGGCTGTGCGTAGGGCGCCTCCGTGCGCGCCGGTTTCCTTGATTCCCGGTCTACCAACCTGCGTACAGCCGTCACCCTTTCGTTTGGTAGCGATTTGTGGCGGCTCCAGTGAATCAAGGAGCGACACAATGACAAAAGGCTTACCTGATCCTCCCGTTCGCGCCACCACCGCGGCCTCCAGTTTTTCCACCTGTGAATGCAGCCACCCGCCATTGTTTGCCGTACGTTCGGGAGTGGACTACGAAGATGCGCTGGTGCACCTGTCCACGCTGCTCAAGGGTGCATTTGCAACCAATCTCAAGGCGTTGGAACTGGCCAAGGGGACCTGCCGTGACCTGCTGTTGAGCAATGACCATGGGCTGGACTCGGCCAAGGCGGTGGTGGAGGCGTTGCTTGATGGGGTGGAGAGGCAGCAGCTGGCTGGGCGGAAGGCGGCGTCGAGTGCCTGACGGGGCTTGGGGAGTGGTGATATCGATCGATATCCCTGATTGACCTCGAGGGCCTCTTCGCGGGCTCGCCCGCGAAGCAGGCGACGCGGTGGATCGCACCGGCAACGCCGGTGATCGCCGGCAAGCCAGCACCCACAGGGATTGCGCCAGCTTCAAGTAACCCGGCCAGCTGCACCCCAATCCATCCACTACCAGATGACGGCCAGCCATTTCTCCCGCACACTGCGGAAAATTCCCAAGCCCGTACCCCGTCACATTGCGGGGCACAGCCGGAGTAGAAAATGGCGCGACAACTAATAACAAACGCCCACGACCCGCTGCACGAATCCCGCCAGGCCCGCCTGAAGCTGGCCAGCGAAGGCGAATTACCGCTGGGCATGCTGCGCGACGAGATCGACGCGTCCTGGCGCCGCAGCCTGGGCCATGGCCTGGATTGCCTGCAGGGCGAACAGGTCGGCCTGGGGCTGGAGCAGGGCCACGACCTGCGCATGCTGCTGGAGCGCAACCGACTGTTGGTCGACGCCGTCACCCCGGAACTGGACTACCTGGTAGCACGTCAGGGCAAGGCCGGTATTGTCATCCTCGGCGACGCCCAGGCCAACGTGCTGGCCATCGAAGGGCAGAAGCATGTGTTGCAGCGCGAGGGCCTGCGCGACCTGCATCCGGGCAGTTGCTGGAGCGAGTCGCTGCGCGGCACCAATGCCATCGGCACCGCCGTGGTGGAAGGCCGGCCGACGCTGATCAACTGCGGCGAACATTACCTTGACCGCCTCAGCCCGTTCTCCTGCACTTCCGTGCCCCTGCGCGACCCGCGTGGGGAGGTGATCGGCGTGCTCGACATCACTCGCGAAGGGGTGATGGCACAGCCGCAGGACAGCCTGTCGACGCTGATGCTGGCCGCCGGCAACATCGAGAGCCGTATGTTTGGCCTGTGCCACCCAGAGCAATTGGTGCTGGCCTTCCACAGCCGCCCGCAATACCTCAACAGTGCCTGGCATGGCCTGTTGGCGTTGAGCCTGGACGGTGAGGTGCTGGCGGCCAACGACAGCGCCTGCCAGCTATTGCAGGTGCCGCGCCATGAACTGATCGGCCGGCACAGCAGCGACCTGTTGGGCGAACGCTCGCCAGCCTTCATTGCGCGCCTGTGGCAGGGTGGGGTAAGCAGCGTGCAAACGGCCAAGGGAGAGTTCTACTTCCGCGCCTTGCAACTGCCACGCCACGGCCGGGTCAACGGCAGCACACCGGTCAGCAAACCGGCGCTGGGCAAGCAGTCACCCGCACTAGACGCCCTGGCCGGCGGTGACGCACGGCTGGCGCGTAATTTACGCATGGCCCGTCAGGGGCTGGGCAATGGCCTGCCAGTGCTTTTGCTGGGCGAAACCGGTACGGGCAAGGAGGTCGTCGCGCGTGCTTTGCATCAGGCCAGCCCACGTGCCGACAAACCCTTTGTGGCAGTCAACTGCGCGGCCATCCCCGAAGGGCTGATCGAATCCGAGTTGTTCGGCTACCGCGAGGGCGCGTTCACAGGGTCGCGCCGGGGCGGCATGGTCGGGCGGTTGATGCAGGCCCATGGTGGCACGCTGTTCCTCGACGAAATCGGCGACATGCCGCTGGCCCTGCAAGCGCGCCTGTTGCGGGTATTGCAGGAACGCCGGGTGGCGCCGCTGGGTGCCGGCGACGAGCAGGACATTGATGTGGCGCTGATCTGCGCCACCCACCGCGACCTCAAACGCCTGGTGCAGGAACAGCATTTCCGCGAAGACCTGTACTACCGGGTCAATGGCGTATCACTGCGCTTGCCGGCGCTGCGCGAGCGTGACGACTTGGCGCAGATCATCCAAAGCCTGCTGGAAAAGTCCGATGCCCGTGGTGTAACCCTGGACCCGGCTCTGGCCACGTTGCTCGAAGGTTTCGACTGGCCGGGCAACATCCGCCAGCTGGAAATGGTAGTGCGCACGGCGCTGGCCATGCGCGAGGACGGCGAGCAGGTGTTGACCGTGGACCACCTCACCGATTGCCTGCTGGACGAACTGGCCAGCGGCACCGCGCCCTCCGGCAGCCTCAAGGACAACGAACTGGAGTTGATCCGCGGCGCCTTGGCGCGCCACCAGGGCAACGTTTCCGCCGCGGCCGAGGCTCTGGGGATCAGCCGGGCGACGCTGTACCGCAAGCTCAAACAGTTGCGCGGCTAACCATGGGCCCATTGTTCGCAAGGCTGGTGGACTCCAGCGACCCTGCGCTCATGCGCCAGGCGTTGGCCTGGCTGTATGGTTTCGTACGCCCGCATCGGCGTGCCATCGGCCTGTTGCTCGGCTTGTCACTGGGCGCCTCGCTGCTGGCCCTGGCACAGCCCTGGCTGGTCAAGACACTGATTGACGAGGGGCTGTTGGCCAAGGACTACCAGACCCTCTGGCACATGGCGGCGATCATGATCGGCGCGGGCCTGTTGGGCACGGTGCTGGCCGGGGTCAACCGCTACCTGCATACGCGGTTGTCGGGGCGCATCCTGTTTGCCCTGCGTGATGACCTGTACCGTCACCTGCAGCAGTTGTCGCCGACATTCTACGGGCGGCGGCGCATGGGCGACATTCTTTCGCGCCTGGATGGCGATGTGGCGGAGATCCAGCGGTTTGCCGTGGATTCGTTGTTCTCGGCTGTATCTGCCGTCATTGGCCTGGTGGGCGCGGTGGCGTTGATGCTGATGCTGTCATGGCAGCTGTCGCTGTTGCTGGCGTTGCTTGTGCCGATCGAGGTGCTGTGGCTGCGCTGGATGCGGCGCAAGGTGGAGCGCGAGGTGCGCAGCCTGCGCGAGCGTTCGGCGGATGTGTCTTCGTTCCTGGTGGAGACCTTGCCGGCGATGAAGTTCATTCAGGCAGCCGGCCAGCAAGGCCGCGAGGCAGGTAGGCTGGATCAGCTTGGCCAGGGTTACATGCGCCAGTTGCTGAAGGTACAGGTGACAGAGTTCTTTACCCAGGCCATCCCCGGCACGCTCACTTCCTGGTGCCGCGCTTGCGCGTTTCTGGTGGGCGGCTGGTGGGTGATCCAGGGAACGTGGCAGTTGGGTGCGCTGATCGCCTTTTCCACCTATATGGGCATGGCGGTAGGCCCGGTGCAGAGCCTGCTGGGCCTGTACGTGGCGGTACAGCGCATGGCGGTGAGCCTGGGGCGGGTGATGGAGCTCAAGCGCGAGGCCGTGGCCGTGCGCCCGGCGGCCAACCCGCTGCCCATGCCCGACGGGCCGGGCGAATTGCGCCTTGAGGTGCTGAGCTTCGCCCATGAAGGGCGGCAAGGCGCCGTGCTGGACAACGTGCAGGTGTGCGTGCCGGGTGGCCTGAAGGTGGCCATCAGCGGTGCCTCGGGGGTGGGCAAGTCGACCCTCATCGACCTGCTGCAACGTTTCTATGACCCGGACGCCGGGCGCATCCTGCTGGATGGCACCGACCTGCGCGAACTGGACCTGGCCGCGCTGCGCCGTCGCATAGCCGTTGTCAGCCAGGACATCGTGCTGTTCCGTGGCACCCTTGCGCAAAACCTTGCCTACGGTGTGCCGGAAGCCAGCCGCGCGGAGCTGGAGCGGGTGGTGCGCCTGGCGCGGCTGGACAGCCTGGTCGACAGCCTGCCGTTGGGCCTGGACGGCCTTTTGGGCGAACGTGGCCAGCAGTTGTCCGGCGGCCAGAAGCAACGCATTGCCATCGCTCGTGCGGTGCTGCAGGCCCCGGCCATTCTGGTGCTGGACGAGGCTACCTCGGCAGTGGATGAAGCCACTGAGCGCGAAGTGATTGCGGCCATCGACCAACTGTTTGCTGGCCGCACGCGCATCCTGATCAGCCATCGGGCTTCGACCCTGGCCGACGCCGACCTGCACTTGCAGCTGCATGACGGCCAGTTGCAGGTGCTGCCGCAGGAGGTGATCAAGCATGGGCACTGACGTGCGCGTTGGCATCATCGACAGTGGCTGCTCGCCGGAGCAGGCCAACGGTTTGCTGCGTGCCCGCCGATTCTGGCTGGAAGACGGCCAGTTGCGTGAAGGAGAAATACGGCCGGACCAGCTTGGACATGGCAGTGCGGTGCTTGCCGGCTTGCAACGCGAGGCCGGCCCGGTACCGTTGCTGGTGGCCCAGGTGTTTGGTGGCCAGGCCAGCACCAGCGCCTTGCAGGTGGCGGCCGGGCTGTTGTGGCTGGTGGAGGCAGGGGCCACGCTGGTCAACCTCAGCCTGGGGTTGCAGCAGGACCGGCCTGTGCTGCACCAGGCCTGCACCGAAGCGCTGGCGGCTGGCGTGCTGTTGTGTGCATCCAGCCCGGCGCAGGGTGAGCCGGTGTACCCGGCCAGCTACCCCGGGGTGCTCCGGGTTACCGGGGATGCCCGTTGCGCGCCCGGCCAGTGGTCCTGGCTGGGCACCCGGCAGGCAGATTTTGGCGGTTATGTCGGGGCAGGCGGCAGGGCGGGCGCGAGTTTGGGTTGCGCAGCCTTGAGCGGCAGGATCGCGGCGCTGATGCGTGAGGAGCCGGGGATGGACCGCCAGCAGGTTTATGACTGGTTGCGCCGCAATGCAGCGTTTACTGGCCCTGAGCGACGGGGTGCCAGCCATGCCTGAACCGCGCATTGTGGTACTGGGCGCCGGCCCTGCAGGTGCTGCCACCGCCATCGGCTTGCGGCGGCTTGGCTACACCGTGACGGTGGTGTCGCAATGGCGCCGTTTCGCGGCAGTGGAAGGGGTTTCGCAGCGGGTACTGGAGGGCTTGCGGCATGCGGGTCTTGGCGGGGCCTTGGGCCACGCGGCCATGCCGGCTACCCGGCAGGTGCACTGGAATGGCCAGCACCTGCACATGAACCAGGAATTCCTGCTGGATAGGCAACGGTTTGACCGGGCGCTGCGCGACGACCTTCAGCGTGCGGGCGTGAGTGTGGTCGAGGGGCGGGTGCGCGAGGTTGTGCAGGAGAACGTTCACCATGTCCGTCTGGACGATGGGCAGGTACTGATCGCTGACTTCCTCGTCGAGGCTCGTGGTCGCCAGGCGCCGCTTGCCGCAGACCGCCTGCGTGGGCCAGAGACGGTCAGCCTGCTCAATGCCTGGCAGGGTAGCCCCGGGGCGCCCGCGTCGGCGGTGGAAAGCCTGGAGGATGGTTGGGCGTGGATGGCGCGGCTGGAGGATGGCCGCTGTTATTGGCAAGTCACGCTGGACGCCGCCGGGTTGCCGGGTAAGTCCGAGCTGGCGGCCTACTGCGCAGAACGCCGATGTCAGAGTGCACTGGTAGCCGAGCTGTTCGATGAGAGGGCGCGGGTGCCAGCACAGGTGCATGCCCGCAGCAGTACGGCGATTGTGGCGGGCGAATGTGTCGGGCAGGACTGGATACGGGTGGGAGATGCCGCGATGGCCGTTGATCCGCTGTCGGGCAACGGTATCTTCCAGTCTCTATCTTCGGCGTTACAGGCACCGGTGGTGATCAATACGTTGCTGCGCAGGCCCGAACGGGCCGAGTTGGCGCGGCAGTTTCACCAGCAGCGGGTCGAGCAGCTGTTCTTGCGCTTTGCCCGTATCGGGCGGGATTTCTACGGGCAGGAGCAGGGGCGGGCGGGGCAGCCGTTCTGGGCCAGGCGCCAGGGCTGGCCGGATACGCAGCCACTGCATCAGGCGGCTGATTGGCAAGCAGTACGGGTTGACCGGCGGCCGGTGCTGCGTGATGGGCTGGTGGATGCGGCCGAGGTAGTGGTAACGCCAGATCAGCCGTTGGGGGTGTGGCATTTGCAGGGCGTAGAGTTGGCGCCTGTACTGCGGAAAATACGTAGTGGCCGGCCTGTTGAGGCAGTGTTATCGGGGCTTGCGGGTGAACAGCAGAGGATGGTGCGGCGGTGGCTGATGGAGCAGGGCTTGGCTTGAGATTGCCGGGGCTGCAAAGCAGCCCCAGAATCTTGAATCAGAAGAAGGTCCCGACCACCAGTTGCATGTAGGTGCCGGTATCCCGCCCGCCCAACTGCGTACCACCATTCGCCGCACTGCGCTCAGGCTGGTAGAACCCCACCAACGGGCTGATCAGCAAGTGGTCGTTGACCATCCACTCCACATACAGGTCCAGCTCCCGACCGCCGAGGTTGCCCTGGTCGGTGTCCAGCGTATCGAAGTCAAAGTACAGCGCCCCGACGGTGAGGTTGTCCCGTGGCTTGCCTTTGAGCGCCATGTGGTGCACCTGGCTGTTCTTGTTGAACGGCCCGGCATAGTTGGCTGCCACTTCACCCTGGAACCAGGTGCCATAGCCTCGGCTCAGGCCGTAGAACAGTGGGTCGAAACCTTCGGAGAAGCGGCTGTAGCGGTAGGTGGCGGTGGGTGACCAGGGCAGTTCGGAGAAGGTCCAGTTGCCCTCCAGGTACCAGGCATTCTCGCGCCCGCCGGTCTTGTCCTGGGTCACGTACTCGGCAGCCAGCTCGAGGTCTTTCACGCCCAGGTTGCCGCGCCCGCGCAGGCTGGCGGTGTTCATGCCGTCGCGGTGCTCCAGGCCCATGATCTGCGCGTAGCGCTGGTCCACGTCCAGGCCGCGGATCCAGCTGAGGCCAAGGGTACCGGCGTCGGCGACGTGCTCCAGGTTGGCCACCGCCATCGAGGTGTCGGCCTGGTAGTGGTTGTCGGACTTCAGCCACATCAGGTCGCCGCGCCAGCCCTGTTTGCCGCCCAGGCGCAGCACGGCGGTGCGGTCGAAGGCCTTGCGGGCAGCCAGGTAGTAGGCACCGCCACGGTCGAAGTTGGCGCCCAGGTCGACCTTGCCCAGGTTCACCGGGTCGCCCTGGATCAGGAAGCCGTCACCCAGCGTCACCACCTGGCGGCCGCCAGAAATATCCACGCCGTCTTCGCCCAGCGCCGGGAACAGGTTGGCCGAGCGCCAGCCCAGGTACAAATCTTCGATGGCGGTACGGCGCTCATCGCCCAGGGTCAGGCCGGCAGCATCGCCGTCGCCCCAGGTGGCGGAACTGAGCAGGTTGAAGGCGCCGTACGCGGCCCCGCTATCGGCCAGGGCCTGGCTGCCGCTGAGGCCGTATTTTACGTAGCCTTCCTGCCAGGCGGTGCTGCCGGGTTGGCGGTTGCCGGCTTGGTTGAAGCTTTCGTCGCTATGGAACGTGCCGAACAGGGCTTCGAGGTCGGCGTTGAGGGTGGTGCCGTTCTGGTTGTACAGCTCGTAGGCCTGGCTAGCGGGCGCGGCGAGCAGCAGGGCCAATGTGCAGGCGAGTGTGTGCCTCATGGGGGGCTCCATGGTTTTTTATTGTTGTTTTTGGGTTGCCTGGGCCGGCCTCTTCGCAGCACAAGGCTGCTCCTACAGGAACCGCTTGCGCTTGTGTGCGGCGAAGAGGGCGGTACAGGCAGAGGATCAGAGCTTGATCAGCACCGACTTGAGCTCGGTGTAGTGCTCGATGGCCGCTGCGCCCATCTCACGACCAACGCCAGACATCTTGTAGCCACCAAACGGCAGCGCCGGGTCAAGCGCGCTGTGGCAGTTGACCCACACCGAGCCGGACTTGATGCGCGGGATCATCCGATGCACCGCCGCCAGGTCGTTGGACCAGATGCTCGCACCCAGGCCATAGGGGTTGTCGTTGGCCATGCCGATTACTTCGTCCAGGTCATCGAACGGCATTGCCACCAGCACCGGCCCGAAGATTTCTTCCTGCACCAGGCGGTGGCGCTGGTCGACATCCACGATCACCGTCGGCTTGACGAAGTAACCCGGGCCAAAGCCTTCGCCGCCGCAGGCGATGGTCGCACCCAGTTCGCGGCCAAGCTCGATATAGCCGGTGACGCGGTCCTGCTGCTTGGCCGAGATCAACGGGCCCATCTGCACGGCCGGGTCCAGCCCGTTACCCAGCTTCATGCCGTTGGCGATGCCGGCGATGTCGGCCACCACATTGTCGAAGTGCTTGCGGTGCACGTACAGCCGCGAGCCAGCGCAGCAGACCTGGCCCTGGTTGAAGAAGATCGCCGTGGCGGCGCCGGCAGCAGCTTCCTGCAGGTTGGCGTCGGGCATGACGATGGTCGGCGACTTGCCGCCCAGCTCCAGGGTGACGCGGGTCATGTTGTCCATGGCCGCCTTGCCGATCAGCTTGCCCACTTCGGTGGAACCGGTGAAGGTCAGCTTGTCGACGCCGGGGTGGCGGCTGAGCGCGGCGCCGGCATTCAGGCCGGTGCCGGTCACCACGTTGAACACGCCTGCCGGGTAGCCAGCTTCGTCTACCAGTTCAGCCAGCTTCAGCACGCTCAGTGGGGTTTCATCGGCGGGCTTGAGCACGATGGTGCAGCCGGTAGCCAGGGCCGGGCCGAGCTTCCAGCAGGCCAACAGCAGCGGGAAGTTCCAGGCGACGATGGCGCCGACCACGCCGATGGCCTCACGGCGCACAAAGCCGTGGAACTGGTCGTTGGGCATCAAGGGCATGGAGGCTTCTACGGTGCTACCCTCGATCTTGGTGGCCCAGCCCGCCATGTAGCGCAGGAAGTCGATGGCCAGCTGCACGTCCATCACCTGGGCCACGGCGGCGCTCTTGCCGTTGTTCAGGCATTCCAGCTCGGCCAGCTGGCGAGCGTCGCGCTCCATCAGGTCGGCCAGGCGCCACAGCAGGTTTTGGCGTTCCCGCGGGCGCAGGCGGCTCCACGGCGAGTCGTCGAAGGCCTGGCGTGCTGCGCGCACGGCGCGGTCGACATCCTCGGCGTCGGCGGCGGGCACTTCGCCCAGCACTTCGCCGGTGGCCGGGTTGCGGAACGACAGGGTGCGACCGCTGGCGGCGTCCTGCCAGTCGGCGCCGATGCGCATTTTCAGCTTGCGTTCGAGAAAGGCGCGGGTGGCGGGCAGGATGGGCAGTTCACAAAGCATGGGGCTGTGCCTCTTGTCATTGGGTGTAAAGGGCACAGGCGCAATGGGCGTGCCAAGGTGGGCAGATGCCAGCAAGGCATTGAGTTGACTGGGTTTTGCCGTGATGCAAGGTTCGAGTTGCAGCCGTGCGCTGTTGCACATTGAGACGGTGTGAGACCGTGGTGAAACAGTGGCTTCAAGGACCAATCGCCGGCAAGCCGGCGCCCACAGGTACAGCGCAGGCCTTCAAGGCAATGGTTACCTGTGGGAGCGGGCATGCCCGCGAAGGCCTGCATGGCAGGCCCCTGTCTCATGATGAAACACCCTGTCGCGAAATGGCACGCTGCAATTGGCCATCCTCGCTGCTGGCCAACCCCAGCAAACTGCCTAAGAGGTTGAAAGGCCACGCTTTTACTGCAACTGGCACAGTTCCTGTATCACATCTGCCACATGCACACCTGCTGTACCAAAGCGTGCGAAAAACGATAAGAACAACAACCGTGGAGGTCTGACCTTGAAGACGACTCGACTCCGGCGGCATGCGGGCAAACTGGCGCTGGTCGCCGCCGCGCTGCTGAGCACCCAGGCCATGGCGGCCGAGCAGGGCCCGAGCCTGTTGCAGAACAAGTGCATGGGGTGCCATATCCCCGAAGGCAACGATACCTACAGCCGCATCAGCCATCAGCGTAAAACGCCGGAAGGCTGGCTGATGAGCATCGCTCGCATGCAGGTGATGCACGGCCTGCAGATCAGCGACGACGACCGTCGCACGCTGGTCAAGTACCTGGCCGACAAGCAGGGCCTGGCGCCCAGCGAAACCGATGGCGTGCGCTACGCCATGGAGCGCCGGCTGAACACGGTCGAGCATTTCGACACCCAGCTCAGCGAAACCTGTGGCCGCTGCCACTCTGGTGCTCGCGTCGCCTTGCAGCGCCGCCCCGCCAAGGAGTGGGAGCACCTGGTCAACTTCCACCTCGGCCAGTGGCCGTCCCTCGAATACCAGGCCCAGGCGCGGGACCGCGACTGGTTGCCGATTGCCCTGCAACAGGTGGTGCCGGAACTCGCCAGGCGCTACCCGCTGGACAACCCGGCCTGGGCTGAATGGCAGCAGGCAAAACCGAAGGCCGACGTGCTGCCGGGGCAGTGGGCGTTCAGCGGCCACATGCTGGCCAAGGGCGATGTGCGCGGTGTTATGAGCGTTTCGGCCGGGGAGGGCGACACCTTCAAGGTCGAGGTCAAGGGCGCCTATGCCGACGGTACTCCTTTCAACGGCAGCGGCACTGCGATCCTGTACAACGGCTATGAATGGCGCGGCAACGTCAAGGTTGGCGACACCAATCTGCGCCAGGTATTCGCGGCGCTGGATGGCGAAATGAAAGGCCGCATGTTCGAGGCCGAACACGACGAGCGTGGCCTGGACTTCATGGCAGCCAAGGAAGGCAAGGCGCGCCTGCTGGCGGTGCAACCGGCATTCATCAAGGCCGGTGGCGAGAGCGAGATCACCTTGGTGGGCAGCGGCCTGGACGGCAAGCCCGACCTGGGTGCCGGGGTAGAGGTGACCCAGGTACTGGAGCAGACCCCGACGCTGGTACGGGTCAAGGCCCGCGCGGCGGCCGACGCCAAGCCAGGGCAGCGCGAAGTTGCAGTGGGCGCGCTCAAAGGCGTGAGCCTGGCGGTGTACGACAAGGTCGAGGAAGTGAAAGTCGTGCCGGCGTTCTCCATTGCCCGCATCGGCGAAAACGGCGCTTCGGTGCCGAAGGTGCAAGGCCGCTTCGAGGCCGAAGCCTGGGGCAAGGATGCCAGTGGCCAGCCGCTGCGCATCGGCTACCTGCCGGCCACCTGGAAGGTCGAGCCGTTCAACGAGCGTGCGGTCGAGGACGAGGACGTCAAGTTCGCCGGGCAAATGCAGGCCGATGGCGTGTTCGTTCCAGGCGGTGCCGGCCCTAACCCTGAACGCAAGATGATGACCAACAACGCGGGCAACCTGAAGGTTATCGCCACGCTGGCCGACGGTGGCCAGACCGGCGAAGGGCACATGATCGTCACCGTTCAGCGCTGGAACAACCCGCCGCTGCCGTAACGGCAGGGTGCAACGGTTTTCCATCGGATCGATTACCGGGAGGTCGCCATGGGCGCACTACTGAACCTGGTCGAACGCAACCTGCATGAAGTGCAGGTTGATGCCGACCGCATGCTGTTCCATATCCCCAGCAGTTCGCTGTTCACCGCCGACGCGGTGACCGGGGGCATCATCGACATGTTGCGCCAGCGAGGCTGTTCGGCCGAGGAGCTGATGCAGCGCCTGGGCCAGCAGTTTGCCGGCAATGATATCCAGGACACCCTGCGCGAGCTGATCGCGCTGGAGCTGGTCAGTGACGGCTCGCCGCTGACCCCGGAAATCGGCGTCAAGCGGGTCGAGCGCACCGCGCTGAATACCGTGGTGCTCAACGTCAACACCGGTTGCAACCTCAGTTGCACCTATTGCTACAAGGAAGATCTGGACAAGCCTTCTGCCGGCAAGAAGATGAGCACCGCCACCGCCGAAGCCTCGGTGGAAATGCTGCTCAAAGAGTCGCCCGACGAGGAGCGCTACAGCGTGGTGTTCTTCGGTGGCGAGCCGTTGTCCAACCGGCCGCTGATCGAGCACATGGTGGCTTACTGCGAGCGGCGTTTCGCCGAGGCGGGCAAGCAGGTGGAGTTCATCATGACCACCAATGCCACGTTGCTGACCGAAGAAATTGTCGACTGGCTCAATGCCCACCGTTTCGGCCTGTCGATCAGTATCGACGGCCCCAAGACCGTGCATGACCGCAACCGCATCACCGTGGGCGGGCAGGGTACCTACGACGTGGTGCGGCGCAAGGCCGACATGCTGCTGTCGCGTTACAACAGTCGCCCGGTGGGGGCGCGGGTAACCTTGACCCGCGGCATCACCGATATCGAGACCATCTGGAACCACCTGTTCAACGAAATGGGCTTTGCCGAAGTCGGCTTTGCCCCGGTCACCTCCGGCGACATGGCGGCCTTCAACCTCACCGGCGAAGAACTGGTTGAGGTCTTCGCCAACATGAAGGCGCTGGGCCGCCGTTACCTGGACGCAGCGCTGGAACACCGCAACATCGGTTTCTCCAACCTGCACCAGCTGATCACCGACATTCACGAGGGCCACAAGAAGGCCCTGCCATGCGGTGCCGGGCTGAAAATGCTGGCGGTGGACCATGAAGGCGAGCTGAACCTGTGCCACCGTTTCACCGGCTCTAGCCTGCCGACCTTCGGCAACGTGCATCAGGGGGTGAAGCAGGTGGAGCTCAACGACTTCCTGTCGCAGCGCCTGGACCGCAGCAACACCGGCTGCGAGAGCTGCCGCATTCGCAACCTGTGCTCTGGCGGCTGCTACCACGAAAGCTACGCCCGCTACGGCGACCCGCAGCACCCGACTTACCACTACTGCGAATTGATGCGCGACTGGGTCGACTTCGGCATCGAAGTCTACAGCCGCATCATGGCCGCCAACCCGGCCTTCATCGACCGCTACATCACCCCGCGGAAGGCGCACTGACATGAAGCATTTGAAGCCTCTGAACAACAAGGCGCGCATCCTTGAGCAGGCCGCTGCCGAAGACCGCATCGAAGAAGTCATGGCCATGAGTGCGGTGGCCGGCTGCACGGCCACCACGGACCCGGGTTGGGAAGTGGATGCCTTTGGTGGCGTTAGCTCGCTGTGCCAACCGATGGAGGCCGACCTGTATGGCTGCTCCGACCCTTGCTGGTGGCCGGCCCAGGTGCCGGACATGATGAGCACCTATCAGGACTGGAACGCCCAGGCGACCAACTCGGCGGATGACTGGCGCAACCTGGGCACTGTGTTCCCGAAAGACAAGTGACCGGCCCAACAAGAATGACAAGGGGAAACCGCATGAAAGCTGGACGCTGCGCGCAACTCGCGCTCACCATCGCCGCCACGGCCTGCGCCGGGCTGGCTCAGGCTGACGACACCGTGCCTGCGCTGAAGGCTGGCCACGAATACATGATCGTGACCAACTACCCGAACAACCTGCATGTAGTCGATGTGGCCACCGACACGGTGTACAAAAGCTGCCAGATGCCCGACAAGTTCGGCCCTGGCACTGCGATGATGGCGCCGGACAACCGTACCGCCTACGTGCTCAACAATCACTACGGCGACATTTACGGCATCGACCTGGATACCTGCAAGAACACCTTCCGGGCCAACCTGTCGAGCGTGGCGGGTGAAGTGGGCCGGTCGATGTACTCGTTCGCCATCAGCCCGGATGGCAAGGAAGTGTACGCCACGGTCAACCCGACCCAGATGCTGAACGACCATTACGTTGTCAAGCCGCCACGGCTGGAGGTGTTCAGCACCGACGATGGCCTGCAGGCCAAGCCGGTGCGCACCTTCCCGATGCCGCGCCAGGTGTACCTGATGCGTGCTGCCGACGATGGCAGCCTGTTTGTCGCAGGGCCGGACATCTACAAGATGGATGTGAAAACCGGCAAGTACACGGTGGCCTTGCCGCTGCGCAACTGGAACCGCAAAGGCTACAGCGCCCCGGACGTGCTGTACTTCTGGCCGCACCAGAGCCCGCGGCACGAGTTCACCATGCTGTACACGATTGCCAGGTTCAAGGACGACAAGCAGGACCCGGCCACCGCCGAGCCACTGTATGGCTACCTGAGCGTCGACCTCAAGACCGGCAAGACCCACACCCAGGAGTTCGCCGACCTGACCGAGCTGTACTTCACCGGCCTGCGCTCGCCTAAAGACCCGAACCAGATCTACGGCGTGCTCAACCGCCTGGCCAAGTACGACATCAAGCTGCGCAAGCTGATCAAGGCGGCTAACCTTGAGCACACTTACTACTGCGTCACCTTCGACAAGAAGGGCGACAAGCTGTACTTGGGCGGCACCTTCAACGACCTGGCAGTGTTCAACCCGGATACGCTGGAGAAGGTGAAGAACATCAAGTTGCCCGGTGGTGACATGTCTACCACTACGCCACAGGTGTTTATCCGCTAGATCGGCGTTGCCTTCTTCGCGGGCTCGCCCGCTCCCACAGGGATTTGCGCCGTATTCCAATCCTGTGGAAGTCTTTGTGGGAGCGGGCAAGCCCGCGAAGAGGCCGGCCCAGACACCACAAAAACAACAAGAGAGTGCCCATGCCCCAGCCAAGCTACTCCCAGGGCAATCCAGACAAAGCCCTGCTTACCCAATGCATCGGCGACGCCTTCGATACCACTGTCGCCCGCTTCCCCGACCGCGAGGCGCTGGTGGTGCGCCACCAGGCCCTGCGCTACACCTGGCAGCAACTGGCCGAGGCCGTCGACCAGCACGCCCGTGCGCTGATGGCACTGGGCGTGCAACCCGGTGACCGGCTGGGTATATGGGCAACCAACTGCGCCGAGTGGTGCATCACCCAGTTCGCCAGCGCCAAGGTGGGCGCGATCCTGGTCAACATCAACCCGGCCTATCGCTCCAGCGAGCTGGATTACGCCCTCGGGCAGTCTGGCTGCCGTTGGGTGATCTGTGCCGACGCGTTCAAGACCTCCGATTACCACGCCATGCTGCAGGGGCTGATCCCAGGCCTGGCCAGCGGCCAACCCGGCGCGCTGATCTGCGAGCGCTTTCCGGAGCTGCGCGGCGTGGTCAGCCTGGCCGTCTCGCCACCCCCAGGCTTCCTGGCCTGGCCCGCGTTGCAAGCCCGCGCCGACGCTGTCAGCCGCGAGGCCCTGGCCGAGCGCCAGGCGCAATTACGCTGCGATGACCCGATCAACATCCAGTACACCTCCGGCACAACCGGGTTCCCCAAGGGCGCCACCCTCAGCCACAGCAACATCCTCAACAACGGCTACATGGTCGGCGAAAGCCTGGGCCTTACCGAGCACGACCGGCTGGTGGTGCCGGTGCCGCTCTATCACTGTTTCGGCATGGTCATGGCCAACCTTGGCTGCATGACCCACGGCAGCACCCTGATCTACCCCAACGATGCGTTCGACCCGTTGGCCACACTGCGTGCGGTGGCGGAGGAAAAGGCTACCGCGCTGTACGGTGTGCCGACCATGTTCATCGCCGAACTGGACCACCCGCAACGCGGCGAGTTCGACCTGTCGAGCCTGCGCACCGGGATCATGGCCGGCGCCACCTGCCCGATCGAGGTGATGCGCCGGGTGATCGGCGAAATGCACATGGCCGAGGTGCAGATTGCCTATGGCATGACCGAAACCAGCCCGGTGTCGCTGCAGACCGGGCCCGATGATGACCTGGAGCGCCGGGTGACCAGTGTTGGCCGTACCCAGCCACGGCTGGAGAACAAGGTGGTGGACGCCAACGGCAATACCGTGCCGCGTGGCGAGATCGGCGAACTGTGCACCCGCGGCTACAGCGTGATGCTCGGTTACTGGAACAACCTCAAGGCCACGGCCGACAGCATCGATGCCGAGGGCTGGATGCACACCGGCGACCTGGCGGTAATGGACGAGCAGGGGTATGTGCGCATCGTCGGGCGCAGCAAGGACATGATCATTCGCGGCGGCGAGAACATCTACCCGCGCGAGCTGGAAGAGTTCTTCTTCACCCACCCGGCGGTGGCGGATGTGCAAGTGATTGGCGTGCCGTGCAGCAAGTACGGCGAAGAAATCGTGGCCTGGGTGCGGCTGCACCCGGGGCATACTGCCAGTGAAGAAGCGCTGCGTGAGTGGGCGAGGGCGCGGATTGCGCACTACAAGGTGCCCCGGTACTTCCGCTTTGTCGACGAGTTCCCGATGACGGTGACCGGCAAGGTGCAGAAGTTCAGGATGCGCGAGATCAGTGTCGCGGAGTTGTCTGCTGGATGATGCATTACCTGTACCGGCCTCTTCGCGGGTAAACCCGCTCCCACAGGGACCGCACGGAATTCGAACACGGTAATGAACCTGTGGGAGCGGGTTTACCCGCGAAGAGGCCGGTACAGGCAGCAGAGAATCTCAGCCTTGCAGCAGTTCCGGGCTGTTGAAGTTGCTCAACCGGCGATCATCATCGACACACTCCAACCCCTGCACCGCCTCGCGCAGCAAGGCCTTTTGCAAGCTTCGCTCTCCCGTCGCCCAGGCCTGCTCCAGCATTGGCAGTAACCGCCGTGGCAGCACGCTGAACATCGGCTGCCAAAACCCACCTTGACGTACCATCGCCGCACTGTCGCTGGCCACCGCCAGCCTTGACAGCGCCTCGATCAAATCGCGGTCAACCAGTGGTGCATCGCAGGCCAGTACCACCATCCACTCATGGCGTGCCACCTTGAGCCCGGCAATCACCCCCGCCAACGGCCCGGGGAAGTCCGCTTCGGCATCGCCCACCAGCTGGTCAGCGTACGTACGGTAAGCCTCCTGGTTACGGTTGCAGGAAATCACCAGGTCATCGCTTAGCGGTCGCACCACCCGCCGTACATGCGCAACAAGCGGTTCGCCCTGCCACGCGACCAGGCCTTTGTCACGGCCGCCCATGCGTTGGCCACGGCCGCCGGCGAGAATGAGGATGGAGCAGGGGGGCAGTGCATCAGGCATGAAAAAGGGCTCCGGGCAGTCATTGCCGGGAACCCTCCCATTTCACACGGGGCTTGTCCAGTCAGCTTTCGCTGATCCCGCCTTGTGCGTTGGCTTCACGCGCCTGACGCCGTCCCGCAAGGCGCATCACCACCACGAAGAACACCGGCACAAACACCACCGCCAACGTGGCGCTGAGCATGCCGCCGATCACCCCGGTGCCGATGGCCTGCTGGCTGGCCGAGCTGGCGCCGCTGGCAATGGCCAGGGGTACCACCCCGAGGATGAACGCCAGCGAGGTCATCACGATGGGCCGCAGGCGCAGGCGGGCGGCCTGTACGGCGGCGTCTGCGGCGTCCACGCCCTGGTCGACCAGGTGCTTGGCGAACTCGATGATGAGGATGGCGTTCTTCGCCGACAGGCCGATCAGGGTAATCAGGCCAACCTTGAAGAACACGTCGTTGGGCATGCCGCGCAGGGTCACGGCCAGCACCGCGCCCAGGATACCGAGCGGTACCACCAGCAGCACGGCGGTCGGGATCGACCAGCTTTCGTACAGCGCTGCCAGGCACAGGAACACGATCAGCAACGACAATGCCATCAGCATCGGCGCCTGGCTGCCGGACAAACGCTCCTGCAGCGACAGGCCGGTCCACTCCAGGCCGGCGCCGGGCGGCAGCTGCGCCACCAGGCGTTCGATTTCGGCCATGGCTTCGCCCGAACTGTGGCCGGCAGCCGGCTCACCGGAAATCGACACCGCCGGGTAGCCATTGTAGCGGGTCAACTGCACCGGGCCGCTGACCCACTTGGCCTGGACGAATGCCCCCAGTGGCACCATCTTGCCGCTGTTGTTGCGTACGTGGATTTTCAGCAGGTCTTCGACCTGGCTGCGCTGGTCGCCTTCGGCCTGCACCACCACCCGCTGCATGCGGCCCTGGTTGGGGAAGTCGTTGACGTAGCTGGAGCCCACCGCCACATCCAGTACCGAGCCAATGTCGGCGAACGACACGCCCAGGGCATTGGCCTGGCGGCGGTCGATCTCCAGTTGCACCTGCGGGCTTTCGGCCAGCGAGGCTTCGCGCACGTTGGTCAGTACCTTGCTTTTGCCGGCATTGGCCAGCAGCGTGTCGCGGGCGGCCATCAGCTCGGCGTGGCCCATACCACCGCGGTCCTGCAGGCGGAACTCGAAGCCAGTCGACTCACCCAGGCCGTCGATAGGCGGCGGCAGCACCGAAAACGCCACGGCGTCCTTCAACTGGGAGAAGGCCGCGCTGGCGCGGTCGGCAATCGATTGGGCGCTGTCGTCGGCACCACGCTCGGACCAGTCCTTGAGGGTGGTGAACGTCAGCGCCGCATTTTGCCCACTACCAGAGAAGCTGAAGCCGAGGATCACGGTGGTGTTGCCCACGCCGGGTTCTTCGGCGTTGTGTGCCTCGATTTGCGCGGCCACCTGCTCGGTGCGCATGCGGCTGGCCCCGGGTGGCAGCTGGGTGTCGGTGATGGTGTAGCCCTGGTCTTCGGTGGGCAGGAATGCCGTGGGCAACTGGCTGAAGCCATAGCCCAGCACCGCCAGCAGCACCGCGTAAACCAGCAGGTAGCGGCCGCTGCGCTTGAGCGCCTGCACCACCCAGCGCTGATAGCCGTTGCTCATGCTTTCAAAGCGCCGGTTGAACCAGCCGAAGAAGCCTTTGCGTTCATGGTGCTCGCCCTTGGCCACCGGTTTGAGCAAGGTGGCGCACAGCGCCGGGGTGAGGCTGAGGGCCAGGAATGCCGAGAACAGGATCGATACTGCCATCGACAGCGAGAACTGCTGGTAGATCACCCCCACGGAGCCCTGCATGAAGGCCATGGGCAGGAACACCGCCACCAGCACCAGGGTGATGCCGACGATTGCACCGCTGATCTGGCCCATGGCCTTGCGCGTTGCTTCCTTGGGCGGCAGGCCTTCCTCGGCCATGATGCGCTCGACGTTTTCCACCACCACGATGGCATCGTCGACCAGGATGCCGATGGCCAGCACCATGCCGAACAGGGTCAGCACGTTGACCGAGAAGCCCATGGCCAGCATGACCGCGAAGGTGCCCATCAGCGCCACCGGCACCACCAGGGTGGGGATCAGGGTGTAGCGCAGGTTCTGCAGGAACAGGAACATCACCGCGAACACCAGCAACATGGCTTCGAACAGGGTGGTAATGACCTGCTCGATGGACACCTTGACGAACGGCGAGGTGTCGTAGGGGATGTCGTACTTGACGCCTTCCGGGAAGTAACGCGCCAGTTCCTGCATTTTCGCCCGCACCAGGGTGGCGGTTTCCATGGCATTGGCACCCGGCGACAGCTGCACGCTGAACGCGGTGGCCGGCTTGCCGTTCAGGCGCGTGCCGTACTGGTATTCCTGGGCGCCGATCTCGACCCGGGCGACATCACCGACGGTGACCGTGGAGCCATCCAGGTTGGCGCGCAGGACAATGGCGGCAAATTCTTCGGGGGTGCTCAGCTGGCCCTTGACCACCACGTTGGCGGTGATTTCCTGGGTGTCGCGGCTGGGCAGGTCGCCGATGCTGCCAGGCGCGACCTGGGCGTTCTGCGCGGCAATGGCCTCGGCCACGTCGTTGGGCGTCAGGTTGAAACCGATCAGCTTGCCCGGGTCGATCCAGATGCGCATGGCGCGCTCCGAACCGTACAGCTGGGCCTTGCCGACGCCCTTGAGGCGGCGGATTTCGTTCATCACGTTGCGCGCGAGAATGTCCGACAGTGCGGTTTCGTCGAGCTTGCCGTCTTCAGAGGTGAGGGTGCCCAGCAGCAGGAAGCCGGTGGACACCTTTTCCACTTGCAGGCCCTGCTGGGTGACCGGGCGCGGCAGGCGCGACTCGACCACCTTCAGGCGGTTCTGCACGTCGACCTGGGCCAGGTCCGGGTTGGTCCCCGGGGCAAAGGTGGCGGTGATGGTGGCGCTGCCCAGGCTGCTCTGCGACTCGAAGTACAACAGGTTGTCGGCGCCGTTGAGCTCCTGCTCGATCAGGCTCACCACGCTTTCGTCCATGGTCGCCGCCGAGGCGCCCGGGTACACGGCGTAGATTTCCACCTGCGGCGGTGCCACGTTGGGGTACTGGGCCACCGGCAGCTGCGGGATGGCCAGCGCACCGGCCAGCAGGATGAACAGCGCGACCACCCAGGCGAACACCGGGCGGTCGATGAAGAATTGCGGCATGAATCAGGCCCTCACTGGCCGGTGTGCTGTGCGATGGGCGGTGCCCCGGATGCGTTGTCGACCTGCACCTGGTCACCGGCCTTGACGTGTTGCAGCCCCTCGACCACCACCCGCTCGCCGGGGGCCAGGCCTTCGCTGACGACCCAGCGGTCGCCTTGGGCGCTGCCCAGTACCACCTGGCGATCGCTGACCCGGGCCTGCTGGTCGACCACCAGCACCTTGGGCACGCCGGCACTGTCGCGCAGGATGGCGCGCTGGGGCACGCTCAGGCCCTTGGGTTGCACGGCCTGCTCCAGGCGTACGCGCACGTAGCTGCCGGGCAGCAGGTCGAGGTCCGGGTTGGGGAACTCGCTGCGCAGGGTGATCTGGTTGGTGGTGGGGTCGACGCTGATGTCGGAGAACAGCAGCTTGCCGGGCAGCGGGTAGGCGCTGCCGTCGTCCTGGATCAGCGTGGCGCGGGCCTGGCCGTCGCCCACCTGCTGCAGTTCGCCTGCGCGCAAGGCGCGGCGCAGGGCGTTGAGCTCGCGGGTAGACTGGGTAACGTCGGCATGGATCGGGTCCAGCTGCTGGATGGTCGCCAGCGGGGTGGTCTCGTTCTGGCCGACCAGTGCGCCTTCAGTGACCAGGGCACGGCCGATACGGCCGGAAATCGGTGCCGTTACGGTGGCGTAGCCGAGGTTCAGGCGGGTGCGTTCCAGGGCAGCCTTGGCGGCGGCCACTTCGGCATCGGCCTGCAGGAAGCTGGCCTTGGCGTTGTCGTATTCCTGGCGGCTGACAGCCTTGTCGTCGACCAGATCGCGGTAGCGCTGCTCCTGCAAACGCGCCTGGTACAAGGTGGCCTCGGCCTTTGCCAGGGTGGCGCGGGCGCTGTCATGGTCAGCCTTGAATGGCGCTGGGTCGATCAGGAACAGTACATCGCCCTGTTTGACGTCACTGCCTTCGCGGTACACCCGCTTGAGCACCACGCCCTCGACGCGCGCGCGCACTTCGGCGGTGCGCGGCGCCAGGATGCGGCCGCTGAGTTCGCTGCTGATGGCCAGTGGCTGCAGTTGCAGGGTTTCTACCCGCACTTGCGGTGTGGGGGCTTTTTCGTCTTGCTCGGCGCTGTCGCCACAGCCGGCCAGGGACAGGCTCAGAAACGCCATGAGCGCCAATGGGCGCAGGCGAGGGGGGAGGGTAGTAGGCATGCGGATCTTCCGATGATGACCGCGCCTATGGTACGGCAGGTACTGCCCATGCGGCTGTTAACACCTGTAGGGCGAGTGTGAAAAAGTGTGAAGAACAATCCTTTCGTGCGGCTGGGTTCTATATTCTGCGTATGCCTGTGCCGGCCTCTTCGCGGGTAAACCCGCTCCCACAGGGATCGCGTACAGGCCTACCTCAACCCAGATTCCCAAGCACCTATGCCGAATATTTTCCTGGTCGAAGACGACAGCGCCCTGTCCGAGCTGATCGCCAGCTACCTGCAACGCAACGACTTCCATGTCCAGGTGATCGCCCGGGGCGATCATGTGCTGGACGAATATCGTCGGCAAAAGCCCGACCTGGTCATCCTCGACCTGATGCTGCCGGGTATCGATGGCCTGCAACTGTGCCGCCTGCTGCGCCAGGAGTCACAGACCCTGCCTATCCTGATGCTGACCGCCCGCGACGACAGCCATGACCAGGTATTGGGCCTGGAAATGGGCGCCGACGACTACGTGACCAAGCCCTGCGAGCCCCGCGTGTTGCTGGCCCGCGTGCGTACCCTGCTGCGCCGCAGCAGCGTCAACGAGCCGCGGCTGGATAACGACCTGATCCTGATCGGAGGCCTGCGCATCGACCTGGCCGAGCGCACGGTCAGCTGGCGCGGCGAAGAGGTGGAGCTGTCCAGCGGTGAGTACAACCTGCTGGTGGTACTGGCGCGCAATGCCGGCGAAGTGCTGAACCGCGACCGCATTTTGCAGCAGCTGCGCGGCATCGAGTTCAACGGCACCGACCGTTCGGTGGACGTGGCCATCTCCAAGCTGCGGCGCAAGTTCGACGATAACGCCGGCGAAGCGCGCAAGATCAAGACCGTGTGGGGCAAGGGCTACCTGTTCAGCCGCGTCGAGTGGGAGTGCTGACCGGCCATGCTCAAAATCCTGGTGCGGTTGTATCTGGTGATCATCGTCGCCTACGCCGGTGCGTTGCTGTTCATTCCCGATACCATCGTTGGCCTGTTCCAGGAACGCTTCATGGCCTACAACCTGGACCAGGCCAAAGGTGTGCAATCGTTGATCGTGCGCCAGTTCCACCAAGCCCCGCGCGAGCAGTGGCCGGCCGTGGAGAAAGACCTGGCCAATGCGTTCGCCCCGCTGGAGGTGAAGCTGCTGCGCATGGGCCAGGCCGAACTCAGCGCGGATGAGCAAGCGCGGCTGCAGCACGGCCAGTACGCGGTGAGAATTGCCGAGTGGGGCTACTACGAAACGGTGCTGGCACCGCTGGACAAGGAGTGGCTGGTGCGCCTGCATGCACCGCCAGACCCGCTGGACATCAATGTGCTGTCGTGGGGCGTGACCGTGCTGATCGGTGCGGCCATGCTGGGCTGCCTGCTGTTATGGGTATGGCCGCACTGGCGCGACCTTGAGCGCCTGAAGGAAACCGCCCGGCGCCTGGGCCAGGGGCAGATGGCCGAGCGCACTCACATTTCGCCGCATTCCAACATTGGTGAGTTGGCCGGGGTGTTCGACACCATGGCCAGTGACCTGGAGCGCCACGTCAACCAGCAGCGCGAGCTGCTCAATGCGGTGTCCCATGAGCTGCGCACGCCGCTGACCCGCCTGGACTTCGGCCTTGTGCTGCTGTTCGACGAAGTGCCGCAGGCCAGCCGCAAGCGGCTGCTGGAGCTGGTGGGGCATGTGCGCGAGCTGGATGAGCTGGTGCTTGAACTGTTGTCCTACAGCCGCCTGTATAACGCCGACCAGGCCCGCGAGCGTGTCGAGGTGTCGTTGCTGGAACTGGTCGACAGCGTACTCGGCGGTTTTGCCGAAGAGCTTGATGGCCGGGGTATCCAGTGGGAAGTCCGGGCCGAGGGCAATTTGCCCCGGTTTGTGCTGGACCCACGGCTGACAGCGCGGGCGGTGCAGAACCTGGTGCGCAATGCCATGCGCTACTGCGACGAAAGCCTGTTGCTGCGCTTGCGTCTGGAGGACGATGGCGCTTGCCTGCTGACGGTGGAGGATGACGGGATTGGTATTCCGGTGGAGGAACGGGAGCGGATTTTCCAGCCGTTCTACCGGCTGGACCGCAGCCGCGACCGCAACACCGGCGGTTTTGGCCTGGGGCTGGCGATCAGCCGGCGGGCGATCGAAGGGCAGGGCGGGACCCTGACTGTGGCGCAGTCGGCGCTGGGTGGGGCGCAGTTCAGGATTCGCTTGCCTGCGGGGTGATGGGGTACCTGTGCCGGCCTCTTCGCGGGTAAACCCGCTCCCACAGGTACGCCACAGCGTTCAAAATCTGTGCGGTCCCTGTGGGAGCGGGTTCACCCGCGAAGAGGCCGGGCCTGCTAACCCTGTTCCGCCAACTGTGTAGTCCACAGCACGACCCGGTCCTTGCCGGTGTGTTTGGCTTCATACAACGCCTGGTCGGCCTTGATCAGCGCCATGGTTAACGTATCGCCCGCGCTCACCTGTGCCAGGCCGATGCTGATAGTCACCGGATGAGCACCTGGATCTTCACGCACTCTGCGTAGCAATGCCTCCACCCGCTGTTCAGCGCCTTTTTGGTCCAGCCCCTCAAGAAAAATTGCGAATTCCTCGCCGCCCAACCGCGCAAACTCGGCGTCGACCATGGCTGCCTTGATGTGTAGCGCAACGCGTTTGAGTACTTCGTCACCGATGTCGTGGCCGAAACGGTCGTTGACCTTCTTGAAGTTGTCTATGTCGACCATCGCCAGGTACTGCCCGGGGGTTGCCTGATGCAACTGTTGCTCCGCTTTGGCCATGAACGAGCGGCGGTTGGGGATTTCGGTCAGGGCGTCGACGTATGCTTGCTCCAGCAGTACCTTGGACAGGTAAAAGTTGTGCAGCTTGGTCTTGCGGATCTGCAGGTAGCTGTAGCTGACCAGGCCGCTGAGAAACACCGCGTAGCTGATCAACATGGCGCCTTCGACCGCGTCGGGCTCCATGCGGGTGTGGTAGAACGGGCTGAGCATCACCCAGGTGATGGCCATGGCGCAGAAGAATGACCAGCGCCGCACCGGCAGCACCGACATGGCATACAGCACGGTGGAGACCCCGAGGATCAGCCATACCGGGCGCAGGGCCACCGGGAGGCCTTCGATTACCAGGCGCATGCCCAAGGTGATGACGGTGATGAACAGCAGGTTGAGCACGTCGAAGTGATGGCTGCGGCGGGTAAAGTTCAGCACGACGGCCAGGCAGCCGAGCAGGGAGATGAACAGGTAGGACAGCCAGGTGAAGCCCTGGCCTGCGAGGAAACTGACGATCAGGTCGAAGACCAGCCAGACCAGGATACTGACGCAGATTACCAGCAGGCAGAACGGGCGCATGGACTCGAATTCGTGCTGGCGGAACTCGGCGCGCAGGGCGGCGGGGGCGACCTGCTTGCGTACGTGCTCCTCGATGGTTTTGAACATGGGTGAGCTCCTGGGGGTACTGCTTTGCCAGGCCCGGCCCTTTCGCAGCACAAGGCTGCTCCTACAGGAGGCGTGCGCTATCTGCAGGAGCGTGCTGCGAAAGGGCCAGCCCTGGCGACTCAATTCTGTGGCAAAACACCCTGGGCCCAGGGCCGGTAGCGCAAGTCAAACACCGCCTCGAGATGGCACCCGCCAACCAGCTTCGGCTCCGTAGGCTCAGCCCTGAATACCTGCCCAGGTGCGCTCACCTGGCGGAACGCCTCGCGCACCACGCCTATTCGGCACGGCAAGGCCTGTTCGTAACCCTGGCGCACCAACGGCGGCAATCGCCCGGTGCCGGCGCCATCCTGCCACCACACAGTCAAGCCCAGGCCTGCCAGTTGATCCAGCCAGGCGGCGTTGACCCGAGGCGACAGCTTGCCTGCGCTGAAGGCACTGATGTGCAGAGGCTTGTCCAGTTGGCGGTTGAAAGCCTGTAACTGGCTGAACAGCGCTTCGCGCCGCGCGGGGTCGCGAAAATGCTGGTCGTCCAGCTCCATGGGCAGGTACCAGCCCTCCACCGACAACTGCCAGGCCTGGCGCAGTTGCTGGTACTGGGTGAGGGAGCGCCCCAGTTGCGCTTTCCAATAGCTGCTCAGGCCTTCGCCGTCCAGTTCATCCAGACGCTGGTAGTAGGCCGGGTCCATGTACAGCCCCAGCACCACCTGCAGGCCTTGGGCACGTGCGCTGCGCAGGCTGTTGGCCAGCCAGCCCTGGGCGCCGCCGAAGTCGCTGTCACCATAGGCGCTCCATTGCACGATCAGGGCCTTGCCCCCCTGGGCCACGGTGGCATGCCACAGCTGTTGCCACTGGGCGGGACTGACATTGGCGTCGCGGTTGAGCGGTTGGTAGAACAGGCGCTGGTCGGCCGTGGCGGGCAGGCACAGGGCAAGCAGGCAGACGGCGAGGAACGTACGCATCAGAAGGTCATCTCCGCACCGACCAGCACGCCGTTGGCGCGCTCATAAAGATTGCCGCCCAGCGACTGCTGATACTCGGCACGCACTTTCAGCGAGCCGCGGTAGGCGTTGTAGCGGTCGTCATCGAACCACCATTGCCAGCGCACGCCAACCCCGGCCCGGGCGTCCTGGCGCCAGTCGTTGCTCGGGTCCTGGCTGGAAAACTCGAAAAAGCCATAGGGCATGAGGGTTTGCGGGGTACTGCCGGGAAGTTTCCAGGCATGGCCTTGCTGGTAGCGCGACAGCCAGGCGTGATCGCCGGCGCGGGTCCACCAGGCCGCGTCGAGGTAGAGGAAGCGCTCGTTCCAGTCGTCTTCATCCACCCGCCAGTCATTGCGCCAGTCGCCCTGGTCGAGGACCGAGGCGGTGGCGCGCAACAGCAGGTCGTTGCTCGATTCGGCATGGTGGCGCAGGTCGCCCCAGTTGCCACCGACCTTGGCCGGGCTCAGCAGCTGGCCAAGGCTCAGGCCGCGGTAGTGCGCTTCGTCGATCTGCCGCTGGTGGTACAGCTCGGCGTACAGGTTGAGGTTGGCCTGGCCGAGCGGCTTGTAGCGCAGGCCGACCCCGGTACCCATGCTTTGCGCATAGTCGGTGCGGCTCTGGCCACCGAACAGTACCCGGCCATACACCGACAGGGTGCTGCCGTTGCGGCTGGGTTCTTCGCCCAGGGCATGGTCCCACATGGCCAACTGCACGTTCTGCGATTGGGCACGGCGTGAGCTGCCGCTGCGCTGGCCGTTGTCGAGGAACTTGTCGTTGGTCGAGGTGCCGGCGGGTGACCAGGTGCTGGCCAGGGTGATGGTGTCACGCCGTGACAAGCTTTCGTGGGCTCGGCGCTGGCGGTATTTGCGGGCTTCCAGGCTGCCGTATTCGTCGTCACCGTCGACCAGGTTCTGCTCCACATCGAGGATGCGGCGCAGCTCGCGGCGTGCCGAGGCACTGTCTTCGGCTTCGTCGTAGCGCAAGGCCAGGGTTTCGCCGAGGCGGTAATCCTCGGGGAAGTCATGCGTGGCACGCTCCAGGTAGGGGATCGACTGGCGGCGCTGGGCCCTGTCTGTCGAGCCGGCGAGGCGCATGCCGTAGTCGGCCCGGTAACGCGGCTGATCGGGGGCCAGGCGCACGGCTTCGGCGAGCCAGGCCATGCTCTGGGCGCTGTCGCCGGCCAGTTGCGCGGTGCTGGCCGCGGCGTAGTAGTGGTCGGCCCGGGGGTTGCTTGCCAAGGCATGGCGCTGGAAACCCAAGGCCGCCTGGTAATTGCCCTGGCGCTGGGCAATGGCTGCGCCCAGTGCCCAGTCATCGGCGCTGTGGTGTGCGGCAGCGTCCCAATAGCGCCGGGCCGCGTCAGCGTCGCCTGCGTTCAGCGCGCCACCGGCGGCCGTGAGGCGGGCGTTGTCGGTCCAGGCGCTGTCCGGCAGGCTGCGCCAGATAGGCAGCGCGGCCTCGGAGTCGCCGGCCGCTTCAAGTGCATAGGCCAACGCCAGGCGGTTGCCGGCGTCGCCCAGGCGCTCGGCGGCCTGGTAGTAGACCACCGCTTCACCGGGTTGGTCGGGCATGGCGCAGCGGCCCAGGGCGCGGTACTGGCCGGGCTCGCGGGGGGTGGACGGCACCGCCTGGCGAACGGCGTCGCACTGGCCGGCCTCGGCCAGGCGGCCGAGCAACTGGGCACGGGTATTGGCATCGACCCGCGGGATCAGGCCGAGCATGCGGTGGCTGTCCAGAGGCCCATCGTTGCGGGCATACAGGTTGCCCAGGCGCTGCAACAGCGATGGGCTGAGGCGGCCCTGACGGCGCTCGTAGGCCTGTTCCAGCAGTTGCCGGGCGTGACCGGTCTGGCCCTGTTCCACCAGCAGGAACGTAGCTTGCTCCAATGCGGCCAGGTCGCCACTTTGCCGGTAGCGGTCTTCCCATTCTCTGGCTGTGCGCGGTTGTGGGGGTTGCGGCGGGTCACCATACAGGCGTTGCTTGAGCACGGCGTAGGCGCGCGTGTCGGTAGTGGGTGTGCAGCCTTTGAACTGTTCGCGGGCCAGGTCCGGGTCATGGCGTGACAGCCAGTCGACGGTGTCCAGGCAGGGGCGTTGCAGGTCGTTGCTCAGGCGGCGCACCAGTGCCGCATCATTACCTTCGCGGGCCAGCTCCCACAGTTGCTGGCGCTGGTCGGGCTGATTCAATTGATCTGGCGGCAGCGACTGCAGCCAGCGCTGGGCTTGCTGGTTGTGGCCCATGGCAATGGCGCGGTTGGCCATGGCCAGGCGCGCCTGGTCAGCTGCTTGAGGAGAGGGCGCGCTGGGCAGCAGTTTGTTCAACCCTTTTTCATCCACCTGCTGGACATAGGCATTGGCCAGGCGTTGCCAGTCTTCGGCGGGCAACTGGCCCTTGTCGGCGAGCGGCTGCAGTTGCTCGATGGTTTCCTTCCAGTTGCGCAGTTGTTCGGCGAAGTTGGCCCGGACCAGGCGCAATACCTGGCCATCATCCCTGGGCGGCAACTGGCTGAGCCAGTCCAGCGCCTTGCCCGCGCCACCGAATTTGGCCAGGCTCAGGCTGTAGGCCTGCCACAGGCGCACGCGTTGATTGCCCTCACTGGCAGCCAGCCATTGTTCCACCTGGCTTGCCGGCGGTGGGTCCTGTTCGATCCAGGTCAGGCGCAGTTCGAGCAGGGCGTCGGCGTATTCGGGGCTGCCGTCGAGCTGTGCGGCCAGCGCTTCGGCTTCCTCGTAGCGGCGTTGATGGGCCAGGGCTTCTACCAGCAGTGCGCGGGCCTCGTCGTTGTTCGGCACCCGGCCCAGCACGTGACGGGTCAGGCGCTCGACCTCGGCCCAGTTGTCTTTCTTGGCCTCACGATAGCCGCGGTCCATGAACGGGAAGCTGGTGAACCGCTGGAAGTCGGTCATCGGTGCCGAGGCGTCGACAGGCAGCGCGGCGCAGCACAGCAACAGGCCAGTGAAAGTGAGGGAAAAGCGCGGCTTCATGCCACCTCCCGGGTCAGGTCAAGGGCGGCCTGCTGCTCGATGGCCTGTTCGTCAAGCGCCTGCTGCAACACCTGTGCGGTGATGATGCCGCGGGCGATCAGGTGCTCGCCCAGGCTTTGGTGCTCGGGGTCGAAGTCGATCAGCGCCTGGTTGAACAGGGTGACCGGGACCATGCCGCGCACCTGCAACAGCGTACCGAGCATGATCTGGTGGTGGCTGACACGCTCCAGCAGCGCTTCATCGTCCTGATGGCGCTCCAGAATGGCCAGCATGTCGCGGGTTTCCGGCTTCTGCCAAGGGCTTGGGTAGTGGTAGCGCAGGCCCAGGGTTACCCGGCCCTGCGGCGCCAGTCGCACGCGGACCGGGCGTTTCAGGTAGCGGCTGATCACCCCCAGCGACACTTGGCTGACCGGGCTTTCGCTGGCAAGGATCAGCGTGTCGCCGTCTTCGGCAACGGGCAGCACGCCATAGTGCGTCGCCAGTTTGCGTGGCAGTGTGGCAATCAGTTGCGGGTCGAGCTTGAACGGGTTAAGCGGCGCCCAGGGCAGGTCCAGCTGCTCGGCCAGGGTGGCCACCAGTTGTTCGCTGTTCACCCAGCCCCGCAGCAGCAGTTCGCGGCCCAGGCGCCGGCGTACCGGGCTGGTGATTGCCTGTTGCAGCTGCTCGTCACTGATCAGCCCTTTGGCCACCAGGCGCTGGCCCAGCGGCGTGCGGGCAGGGGCTGCGATGGCGGGGAATTCATGGGTGGTCTTGTCCCAGGCCACGCGCCGTGAGTCGCCCATTTCCATCACTTGACGCAGGGCACGCAGGTTGGCGAAGAAGTTGACGAAGTTGCTCCACATCATCCGCGGTGCCGACAGCAGGCCTTCGCCGATGCCGTAGAAACGGGTGACGAACCAGCCGCGCTGGAACAGGCGATTGAACAGCATCAGCCCGTTCAGCCACAGCAGGGTAGACAGCAGCCAACTGTCGCTAAGGATCGACATGAAGCGCCACGAGTCCGGCGCAATCATCGTGACCAGCCACATGGCCAGCAACACCAGCAGCAACATGTTGACCAAAAAGCTCAGCAGGTAGGCGAACAGCCCACGGCGGTCGCGCCAGAGGAAGTAGTTGAGTGCGCCCTTGCGGCTCCAGCCGAGGTTGCTGGTGCCCTGGAACACGATGCCGACGATCCACCGCGACTTCTGCCGGATGGCATGCTGCCAGTCACGCGGGAAGTGCTCGCGCACGCAGATCACCTGGGAGAATTCCCGGCTCATGCCCGGGCGCCACTCCTGCTTCAGGGTCAGCGCCGGGTCGGTGATGGAATAACGGGCGAAAATGCACTTCATGCCCTTTTGCTTCAGACGAAAGCCAATGTCGTAGTCTTCGGTGAGGCTCTGCACGTCGAAGGCAATGCCGTCGCCGTCCTCCAGCAGCGCACTGATGGCGCGGCGGCTGAAGCAGGTACCGACACCGGCGCTGGGCACCTGGCCGGTCAGCGCTTCGCGGACGATGACGTCCTTGCCGTGGTTTTCGGCAAACTCGTCGACATAGTGGCCGGCGGTAAAACCTTTCCATTCCGGTGCGTAGGGGTAGACCGGGATCTGGATCATGTCCTTGTTCGGCAGCAGGTAGTTGAACAGGCGCAGCTCCATGGGCGAGATCACGTCTTCGGCGTCATGCAGGATGAAACCGGCGAACTCGATGCCGGCGTCCTGCTGGAAGCGCAGCAGGGCGTCGATGATGTTGTTCAGGCAGTCGGCCTTGCTGGTGGGCCCAGGGCGTGCGCACACCACCTTGTGCACGTTGGGGTAGTGCAGGCACACCGCGTCGACGTCGGCCTGGGTTTGTGGGTCGTTGGGGTAGGTGCCGACGAAAATCTGGTAGTTCTCGTAGTCGATGGTGGAGGCCGCCAGGCGCGCCATTTCACCGACCACGCCCACTTCGTTCCAGGCCGGGACCATGATGGCCAGGGGTTTTTCCGGCACTTCGTACAGGCGCTTTTCGTCGGCCTTTTCGTACTTGTCATACACGCGAAAGCGCCGGATCAACTTGCGGACCCAGTAGCACAGGTCGATGAACAGGTCGTCCAGGCCCAGCAGGAACATCAGCGAGGCAAGGATGATGGCCAGGATCTTCAGGCCGAACAGCACGTAGGTGAGAAAATCGATGAATGCCAGGCTCATATGGCAGGCACCGGCATGGCAGAGTGGGCCATCGTCTTTATCCTCGCTCGCTTCCCTCGACGAAGTTGTACGAAATGTCACTTCTGTACGGGATAGATACAAGCAGCCCTATACGCTGTTGTCCAAATTTCGGGCTTTTTCTTGTGAGCTACATCTTGTAGCTTTACAGGTCGTTCATTCAGGGAGCTGAACATGCAAGGCAAGGCCCGCAAGATCGTCCAGGCCATTCTCTATGAAGCCATCGCGGTTGCCTGCGTGGCGCCCGCGCTGGAGCTGGCGTTCGGTGCCGGCATGGCGCAGTCGACGGTGCTGTCGGTGCTGATGTCAGGCATCGCGATGAGCTGGAACATGGGCTACAACTGGGTGTTCGAGCGCTGGGAAGCGCGCCAGCGCCAGCGTGAGCGCACATTCATGCGGCGCTTGCTGCACGCCTTGGGCTTCGAGGGCGGATTGGTGGTGATCCTGCTGCCACTGGTGGCGTACTGGCTGGATGTGAGCCTGTGGGCGGCGCTGCTGACCAACCTGGCGTTGTTCGTGTTCTTCTTCGTCTACGCCTTTGCCTTCCAGTGGGGCTTCGACAAGGTGTTCGATGTGCCGCTTTCGGCGCAGCAAGCCAAGTGTTGACTTTGTGCCGCACTAACGGCTAAGTTCCTACCCCATGAATACATTCCCGCATGTGAACGCCATTATTATTACCGCCATTATCAGCTTGGCGGGCTAGCGCGTACGTGCACCGAACCCGCCCTGGAGGCGGGTTTTTTCTCTCTGACTCCTGGGCAACATAAAAAAGCCAAGGAGTCATCGATGACCAGCTTCAGCGTCCCTCGTCCTACCGTCACCCCCCAGCAACTGCTGTCGGAGCAGGTGCGGCGCATTCTGGCCGCGCCGGTGTACGACCTGGCCATCGAAACGCCGCTGCAAGCCGCGCCTGCACTGTCTGCCAGCCTGGGTAACCAGGTGCTGCTCAAGCGCGAAGACCTGCAACCTACCTTCTCGTTCAAGATCCGCGGCGCCTACACCCGTTTGTCACGCCTGAGTGCTGTGCAGCGCGAGCGTGGGGTAATCACCGCCTCGGCGGGCAACCATGCCCAGGGCGTGGCCCTGGCGGCGTCGCACCTGGGCATGAAGGCCACCATCGTCATGCCGACCACCACGCCGTCACTCAAAGTGGAGGGGGTGCGGTCGCGCGGCGGGCATGTGGTGCTGCACGGTGAGAGCTTCCCGCACGCCCTGGCCCATGCCCTGACGCTGGCCGACAGCGAAGGCGCCACCTTCGTGCCGCCGTTCGATGACCCGGACGTGATCGCCGGGCAGGGCACCGTGGCCATGGAGATCCTGCGCCAGCGCCCGGGCGCGCTGGACGCCATTTTCGTACCGGTGGGCGGTGGCGGGCTGATCGCCGGTATCGCTGCCTACGTGAAGTACCTGCGCCCCGAGGTGAAGGTGATTGGCGTCGAACCGGAGGACTCCAACTGCCTGCAGGCCGCCATGGCCGCCGGCGAGCGGGTGATCCTGCCGCAGGTCGGCACCTTCGCCGACGGTGTAGCGGTGGCGCAGATCGGCGCTCATTGCTTCGAGCTGTGCCGGCATTTTGTCGACGAAGTAGTAACCGTCAGCAGTGACGAGTTGTGCGCGGCGATCAAGGACATCTACGACGACACCCGGTCGATCACCGAGCCTTCTGGTGCCCTGGCCGTAGCCGGGATCAAGAAGTACGTGGCACGCGAAGGCGTGCAAGGGCAGACCTTGGTGGCCATTGACTCCGGGGCGAACGTCAACTTCGACCGCCTGCGCCATGTGGCCGAGCGGGCCGAGCTGGGCGAGCAGCGCGAGGCGATCATCGCCGTGACCATCCCCGAGCAGCCAGGTAGCTTCCGCGCCTTCTGCCAGGCGCTGGGCAAGCGTCAGATCACCGAATTCAACTACCGCTACTACCCAGGCAAGGAAGCGCGCCTGTTCGTCGGGGTGCAGACTCACCCGGTGCACGACCCGCGTGATCAGCTGTTGGCCAACCTTCGTGAGCAGGGCTACAGCGTGCTGGACCTGACCGACAACGAGCTGGCCAAACTGCATGTGCGCCATACCGTGGGCGGCCACGCAGCGCCGGGCGCTGATGAGCGGGTGCTGCGCTTCGAGTTTCCCGAGCGCCCAGGGGCGTTGCTGGGCTTCCTGGAGCGGCTGGGCAAGCGCTGGAACATCAGCCTGTTCCATTACCGCAACCACGGCGCGGCGGAGGCGCGGGTGTTTGCCGCGCTGGAGGTGCCCGGGGATGAGTTGGCAGGCTTGCCGTTGGCGCTGGACGAGATGGGGTATCGGTATTGGGATGAGACTGACAACCCGGCGTACCAGCTGTTCCTGGGCTGACAGTTAATTTGAGTAGACACCGGGGGCCGCTGTGCGGCCCCCGGTTGCGCCCGCAGGGATCGCACGGGCGCCTGTATGTCGAGCGCCCACGATCACCCCACTTCACTTCGCTTGTTCAATTGCTCGCACTGCACCTGCGCATCCGTCCGGCTCGGGTAGCTCGGCGTGAGCCGCTCCTTCGCCTGGTTGTCATAAATGTCGAACCCTCCACACACGGTAGCGGCGTAGTAGCGGCTACCCACGCGGAACGACTCCTTTTCTATCGGCACCGCAGGAACGATAACGAATCTGGTTTGCATGTTTTGTGCCTCCCCAGGCAGAGACTTAAGTATTAGTCTCGCCCGTGATAAGCATCAAGCAGGCTCATGAATAAAACCGCGTTTGATGAAAAGGCGGCGGCCCGTCTGTCGCCTCCAGAGTGGTAATCGGTATTCCTGATCCAAAGTGGGGGGAACAACCCTTGGGCCAAGTGGTCTGCTGAGATGGCCTAAGTCGAACCAGGCGGCATTGAACATGCACCGTCTGAGCGCTTTGCAGCGCTTCAGAACCCCGCCAGTCAGGGACATGGCGGTCGATTATGTTCAGGTAGGTAAAGTTAGGTAAAAGCGGCCACGGCATATACACGGATCAGTATTGTGGTTTGTACTGTCCAGTTAAAGATGCCATTGATGAACACACTTCCGTCGCAGCCAAGCGCTGAACGCGGGGCGTTCTCCAGTTTCGAGGCGTGTCGCAACACCCAACAGGGCCCCGTGGTGATCCTTGCCTCTGGCGCCTCTGCCAAGCATTTTCCGCTGGGCGAATTCGCCCATTTACCCATCATCGCCATGAACGGTTCGGTTGCGATGACCGCCGAACACGGCATCCAGCCATTCTTCTACGTGTGCACCGACAAAAGCTTTCGCCAGCAACAGCCGGCCCTGTTCGCCACTGCCTTGCGCGACAGCGAGCGCCTGGCGCTCTGGCCCGAGCAGTATGCGGGTGCCGATGTGCCGGTAGGCACCGAGTGCTATGCCTTGCATAAAGCGGATACGCCGGGCCTGCTGGACGGGTTGCGTGGCCATGGTGACAGTTGCGTGTGCAACCGCACCCTGTGGAGCAAACGCAGCCGCTCGATTGCCTTCAGCAAAGACTTGGCGCAGGGTTTCTTCGACGCCCGCACAGTGGCGTACGTGGCCTTGCAGTTGGCCTACCACCTGGGCTTCGAAGAAGTGTTGCTGGTGGGGGTGGACCTGGATCAGAGCGTCGGCCGCTTCTACGAGAACGGCCAGGGGCAGTGTTCGCCCTGTGGGCTCGACCAGCATTGGGACAGCCGTATCCTGCCGTCGTTGACGCTGATGGCCAGGGAGGTCGTGAACGAGCACTTCCACGTTTACAACCTGTCGTCGATCTCGCGGATTCCAGCCGAGCTGATCCCCAGGGTCAACCTCAGGGAGGCGCGCCGGATTGCCGGTTGTGCAATTACCTGAGCAAGAAAGCGGGTGCGTGCAGGGCTGTGGATGCGTACAGTACGCCGAACGCAAACAGGCAGGAACCCGCTCATGTCCAGCGCATTCACCTTCATGCATTCGCCCGTCGGCACCCTGACCCTGGTTGCCCGGGGCCAGTGCCTGGCAGCCGTACTGTGGGAAGAGGAGCGGGAAAACCGCGTGCGCCTCGGTGCCTTGCACCGTGACGACCAGTGCCCGGTGCTACTGGACACCGCGCGGCAGCTTGGCGAATATTTTGCGGGCAAACGCCAGCGCTTCGAGCTGGCGCTGGATTTCGCCGGTACCGAGTTCCAGCGCAAGGTGTGGGCCGCGCTGCTGGCGATACCCTTCGGTGAAACCCGCAGCTACGGCGACATCGCCCGGCAGATCGGCAACCCCAGCGCGGTGCGGGCGGTAGGCGCCGCCAATGGCCGCAACCCGATCTCGATCATCGCCCCGTGCCACCGCGTGATCGGCGCTTCGGGCAGCCTGACCGGCTTTGCCGGTGGCCTGGCGGCCAAGCAGTACTTGCTGGCGCTGGAGGGCCGGCAAAGCCTCGCGCTGGACCTGTAGGCGTCAGCTGAACCAGCTGGCGACCAGGCAGGCCAGCAACGCCAGCGCCGAGCCAGCCATCAGGGTGTACTGCCGATGGGCCCGACGTGCATGGGCCTTGACCGCACGCAGGTACTCGCCCGGTGTCGGTGCATCGGGCCGATGGCGCAAACCCTCGGCCACATCGGCAAGCTGGCCCTGGATCAGCAAGCCGACCAGGTAGTAGGTGCAGGTGTAACTCAGCAACGCCAGAAACAGATAGATCATGCCGGGTGTGGGTCCAAAGGCAGGGCCATTGCGCTGGCGTTGCCAGTGTCCAGCATGATCAGCCCTTCACTGTGGTCGTCCAGGCTGGCCAGCAAGCGCCCCTGGCTGTCCCACGCTGCCGAACCGCCCGCACCGATGAAGGTGTCGGCTGGCCCCACGCAGTTGGCCATCAGTATCGGCATGCCCAGTTCACGTGCCACCTCCGGGTAATGTGCGTATCCCTCGCGGATGCCCTTGGCGGTTTTCGCCACGCTGACCAGATACAGGTCGGCGCCGTGCTCGCGGGCGGCGGCCGCGTGGGCCATGAACATCGATTCGTAGCAGATCGCCGGTGCCACCCGATGATCGCCTACTTGCAGCAGCAGTGCCTGATCGCCAGGGGTGAAGTAGGGCAGCTCGTCATCATGCAGGCGCCGTTTGGCATAGGCCTGGCGCGGTGCCCCGGGGCTGAAGATGGGCATGCCAATGCGAATACCGTCGGGTGTCGGCAACGGCAGGCCAACGGCCACGGTGATACCCAGGCGGTCACAGGCTGCCTGCAGCGGGCCCAGTCGCTCGGAGCTGACCGGCAAGGCGGCCTGGCGCGCAAGGCTTGGCTCATAGCCGGTCAGCGAGAGTTCGGGGAACACCACCAGCGCCGCGCCAAGGGCCGCGGCCTGCTCGATGCAGGCCAGATGACGCTGGAGGTTGCCTGGCAAATCGCCCTTGAGCGACGCCAGTTGTACGGCGCACAGTTTCATGAAATACCCTTCCCTGGTACAGGTTGAAGGGTCGAGCATACTATCGGCACCAACGCCTGCACCAGTGAAGGCTTTTTCAGGTTGCCGGGTGCGTCGCGAAGCGCTGGCGGAACCAGTCGTCGAGCATGGCCTTCTCGGCATACAGGCGGTCGCTGCTGCTGGCGACCCGGCCGGGGCGGCTGAGGTACATCTTGTCGCTGACCCGCTCCTCGGCCTGCTGGGCGGGTTTGCCCGGCTGGCTGAGGGTGTAGGTGAGGTCGATGCTCGGCCAGGTGATCTCGCGCATGAAACGCACATCGTAGGCCTGGCTGTGCCAGGGCTCGAAGCGCCCGGCCAGGTCGATGTCGCGGATATCGATGACCAGCTGCTGGCCCGGTTGCAGGTAACGCTGACCGAGCTTTTGCAGGTACTGGGTAAGGGATTTCATCACATAGGCGTCGGCGCCACGCTCATAACCGTGGCTGTCCAGGCTGGCGTCGCGGAATTGTTCCGGGTGGTCGAAACGCACCTCGACCTGCGCGGCCGGGGAGCCTTGTGCCATGCTGTTCAGTGATAGCGCCATGAGCACGGCACACACGAGGGCGGTACGCATGATGCACCTCCGGGGTAGATTGGGGGTGTTTCCATTTTACGCCCGCCATGGCAGCACCTGCAGAGGAAGATTGTAATGGGACGGTTTCGGCGGTTGCTCGCCAATATCCGGGGGCGTGACCTGGCGGTGGGCGATATCCATGGTCACTTCCAGCGCCTGGAACAGTGCCTTGAAGCGGTGGGGTTCGACCCCGCGGTAGACCGCCTGTTCAGTGTGGGTGACCTGGTCGACCGGGGGCCGCACAGCGAGGTCGTGCTGGAGTGGCTCGCGCAGCCTTGGTTCCATGCGGTGCAAGGTAACCATGAGGCGCTGGCAATCACTCGCGTGCGTGGGGGGCGGCTTGACCTGGACATGTACCGCGCAGCGGGTGGCAGCTGGTTCCTGGACCTGCCGCGGGCCGCACAATTGCGCTTCGTGGAGCGCTTCGAGCAGTTACCGATTGCCATCGAAGTGGAAAGCGCGGCCGGCCTGGTCGGGTTGCTGCATGCAGACAGCCCGTTTGCTGATTGGGCAGTGCTGCGTTCATGGCTGGAGCTGGAGCTGGATCACGACCCGAAGGTACGCGAGGTATGCCAGTGGTCGCGCCGGCGCCTGAAGGAAGGCGATACCCAACCGGTGCAGGGCCTGCGTGCTTTGCTGGTCGGGCACACGCCGGTGCTGGAGGCAAAGCTGCTGGGTAATGTCTGGCACCTGGACACGGGGGGGTGGGCGAGTGGCCACTTTACCTTGATGGACATGCGCACCTTGCAACTGGTCAGCCCCGGGCCAGATGCAGCACCAGCGCCGCAGCCAATATCACCAACATGAGCCCTGAGGCCCGCTCCAGCCACGGCAGGCTGCGAGCGAAACGCCGCAGTACCCGCTGGTTACCGATGGCCACGGCCACCAGCAGGTCCCAGAGCAGGACGATGCTGAACATCCACACGGCGTAGGCCGATTTCCAGCCGGTGCTGGCGCTGGCTACCATACTGGCAAGGCTGGCATAGAACAGCGCGTTTTTGGGGTTGAGGATGCCGGACAAGAAGCCCATGCCCAGATTGTGCCACCAGCCTTGAACCCGCTGGTTGTCCGTGACTGAGCGCAGGCTGGTTTGCCCCGCATGGCGCAGGAACAGCACGCCGATGTACAGCAGGTAGCTGGCGCCGGCCAGTTGCAGGGACGTAAACAGCAGGCTGCCTTCCTGCAACACCGACAGGCCGGTGAAGGCGATGGCGATGAACGCGCCATTGGCCAGGGCAATGCCCAGGCAGGCGCCGCTGGCGATGCGCCAGCCGCTGTTGATCGAGCTGCGTGCGACCAGGAAGAAGTCCGGGCCAGGTGAGAGCAGGGCGAGGAAGTGGGCGAGGGCGATGATCAGGAACTGTTGCATGGGCGGCGCGGCTCTGCGGGAAAAACCGCAGTCTGCTGCCGGGCTTGTCAGGCGTATTGAAGAATATTGCGTGGTAGTGCCTTGGGGCTGCTGCGCAGCCCTATCGCGACACAAGGCCGCTCCCACAGGTACTGCGTATGCCGTTCAATGCGGGAGCGGCCTTGCGTCGCGATCGGGGCGCAGAGCGCCCCCAGGATGTCAAGGGCTGCGCACATCCCGATACTGGCCTGGCGTCACGCCCACATGGGCCTTGAATACCCGCTGGAAATGGCTTTGGTCGGCAAACCCGAGGCGGTAGGCCACCTCCGCCAACGCCAGCCCTTCACCCAACAACTGCCGCCCGCGATTGATCCGGGCATTGAGCACATAGGCATGCGGGGTCAAGCCAGTGGCGGTGCGGAACGCGCGGATCAGCTGGTAGCGCCCAAGGCCGGCTTCGCGGGCCAGCACCTCCAGGCACAGTTGCGCGGGGTCTTGCCCTTCGAGGCGCGCGATCAACCCGCTCAACACAGTCGCCCCCAAGGCGGGGGCTGCCGTCAGAGGGGCTTGTGCGGAAAAGTCCAGGTCACCCACAAAGGCAATCAGCGCCGCATCTTTCTCACGGTTGCTGGCGCTGGAGAACAGCAATCTGTTCAGCTCGCAGAACTGCCCATACACCGCCGGCGCCCGGCAGATACGCGCCGGTTCGCCGGGGCCGGCGCCGCCCAGCCCCGATTCCAGGCGCACTTGTGCCAGCCAGTCGGCGTCCACATGCAGCATCTGGTAGCTCCAGGCTTGCCCGGGCTCGGGGTTGCAGGCATGTACGCGGTGGGCTGGCACCAACACCAGCGTACCGGGTGTCAGGCGTTCCTGCCCATTCACGGCGCCGCTGAAATGGCTGTGGCCGGCATCCACTGCACCGATGGAAAACGTTGGGTGACTGTGGGCCTTGTAACAGGCCCGGCTATGACAGGCGCGGCGGCTTTCCACATGCGGGAGTGCCGGGTCGCGCCACAGCGCGGCGTGGGAGCGGGGCATCACAAGGTCCTCTGTTTCGCCGGCAGCGTAACAGGTGCCGCGTACCCATACAGTTTTTATCGCTGGCTGTAACTTGACCGCAAGCCCCGGCAGAGGCCGAAATAGACGCCTGTTGCCAAAGGAAAACAACAATGGACCTTTCAAGCCTGCTGCTTTTCATCCCCGCCTGCTTTGCCCTGAACATGGCGCCGGGGCCCAACAACCTGCTGTCGCTGCACAACGCCAGCCGCTACGGCCTGCGCACGGCCTGCGTGGCCGGGGGTGGTCGCATTGTCGCCTTCAGCGGCATGATCGCCCTGGCGGCCATGGGCCTGGCCGTGGTGCTGCATACCAGTGAATACCTGTTCATGGCCATCAAGGTAGTGGGGGCGGCCTACTTGTTCTACATCGCCTGGCAACTGTGGCGGGCACCGGTAGGCGAGGCAGTGGTGGCAGCGGACCACCCGCGTGGCACTTGGCGCCTGACGCGCCAGGAGTTCTGGGTGGCGGCCGGCAACCCCAAGGCCATCCTGATCTTCACCGCGTTCCTGCCGCAGTTCGTTACAGTCGGCAGCGCCACCCCGGTGAGCGAGCAGTTTCTGTGGTTGGGCGCGCTGTTCTTGCTGTTGGAATGGGCTGCCATTGCCCTCTATGCAGGCCTGGGTGCCTACATGCAGCGCTGGTTCAGCCAGCCTGGCCCGCGCCGCGTGTTCAACCGGGTCAGCGCCTCCCTGCTGGGCTGCGCTGGCCTCGGCTTGCTGGCGGCGCGCCGCTAGAACTGCCAGCGCACCCCCAGGTTGACGCCGCTGGCTTCCTGCTGGCGGCTGTCCAGATTGGCGGTGTACTGCACCCCGCCATGCAGGCTCAGCGCTTCGCTGACCTGCGCCACCACGCCGCTTTCCAGTTGCACTGAGGTATAGCGGTAGTCGGTCTTGATCTTGTCGACACCATCGAAGGTCAAGGTGTCGCGGCCACCGTCGCCGTGCCACAGGTCAACCTGCGCATAGGGCTGCAGCAGGCGCCCGCTGCTTCCCGTGAACGCCCCTTCCAGGCGCACACCCAAGCGACCCGTCAGCTCGACCTGGGCGTCATGGCTGATGTGCGAAATGCTATCGCTTGCGCTGTCGAGCGAAACTTTTTGTGCGATCAGCTGGGCTTGCGGCTCCAGCCTCCAGCGCTCGGACAGGGCAATGGGGTACCCGGACTCCAGCGACGCCGTCCAGGCGTGGCCGTCGATGTCCAGCTTGTCGCCGCGGTCCGAGCGGGCTCGCCCATCAAGGCGGGTGTACTGCAACACTGCATCCAGGTACGCGCCTTGGGGCCCGACCAGCGTCCAGTATGTGCCGACGCTGTCGCCATCGAGTTTCAGGTCGCCCACGCTGCGGTCTTTCACGGCCAGGGCGAAACCTTTGACGTCGGCGTCCAGGCGGCTATGGCTGACGTAGAAGCCGACATGCTGGCGGTAACCGTTGTCGTGGACCTTGGCATACAGGTCCTGGCCCACCTTGAAACCGTATAGGTCGCCATCCAGGCTCGGGCTGACCGTACCGCTCCATTGCTGGCGCAGCGTGCCGCCGTAGGCCTGCCCCCAACTGGCAGGCAGGGCGCCTTCGCTTTTGAGCAACTGTTGGTCACCCTGGCGTTGATGGAAGGTGCCCAAGGCCTGGCGGGCGATGATCGCAGCGCCTCTTGGAACGGCAGCGTAAACCGGGACTTCCGGGCGATACAGCGGCAGGCTTTCGCCTTGCACGGGGGCGGGCAGGTCGACCTGGCCAGGTGCCGGTGCGGCAACAGGTGGCGTCTGGGCCGGTGCTATCAAAGGTGGCTCGCCCGGCTGTGAAGGTTGTGTTGGTTGTTCGGGCCCGGGTACAGGTGCTGGAGCGGGTGCCGCGACCAGCGACGAGCGCAGGTACCAGCTGTTTTCGCTACCAGCGGTTACACCACCTTTGAACAACCGGTAGTCATAGGCACCCACGGATAGCGTTTGCGTCTGCACGAATGCAGTGGCCGTGCTGGTGGCGCCGTCACGGGCTTCGACAACCTGGATGCCGTTCTGTGCAGTTGCTGCACCCGCGCCATTGAGGTTGTTGACGAGCAATTGCGTGGAGCCGCTAATGGCGCCACGGCTGACCACCAGGCGGTCGGAGGCAGCGCCATCGCCTGCCAGCACGCTATTCAGGCGCAGGGTGCCGTTGTTACCGGTGTAATCGCCCTGAACGGTCAGGCGGCCTTGAGCGTCGTTGCCACGACTCAGGTCGATGGTGCCGGCGTTGACTACCGATACCTTGCTGTCACTCTGGATGCTGACGACGCTGCCCTGACGGCTGTTCAGCGCGCTGCTTGCATCGATTTGCAGGGTCCCGGTCCCAGTGGCCGGGATCACGCGTGGCTGATCGCTGCCCAGGTCTCCCAGTGCAAGGGTGTCGTTGAGGGTGAGCCGGCTGACTTGCTGGAGGTTGATGGACTCCCAGTTCATGTACGACGCACCTTGGCCGACCTGACTCTGCTCGAATGTCAGTGTGTCCGTGCCGGTACCGCCGTCCAGGATAACGGCAGAGTTCCCCAGGTCGATGGCGCGGACGATGGCGGTGTCATCGTCATTCTCCATGATGACCCGCTTACCGATCTGGCCACCCGTCCAGGTAAATTCATCCTTGCCGTTGCCAGTGCGTATTTCGCCTTTGAGCGTGCCGCCGCTGATGGTTATCTTGTCAACGCCGCTACTGGTACTGATATCACCGCCGACGGTGCCGCCCGTCATGATGATCGTGTCGTTGCCAAGCCCGCTGACCACGTTGCCAACAACAACGGTTTCGACACCGAGCCCTTGGGAAATCTCGAGGAAGTTGTCAGCGAGCTTGAGATCGATTCGGCCAATGCTGCCGCCTTTGAACCACGCCGTGTCTCCATCTTCAAAAGCGCCCGTGATGGTGCCGCCGGTCATGGTGAACGTGTCCATGTCACCGCCTTGGTTCAATGACCCTAGCGTGCCGCCAGACATGGTGAAGGTGTCTTGGCCATTGCCTTGTTGCAATGACTGGACCGTTGCGCCGCTGAGGGTGAACTCATCAGCGGCATCGGTTTGCACGAGGGCGCCAAGGGTCTCACCGGGGGTAACCGTCAGGGATTGGGAGTGAGCCAGTAATGGCAGTGCCAGCAGGGGGAAGGGCAGCAGCAAGCGGGGGCATCGCATAGGCAGGTCTCCGGGTCCATTCAAGGGTCCACTACCTGAAGCGACGCCAGCAGGACGGCTTCGGCCCTGCCGGAGTTGTATGTAATGTTGGGTGACGGGACAACTGGCAAAAATGCCAGGTGGCCCGCTGCCATCAATCGCGGTAGAACGTTTGCACCAGGTGGTAGCCGAACTTGCTCTTGATCGGCCCGTGCACCACACGCAAAGGTTTTTTGAAAATTACCTGGTCGATAGCGCCGACCATCTGGCCCGGGCGGACTTCGCCCAGGTCGCCGCCGCGCTTGCCCGAATGGCAGATAGAAAACTTTTTGGCGAGCACGTCGAAAGCCTCCCCGTTGGCGATGCGCTGTTTGAGCTTTTCAGCTTCGTCAGCGGTCTTGACCAGGATGTGGCGGGCTTGGGCTTTCATGAGGTACCTGTGCTTCGGGCGCGAAAAAAGGGGCGCATTATGCCTGATAGATTCGCCTTGCAGGAGCGGCACAAGGCCGCTCCTGCAGGGGCTGCGGTAGTTATTCGACTTTAGCCTTTTGCACGTCCTGCGACGCCGACCAGATGCGGTAGCGCACCTCGACATCCTTGGGCACATACACCACCACCGGCAGCTTGCTGTTGTAGCGCAACAGGAAGCCGTCACCGATCACTGGTACGAAGGCCTTGGTCTTCTTGCCATCCGGGCAGGCCATCAGGGTGCTGGCCGGGCCGCTGACTTTGTCCAGGCGGTAGTAGTTGTAGCCCCAGCCTTCCAGGGTGCGTTCTTCCAGGCTGCCGCCCAGGCGCTGGCGATTGCAGTCGACCTGCAAGGTCTTGCCGGCGAGGATTTCCAGTTTGTAGGCCGATTCATCGGCCTGTGCCGGCAGGTGGATAACCTGCCGGGTAAAGCCTTTTTCCGCTTCGGGGTAAGGCGCGACGTCTTTCAGGCTGGCCGCCATCACAGGCGTGGCGGCAGCCAGGGTGAGGGCCAGAATTGCGGTCATCGGGGTAGGGCGCATAGGGCCTCCTTGCAGATAAACGAATGCGAACCCGCCGCCAGGCCCAGGCTGCCCGTCACTGGGCCAACCAGCCACCATCGACGTTCCAGGCGGCGGCGCGAACCTGGCTTGCGGCCTCGCTGCACAGGAATAGTACCAGTTCACCCAGGTGCTCGGGGGTGACAAACGCCAGCGACGGTTGCTTTTCGGCCAGCAGATCATGCTGTGCTTGCAGCGGATCGCCACCGTTGGCAGCACGATCGTCGATCTGCTTTTGCACCAGCGGGGTCAGCACCCAGCCGGGGCAGATGGCGTTGCAGGTGACATTGCTGGTCGCGGTTTCCAGGCCTACCACCTTGGTCAGGCCGACCACACCATGCTTGGCTGCAACGTAGGCCGCCTTGCCGGTCGAGCCGACCAGGCCATGCACCGAGGCAATGTTGATGATGCGCCCCCAGTTGCGCGTGCGCATGCCCGGCAGGGCCAGGCGCGTGCCATGGAACACGGCTGACAGGTTCAGGGCAATGATCTTGTCCCAGCTTTCCACCGGGAACTGCTCCACCGGCGCTACATGCTGGATGCCGGCGTTGTTGACCAGGATGTCGACGCCACCGAATTGGCGTTCGGCCAGGGCGAACAGCGCTTCAATCTGGGCCACGTCCGACAGGTCGGCCGGGTGGTGAACCACCTTCACGCCATGGCGGGCGATGTCGGCTATGGCCGGTGCCGGGTCGCCAAAGCCGTTGAGCACGATATTGGCGCCAGCGCGGGCCAGTACCTGGGCGATACCCAGGCCAATGCCGCTGGTGGAACCGGTGACGAGTGCAGTCTTGCCTGTGAGGGTCATGCAAAGCTCCTTGTCAAGTAAAGGCAGGTCCGAAGATTCAGCGTCTGTGGAGGTCCTGTGGGAGCGGGTTAACCCGCGAAGAGGACGGGCCTGATAACTCATCCTCTGGGGTCGAAGGCTTCGCGCAAGGCATCGCCGATAAACACCAGCAACGACAAGATCACCGCCAGCGCAAAAAACGCCGTAAAGCCCAGCCACGGCGCTTCCAGATGTTGCTTGCCCTGGGTCACCAGCTCACCCAGCGAGGCACTCCCGGCCGGCATGCCGAAACCGAGAAAATCCAGTGCAGTCAGGGTGGTGATTGCCCCGGTCAGCATGAACGGTACATAGGTCAGCGTGGCGTTCATGGCATTGGGCAAGATATGCCGCAGCATCACCTGGCTGTCCGGTAACCCCAGCGCGCGAGCGGCTTTCACGTACTCCAGGTTGCGCCCACGCAGAAACTCGGCGCGCACCACATCGACCAGGGCAAGCCAGGAGAACAGCGCCATGATGCCCAGCAGCCACCAGAAATCCGGCTCCACAAAACCGCTGAGGATGATCAGCAGGTACAGCACCGGCAACCCCGACCACACCTCCAGCAGGCGTTGGCCGAGCAGGTCGACCCAGCCGCCGTGGTAGCCCTGCAACGCGCCGGCCACCACGCCGATAAACACGCTGACCACGGTCAGTGCAAAGGCAAACAGCAGTGATACCCGCGTGCCATACAACACCCGAGCCAGCACGTCGCGGCCCTGGTCGTCGGTGCCTAGCCAGTTGCTCGCACTGGGCGGGCTGGGGGTGGGTACCAGCAGGTCGTAGTTGGGCGTATCGGCGCTGAACGGGATGGGCGCGAACAGCATCCAGCCGCCCTGGCCTGCGATCAATTGCCGTACATAGGCACTGCGATAGTCGGGCTGGAATGGCAGTTGGCCGCCGAATTCCTGCTCGCTATAGCGCTTGAGCGCCGGCACATACAGGTCGCCTTTGTAGCCCAACAGCAGCGGCTTGTCGTTGGCCACCAGCTCTGCGCACAGGCACAACAGCAGCAGGCCGGCGAACAGCCACAGCGAGACCCAGCCCAGGCGGTTGCGGCGAAAGCGTTGCAGGCGGCGGCGCGAGACGGGCGAAAGCATCAGTGCGCCCTCGTGTCGAAGTCGATACGCGGGTCGAGCAGGGTGTACGACAGGTCACCGATCAGGCGGATCAACAGGCCCGCCAGGGTGAAGATGAACAGGGTGCCGAACACCACCGGGTAATCCCGCGACACGGCGGCCTCGTAACTCAGGCGGCCGAGGCCATCGAGCGAGAAGATCACCTCGATCAGCAACGACCCGGCGAAGAACACCGTGATCAGTGCCTGCGGTAACCCGGCCACCACCAGCAGCATGGCATTGCGCAGGACGTGGCCGTACAGCACCCGGCGCTCACTCAGGCCCTTGGCGCGGGCGGTGACCACGTACTGGCGGGAAATCTCGTCCAGGAAGGCGTTCTTGGTCAGCAACGTAAGGGTTGCGAAACCGCCGATCACCAAGGCCCCGACCGGCAGCACCAGGTGCCAGAAGTAGTCGGCCACCTTGCCCACCAGGCTGAGTTCGTCGAAGTTTTCCGAGACCAGGCCGCGTACCGGGAACCAGTTGAGCGAGGTGCCGCCGGCGAACAGCACGATCAACAGCAAGGCGAACAGGAACGAGGGCAGCGCGTAGCCGATCACGATCAGTGCGCTGCTCCAGGCATCGAAACGGCTGCCGTGGCGCACCGCCTTGCGGATACCCATCGGGATCGATACCAGGTAGGTGATCAGCGTGGCCCAGAAGCCCAGCGACAGGGTGACCGGTAACTTGTCGAGGATCAGGTCGGTGACTTTGGCACCACGGAAGAAGCTGCTGCCAAAGTCCAGGCGGGCATACTGGCCGAGCATCAACCACAGGCGTTCGGGGGCGGACTTGTCAAAGCCGTACTGGCGCTTGATCTCTTCGATCAGTTTCGGGTCCAGGCCGCGGGTGGCCCGCGACTCGCTGTGCACCACTTCCGCCCGGGCGCCGGGTGCGCCGCCACCCAGGCCTTGCAGCCGCGCAACGGCCTGTTCCACCGGGCCACCCGGGGCGGCCTGGACGATGGCGAAATTCACCAGCAGGATCGCCAGCAGCGTCGGGATGATCAACAACAGGCGTCGCAAAATGTAGGTGGTCATGGCGTGGCCTTCCGGCGTTCGGCCATTTGCGCGTTGGTCAGCGGGGTGGGGCTTACTTCCCACCAGGTGTCCAGGCCTTCGTCATAGGCGGCCTGGACCTTGGGCAGGCCAAAGCGGTTCCACCATGCGGTGGAGCTGCCCGGCGGGTAATAGTTGGGGATCCAGTAATAGTTCCATTGCAGCACCCGGTCCAGGGCATGGGCGTGCTGCAGCATGTCGGCCTGGGTGTCGGCGCGCACCAGGCCGTCGATCAGGTGGTCCACGGCCGGGTCCTGCAACACCATCAGGTTGTTCGAGCCGGGGTCGTGGGCGGCTGCCGAGCCAAAATAGTTGTACAGCTCGGCACCGGGCGACAGGGTGACCGGGTAGCCGGTGACGATCATGTCGTAGTCGCGTGCCATCAGGCGGTTGACGTACTGGGCTGAATCGACATTGCGAATGTTCAAGGTGACGCCGATCTGTGCCAGGTTGCGTTTCCACGGCAGCAGCAGGCGCTCCAGGCCGGACTGGCCATTGAGGAAGGTGAATGCCAGCGGCGTGCCCTGGCTGTTCACCAGGCGGTCACCTTCGGGGTGCCAGCCGGCTTGTTCGAGCAGCGCCAAGGCCTGCAACTGCTGCTTGCGGATAATCCCCGAACCATCGGTGACCGGTGCGGTAAATACGGTGGTGAAGACTTCGTCCGGTACTTTGCCACGCAGCGGATCGAGCAGCTTGAGTTCGCCGGCATCCGGCAGCTTGCGGGCTGCCAGCGGGGTGTTGGAGAACACGCTCTGCTGGCGGATGTACAGGTTGCGCATCATCTGCCGGTTGCTCCACTCGTAGTCCCACAGCATGCCCAGCGCCTGGCGCACGCGGCGGTCCTTGAACTGCGGCTGGTCGAGGTTGAACACGAAACCCTGGGCAACCTGCGGTTTGGCCGGGCCCAGGTGGGCGCGTTGCAGGCGGCCGTCGTCCAGTTGCGCGCCGTTGTAGCCCAGGGTGTAGGCGGTGGCGGAGAACTCGCGGTTATAGTCGTAGCCACCGCCTTTGAGCACCTGCCGCGCCACTTCGGTGTCGCCGAAGTACTCGATGCGCAGCTGGTCGAAATTGTAGCGGCCACGGCTGGCCGGCAGGTTGCGCGCCCACCAGGTCGGGTTGCGCTCGAAGGTGATGCTGCGGCCGTTGTCGATGCGCCCGATGCGGTACGGCCCGCTGCCGACCGGCTTGTCGAAGCCGGCACCATTGGCGAAGTCGCGCTGCTGCCAGTCATGTTCGGGCAGCACCGGCAGGCTGGCGAGGTCCAGCGCCAGGGTGCGGCCGTGGTCGGGCTTGAAGTCGAAGCGCACGTGCTGCGGGCCTTCCACGGTGACGCCGGTCACGTCGGCGAACTGGGTGCGGTATTTAAGGCTGCCCTTGCTCATCAACAGCTCGAAGGTAAACCGTACGTCCTCGGCGCGAACGGGTTTGCCATCGGCGAAGGTGGCACGCGGATCTATCTCGAAACGCAGCCAGGCATCGTCCGGGCCACGCTCCATGTTTCGGGCGATCAGGCCATAGACGGTGTAGGGTTCATCGAACGAGCGGACCGCCAGTGGCGCGTATAGCAGGCCGTCGACCTCGCTGACACCGATGCCCTTGTCGATATACGGCAGGATATGGTCGAACTGGCCGATCTCGATGGCCGAGCGGCGCAGGATGCCGCCCTTGGGGGCGTCGGGGTTTACGTAGTCGAAATGCTGGAAGTCGGGGGTGTAGCGGGGGGCTTCGTCGTAGACGGTGAGGGCGTGGCTGGGAGCGGCCTGTGTATCGAAGGCAAGGCAAAGCAGGAGCAGGCAGCACAACCCCTGTGGGAGCGGGCATGCCCGCGAATAGGCCAGGCCAGACAACCTTGTTGACTGATCCGCCGCATTCGCGGGCACGCCCGCTCCCACAGGGAGTTTCATCGGCTGCGAGGACTTAGTCCTGACGGCTGGTCACTTCCAGCAGGTGGTAGCCGAACTGGGTCTTCACCGGGCCTTGCACAGTGTTGACCGGGGCGCTGAACACCACGGTGTCGAATTCCTTGACCATCTGGCCTGGGCCGAACGAGCCCAGGTCACCGCCCTGACGGCTGGACGGGCAGGTGGAGTTGGCTTTGGCGATGTCGGCGAAGTCGGCGCCTGCTTCGATCTGGGCTTTCAGTTCGTTGCACTTGTCTTCGCTGCTGACCAGGATGTGGCGGGCGGTTGCACGGGCCATGGGTACTGCTCCTTGGGGTAAAAAGGCAAGCCTAGCGCACTTGCTTGGGGTATGTCTCGCCAGGCTCGCAACCTTGGGCTTACAGTTTTTGTGCCGCCTCACGCAACAGGGTGTCAGTCGAGGCCCAGCCCAGGCAGCCGTCGGTGATCGACACGCCGTATTTCAGTGCCCCCTTGCCCAGCGCTTGGCAGCCATCGAACAGGTGCCCCTCTATCATCACGCCAACGATCGAGCGGTCACCGGCCAGGCGTTGTTCCAGCACTTCGTTGAACACCGCTGGCTGGCGTGCCGGGTCCTTGCCGCTGTTGGCGTGGCTGCAATCGACCATGATCCGCGCCTGCAACCCCACCTGGGCCAGGGCCTGGCGGGCCATGGCGATGCTGTTGGCATCGTAGTTGGGGCCCTTGTGGCCACCACGCAGTACCAGGTGTGTATCGGGGTTGCCCAGGGTTTCGATGATTGCCGGGTGGCCCTGCGCATCCATGCCGAAGTGGCGGTGCGGGTGGGCAGCGCTGCGCATGGCGTCGCTGGCGATGGCGATGCCGCCGTCGGTGCCGTTCTTGAAACCGACCGGCAGCTCCAGGCCACTGACCATTTCGCGGTGAATCTGCGATTCGGTGGTGCGTGCGCCAATCGCGGCCCAGGCCAGCAGGTCGTCAAAGTAGCCGGCGGCCATCGGTTGCAGCAGCTCGGTGGCAACCGGCAGGCCACGCTCGATCATGCTCAGCATCAGCCCGCGGGACAAGGCGATACCCGAGTGCATGTCGTCGCTGCCATCAAGGTGAGGGTCGTAGGCCAGGCCTTTCCAGCCCACGGTAGTACGCGGTTTTTCGACGTAGGCGCGCATCACCAGCAGCAGCTTGTCATCCACTTCGCTGCTGAGGGCGGCCAGGCGGTCGGCGTATTCCAGGGCCGAGCGTGGGTCGTGGATCGAGCATGGGCCGACGATGACCAGCAGGCGCTCGTCGCGGCCTTCGAGGATGTTGCGGATGGCTTGGCGGTGGGCCTGGACTTGCTGGGCCAGTGCACTGGACAGCGGCATCTGCTGCTTGAGCAGGTGCGGGCTGGGCAGGCGCTTGCTGACGGTGGTGTTGGCTGCTTGCGGCTGGGTCAGGGGCAGGGCGAGGTTGGTAGCTTGCATGGCGTTTTTCCCTGGGCGGACGGCGGGTTCTGGCCCGCGTGGTCGGCCCTATCGAGGTGTTCGACAGATCGTTGAATTCGAATTGGCTGCTGCATTGCCACCTGTAGAAGACCGATCGGAGGCGGCAGGCTGGCCCGAGCGGGATTGGCTAAATCGCCAGGCATAGGTGTTTGCGTAGTAGTAAGTGGCGTAGTTCATGAATCTGTCCTCAATATGAATCGGTGTTGTTCAAAGGCCTGAAAAGCAAAACCCCCGGTCGGGGAGCCGACCGGGGGTTTGAGTATTCTCATGTTCGGCGGCCCCTCGAAGGTGGGCGCCGTGTGGGTATCGGCGCCTAGTGGCTAAACCAATACCCAAAGTAATAGCTGGCAGGTGCCACGCAGCCGGCAACGGCCAGCACAGGGCGCAGGTTGCGACCGGTGTGGTTGGCGTGGTTGCGGGTGTGTTTTGGCATGTTGCTCTCCAGTGAATGAGCCCGAGCTTACTTCAGTTTTACCGGGCCATTCAATGGATAAATGCTATGGGGCCGATCATTTGTTTTTGTACTGACTGGTTCAATGGCCATAACGACCGACCAGGCTCTGCGCCCCCAATGCGTGGCCTTGTAGCAACTGCAGCAGGCCATTGCGGTCCAGGCCTTCGGGCAAGGTGCCCAACGGCAGGTCGGTGGCGATCAGGGTCAGTGCGTAGTGGTGCGGGTTGTCGCCAGCGGGTGGGCAGGGGCCCCGGTAGCTGAGGGTGCCCCGCGAGTTGCGCCCCACAGTCACGTATTGCCCACTGAGCCCCGCCATGCCTTCCTTGAGCCCATCGTGTTCCGGGTCGATGTTGTAGGCAATCCAGTGCACCACGCCGATACCCTTGCCGCCGTCCGGATCGAACATGATCAACGCGAGCGACCGGGTACCTGCTGGCAGGTTTTCCCAGCTCAGTTGCGGGGTGCGCTCTTCACCGGCGCCGCAGGCCGGGTCTGGGCCGACCTGCTGCAGGGCAATCACGCCACCATCGGTAAACGACGAAGAACTGATCGACAGCGCACCTTGGTTACTGCTGTTGGCCAACGTCGTGCAAGGCAGCAGGGCGGCGAGCAGCCACGGTTTGACGTTCATGACGAATCCTTGGCAGGGCTTTGGGGCGCAGTGTAGCCCAGGCGAGCCTTAGTGGCTGTCCTGGTCCTCGGCGGTGCCGCCGGTGTGCCCGGCCCCAGAGCCGGTCGCCTCGCCCGTGCTGTTGGAACCCCCACTGGCCCCGTCGGCGGCATCGCTGTTGCTGCCGGTGTCGCTGCTGTCGTTGTCCTGGCCACTGCCGGGGCTGTTGACGCTGCTGTCGTCACCGGCGGTCTTGCCGCCAGACTGGTCGGTTTGCGGACGGCTGTCGGTGTTGGTGTCAGTGGCGGCGAAGCTGGTGCCGGTGAGGCTGGTCAAGGCCAGCGCCAGGCACAGGGAAAGCGGGCGAATGCGGATCATGGGAATGCTCCTTTGCGGATGATCTGTCATTCGTTTGGCTGGCGACGGGTGGCGGGGTGCCTTCTAGGCGACGGGTGGTCATTTGCGGGGCTGCTTTGCAGCCCAATCGCGACGCGAGGCCGCTCCCACAAGGAAATGCGATTTCCTGTGAGAGCGGCCCTGGAATCAATGAGATTCCGAGCGCTGCGCTGGCGCCGGGCTTTCGACCGGTTCCAGCGGTGGATGCTCCTGCGCCGCATGCATCAGGTCTTCGGTCACCCGCAGCTCGGCACCGGTTGGCGAGAAGGTGGTCGAGGCGGTGAACGGCGCCGGGTACTCTGCGGCCGGGCGCTTGCCACGGCGCCACATGAAGAAGCAAACCATGGCCAGATTGACCACGGCAAAGGCCCAGAACAACCCGGCCTCGCCAAACTCGGTCATCATCGGCGAAATCGCCACCGGCGCCATGGCCGAACCCAGCGAGTTGATCAGCAGCAAGCCTTGAATCATCGGTACCAGCGCATCGGAAGGCGCCCGGTCGGCCGCGTGGCTGACTGCCACCGGGTACAGCGTGAACACGCCACCACCCAGCAGGAACAGCATGGCCGGTAGCAGGAAAGAGTCCGACGGCAGGAATACCGTGATCAGCGAAAGCACCACGCACAGCGCGGCCAGGGCGATCAAGACGTCCTGACGGTCCTTGCGGTCGGACCAGCGGCCCACCGGGTATTGCAGCAGCATGGCGCCGAGGATCACCCAGGCCATCATGTTGCCGACCTCGCCCACCGCCAGGCCGATGCGCTGCAGGTATAACGGCAGCAGGGCATAGATACCGGCAATCGCCACGCCCGAACCAAAGCAGCCAACCAGGCCAGACGGCGCCACACCCAGCAATTGGCGGGGTTTGAGGGGTTCGACCTGGTCCAGCAGGGGCGATACCCGCGGCAGGATCACGATAGGCAGCACAGACAGGGCAGCCAGCACGCCAGCCAGCATGAAGGGTGCGGTGTCGCCAAGCTGGGTGATTTCGCCCAGGCCTGCCTGGGCAATCACCCCGGCGCCGTAGAAGGCAATCATGTACAGCGCCAGCAGGCGGCCGCGGATTTTCGCGTCGCCGGCCAGCAGCAGCCAGCTTTCGATCACCAGGAATACGCCCACTGCTGCCCAGCCGTTGATCAGGCGCAGCACCGACCACCAGGTGACATCGTAGAACAGCCCCTGCAGCAGAATGGTCGCGGCGATCAGTGAAGCAAAGCTTGTATAGGCGCGGATATGGCCGATGCGCAAGATCAGCCGGTCGTTGAAGATGGCGCCCAGGGTCAGGCCGATGAAGTAGGTCGACGAGACGACACCGATGGTGGTGGCCGATTCACCGGCAGCGCCCAGGCGCAGGGTGGTCAGCGAAGACATGAAGCCGTTGCCCAGGGCAATGATGAACAGCCCGAGCAGGGGCGCCAGCGCCATGGCCAGCAAACGCGGAGACATACGAACCTCTAGTTGGATGAGCGGAATGAGCGCCTTCTCGGACGCGCACACCGGCTCGACCCGACAAGGGGGCGAGTGGCGACACGGATGCGACCTGGGCAAGACTCAACCGCTGGCACCTTTGGGAATGGGCCGGGCGGGGAGGGTTGAGCCTATTTCACATGTGCGTTCATGTGTTCAGGCACGGACTCTGTCATTGCTGCGGGTTGCCACCGTTCAAGGCGACGGGCGAAAAGGAAGCGGGATTCTACGGGCTTGGAAGCTTTTGCCCAAGGGGCACGGGTATGCGACGAGACGCCGCAGTCCAAGGGCGACATGAAAGTGTCTTGGGCAGACATCTTGGGGCCCCTGTGCGGCCCAATCGCCGGCAAGCCAGCTCCCACAGGTATTGCACATGCCTTGGAAATAACACGCTTCCTTTGGGAGCTGGCTTGCCGGCGATTGGGCTGCAAAGCAGCCCCGGCCCTCTCACGGACTGCTGCATAATGCTGAACCCACACCAAGGAAGGCCCATCATGTTCGCGTCGCTGTTCGCAGTCCTGGCCCCGGTTTTCATCGTCGCCGGCATCGGCTATGCCTGGGCCCGCAAAGGCCTGGACTACCCAACCGACTTCATCGCCCGGGTTGTGATGACTGTCGGAACCCCGTCGTTGGTGCTGTCCACACTCAGCCGCACCGAGCTGAACCCGGATGCCTTCACCAGCATGGCGGTGGCTTGCCTGCTGTGCACCTTGGGCATGGCCCTGGCCGCGTTGCTGGTGTGTCGCGCTTCTGGCATGCATTGGCGAGTACTGCTGCCGGCGTTCATGTTCCCCAACACCGGCAACATGGGCCTGCCGATCAGCCTGTACGCCTTCGGTGAGCACGGCCTGGCCCTGGCCGTGGCGTTTTTCCTGACCCTGTCGATCGTGCAGTTCACCATCGGCATGGCCATTTCCGGCACGGCGGCTTCGCTCAAGGCGCTGTTGCGCAACCCGATCGTCATCAGCCTGGCGGGCGCCATGCCCATCATCTTTCTCGATTTCGAACTGCCGCGCTGGCTGGCCAACACCGCAGACCTGCTGGGCGGCATGACCATCCCTCTGATGCTGCTGACCTTGGGGGTATCGCTGGCCAGCATTCGCCTGCGCCACGTGGGCAGTGGCCTGTTGCTGGGCGGCTTGCGCATTGGCCTGGGGGCTGCGATGGGCTGGGCAGTGGGGGCGGCGCTAGGCATGGACACCCTTGAGCGCGCGGTCCTGGTGGTGCAGTCGGCGATGCCGGTGGCGGTGTTCAACTACCTGATGGCGGTACGGGCCAACCGTGAACCAGAGCAGGTGGCGAACCTGGTGATGTGTTCCACGGTACTGTCGTTTGCCTGGTTGCCGGTGGTGCTGGCCTGGTGGATGTAGGCCGGCAGCAAGCACATCAATCCTGAGTACGGGTATCGATACTGACCACCACAGACATCCCCGGCCGCAGGTGTCTGGCATCTGGCTGGTCGGCATCCACGGTAATGCGCACCGGAATCCGCTGGGCAATCTTGACGAAGTTGCCGGTGGCATTGTCCGCTTGCAACAGGGCGAACTCCGAGCCGGTTGCTGGCGAGATCTGCTGTACATGCCCCTGAAGCTTCAGGTGGTTGAGCGCATCCACGGTGAAGCTCACCGGTTGGCCGATGCGGACATTGGCCATCTGGGTTTCCTTCATGTTGGCGATCACCCACAAGGTGTCGGGCACCAGCGCCATCAATTGCGCGCCGGAATTCACATAAGCCCCCAGGCGTGTACCGATCTGGCCGAGCTGGCCGTCGCGCGGGGCGGTGACCCGGGTGTTGTCGAGGTCGATGCGCGCCAGCTCCACGGCCGCCTTGGCATTCTCCACCGAGGCCTGCAGCGCGGCCCGGTTGACCACCACCGTTTCCCGGTCCTGGCGGGCGATTTCCAGCGCCGCTCTGGCTTGGGCCAGGCTGGCGACGGCAGCGGCTTCACTGGCCCGGGCCAGGTCCAGGTCACGGCGTGACACAGAGCCGTCATTGACCAGCGCCTGGTTGCGGCCAAGGTCGGCTTTGGCCTTGGCTGCCTGGGCCATGGCATCGCCAATGGCTGCCTGACGCTGGGCAATGGTGGCTTCGGCGCTTTTACGCTGCTGCAGGTTGTTGGCCAGGGCCGCCTGCTGTTGCTGCAACTGGGCGATGGACTGGGCCAGGCGCTGCTTGTAGATGCGATCGTCCAGTTGCACCAGCAGGTCGCCTGCCCTGACGAACTGGAAGTCGTGCACCGGCACGTCGACGATGTAGCCACTGAGTTGCGGGCCGATGATGGTCACCTGGCCGCGTATCAAGGCATTTTCGGTACTTTCGATAGCGCTGCCGAATGGAGGCAGGCGCCAGGCATAGAGCACCAGCAGGATGCCGGCCAGGGCCACGCAGGCGATGCTGATCGTTGACAGGATGCGCACCCGCCGAGAGCGCCCCGGGCTGGTCGGCTCGCTGGGGGGTGTGGTGCCCTCCGGGGTTTCGGCGATGGCGGTGGTGGTCGTGGTGCGGGTGTCGTCGGTCATCGGGTGGGCGCGCCGGGGGTGGAGTCGGTGGAGGTGGTCTGGCGTCTTGCGTACCAGAGCCAGGTGCTACGGATGCATATCCAGATCATGGTCAGGATAGCGATGCTGCCAATCAGCACGAATACATCGTTGTAGGCCATGACATTCGCTTCACGGCTGGCGGCATTGGCCAGCACACGCATGCCGGCCTCGTTGCGCAGGGCCGGGTCGGCAAAGATGCCACCGTAGCCGGCGCCGCCGCTTTGTACGCGGGAGGTAACCAACGGTTCCAGGAAGCTGAGGCGGTCCATCAGGTGGCTGGAGTGGAATTTCTCGCGCCAGGTCTGGAAGGTGCCCAGCAGCGCCGCGCCAATCAGGCCGCCAAGGTTGTTGCAGATACCGAACAACACCGAAAAACTCACCAGGTTGCGCGGGTTGGCGCGTACATGGCTGATGCCCAGGGCCATCGACGGGCCGAGAAAAAAGGTACTCCCGAACGCCAGCAGGAACTGGCTGAAGTACATCTGTGCCGGGCGTGTGAGGTTGCTTGAGCTGCTGTCCATGAACGCACCTGTGGCCATGGCCAGTAGCGAGACCAGCAGCGGGATCACCAGGTGGTTGGGGTTGATGGTCAGGGCACTGCTGGCCAGGCCCGCCACGGCACCCAGCAGCATGATCCAGTACAGCGTGCGCATCTGCTCGCTGCCCATGTTCAGCACTTGCAGGAAACCGACCGCACCGGTGGACTGTTCGGAGGTGACCATGCGGATCAGCACCACGCACAGTGCCAGGCGAATGATCGCACCGCTGCCCAGCCAGTGGGTCATCAGCAACGGGTTGCGCCGGTTGTGCTCGATGGCCAGGCCAGCGAAGATCAGGGCGATCGATGCCGCCAGTGCCACGCCGATCCACGGCGCCTCCAGCCACCATTCGATGCGCCCCAGCGACAGCGCGGCGCAGAGCAGGGCGGTGCCGCTGGCCATCAAGGTGAAGGTCAGGAAATCCAAGGGCTCGAACGTCTTGAAGCGGTCACCTGGCGGAAGCTTGAGCATCAGTACGCACCCCAGCGCTGCCAGTGCCAGCCCCAGTTCGAACAGGTACAGGCCACGCCATTCGGCGATCTGCAGCAGGTCTTCGGAAAAGATCCGCGCCAGCGGCAGCGCCAGTTGCGAGGCGCCCAGGCCCAGCACCATCGCCTTCAGCCGCCATTGCGCGGGAAACGCCTGGATCATGTAGTACAGCCCCAGCGAGCTGAGCGCTGCCCCGACCATGCCGTGGGCCGCACGCACGGCGATGGCCGAATTGAGGTCGTTGACCAGCAGGTGGGCGAAGGTGACCAAGGCATACAGCACCAGGAACACTTCGGTGAACGCGCGCAGGCCGAACTGCTGGCGAAACTTCACCAGCAGCAGGTTGATGGACACGTTGGTCATGACGTAGGCGGCCGGTAGCCAGGCCATTTCTGCGGACGTCGCGCCCAAGGCACCCTGCAGGAACACCAGGTTGGCGGTGACCAGCGCGTTGCCCAGGCCACCGGTGATGGCTACCAGCAGGCCGACCACCCCGTAGGCCAGGCGTTTGGCTGGCGAATGCAGGGGCGTGGAGGGCGAGCCCGGCAGGCTGGGTTTTTCGTGGGGGAGCCACTGGCGGGGGGCGTATTTGTCCATGGGGCAGACTGTACTTGAGCGGCAACTGCAAGGAAAACAGTTACCGCCTGCTCCGGCCTCTTCGCGGGTATGACACTGGCCTTGAGGCTGGCGCTGTACCTGTGGGAGCGGGTTCACCCGCGAAGAAGCCGGAGCAGGCTAAAACAGGCCCCAGCCTCCAGGCTCAGAAATCCACGCTGGCCGATAAGCGCAAAACCCGCGGTGTACCTTGGGTCAGATAGTTGTTCGAGGTCGACGCCGATGCCCAGTACGCCTTGTTCGCCACGTTCTCCACATTGGCCCGCAACGTCACCTGCTTGTCATCGACCTTGAAACGGTAGCGCCCGCCCAGGTCCACCCGGGTCCAGGCCGGGATGCTCAGGCTGTTGGCCGCATTCACATACTGGCCGCCGGTACGCAATACCCGGGCGCTGAGTGCGGCGCCCTGAATGCCTGGCACGTCCCAGTCGGCCCCCAGGTTGTACTGGAAGCGCGGTACACCGGCAGCACGGTTGCCGTCGTTGCTGCCATAGGCGGTGTTCTTCTGCTCGGTGTGCATGAACACGGCACCGGTCAACAGGCGCAGGCCGTCCACCGGTTCACCGAACAGGTTCAGCTCCACACCTTTGTTGACCTGCTCGCCGTCCATGCTGAAGGTGTCCAGCGTTGCGCCGGGTGCGCGGTAGGTGACGCTGTTTGGTTGTTCGATGCGGTACACACCCAGGGTGGCGCCGAAACTGTTCCAGTCCAGCTTCACCCCGGCCTCTACCTGCTTGCTGCGCTTGGGCGGGAATACTTCGTTGGCATTGCTGACACTCGACGGTGCCGTCGGGCCCTGGGCCAGGCCCTCGATGCGGTTGGCATAGAACGACACATGCTCCCAGGGCTTGATCACCAGGCCATACACCGGGGTGGTGATGGACTCGTCGTACGGCGTGTTGCGCGCACCGGTGGCGGTCGCCCAGTTGTCCACGCTGATCGACTGGCGGCGCACGCCCACGGTCAGCAGCACGCGGTCATCGAAAAAGCCCAGGGTGTCGGACAGCGCCACGCTTTTGTTGCGGTTCTTGCCGACGATGCGCGGGTCGTGCAGGTCGCTGCCGAAATAGGTATCGGTCGGGCGCGGCACCTTCACCGGGTTGTACAGGTTGCTGTCGTAGCGCTTGGCCGCAGCCAGTGCTTCATAGGCTGAGCGCTGCTCACCCCACATGCCTGACAGGCCGAAATTGAAGCGGTGGCTGACCGGGCCGGTGGCGAAGCGGCCATTCAGCCCGGCAACGGCGCTCTTGTTGTCTTCGTCGTGGGGCGAGTACAGGAAACCACCACGCGCGGTGCCGTTGGCGTCGCTGACGTACAGCGAGGAATACTCGCCATTTTCGCGGGTGTGCTTGGCGCCGGCGCCGGCGTACAGCATCCAGTTGTCGTTCAGGTCATACTCGGCGTTGACCATGCCGTAGGTGTCTTCGAGCTGTGACCAGGTCCAGTCCTGCGAGTAATTGTCACGTGCAGACGGGGCGTGGGGCACTTTGCTGCCGTTGGGGTAGATCACCGCCCGGCCCTGGTTGATGCGCTCTTTCTGGTAACCCAGGTCGGTTGACAGGCGTAGCCGTTCGCCACGGTAGTCAAGGGCCACGGCAACCAGGGTGGAATGCTGGGCTTCGTCGTCGACGCCGTTGCCGCCGTCATGCTGGGCCAGGTTGATGCGAGCGCCGAAACGGTTGTCTTCACCAAAACGCTTGCCCAGGTCCAGGTGGCCGCCAACGTTGTCGCCAGTGGCGTAGTCGAGGGTGATATGCCGAGTGGGGGTATCTTCGGCGCGCTTGGGCACCAGGTTGATGGCACCACCAATGCCACTGCCCTGTGGCGCGACCCCATTGAGGAAGGCGCTCGACCCCTTGAATACCTCCACCCGTTCCAGCGCCTCGGTGGTCACTATCTGGCGCGGCAGCACCCCGTACAGGCCGTTGTAGCTGATGTCGTCGGTATTCAGCGGCAGGCCGCGGATGGTGAACACCTGCGAAAAGTTGCCGAAGCCCGCCGATTGGCGCACCGACGCGTCATTGAGCAACACGTCACCCAAAGTGCGGGCCTGCTGGTCGGCGATGGTCTTGGCGGTATAGCTGGTAACGCTGAACGGCACGTCGCTGATTGCCTGGTCGCCGAGCACGCCCAGGCGGGCGCTACGGGCTACCTGGCCACCTTGCCAGGTGTCGCTGCTGGCGGCCAGGTCGCTGTTGATGGTGGTTGCGCCCAGCTCCAAAGCATTGCCCAGGTCCACCGTCGGCGCCAGGGTGTAGCCGCCACTGTCGGTGGTTATCAGGCTGTAGCCGCTGCCGGCCAGCAGGCGGGCGAAGCCTTCCGGCACGCTGTAGTTGCCCTCCAGCCCCTGGCTTTGTGCGCCCTTGAGCAGCGCCGGGTCGAACGACAGCGGTACCCCGGCGCTGGCGGCAAAGCGCGCCAGCACGTCGGCCAGTGGCCCGGCAGCCAGGTGGTAACTGCGCGAGGTGGCATCGGCGGCCATCGCTGTGGGGGCCAGGGCGGCCATGGCGATGGCGAGGCTCAGGGCCTTCAAAGGCAAGCGGTACGTCTGGCGGGGCGTCATGCGAGGGTCCTGTAGGTGCAGAAAATGAAGGTTCTGCACTCATCACCGGACGACGCAGGAAAAGGTATCAACGAAATATTCACGGCCCCTGTAGGAGCGGCCTTGCGTCGCGATGGGCCGCAAGGCGGCCCCGGCAATCTTGCAAGAAGGCACAGAACTTGGGACCGCTACGCGCTCCATCGCGGCGCAAGGCCGCTCCTACAGGGCCCGCGTCAGGCGAGAGGTTCTACGGTTACCCAGTAACGGGTCAGGCCCTGGATTGTCACTGGCAGGGTGTCGCTCAGCAGCCGCAGGCTGGCATCGGTATCGGCCAGCGGGAAGGCGCCGGACACCTTCAACTCGCGTACTGCAGGGTGGCAGCGCAGCACGCCGGGGCGATAGCGGGCCAACGCTTGCAGCAGATCGGCCAGGCGCATGTCACGGGCAAGCAGCATGCCGTGCTCCCAGGCCAGGTCACCGGTTTCCAGCGCAGCGGCGGGCAGTACCCGGTCGGCATCGAAAGCGCTGCGCTCGCCAGCCCGGAGCAGCAGGCCGCTGGTGGCGTGCTCCGGGCGGGCCTCGACCGCGCCTTCGAGCACGGCTACCCGGGTCAACGGGCCATCGAGGTGCACGCTGAAACGGGTGCCCAGTGCAATGGCCCGGCCATGCAGGGTACGCACCATCAGTGGCCGCGCCGGAGTGGCAGGGTCCTTGGCGCTGGTAAGCAGGATTTCGCCCGCCAGCAGGTCGATGCGGCGCTGTCGGGCATCGAAGGTGATATCGATGGCTGTGTCGGTGTTCAGCAGCACCTGGCTGCCATCGGCAAGCGTCAACGCGCGTTGCTCGCCGACTGCAGTGCGGGCATCGGCGGCCCATTGCTGCCAGGGTGCTTCACGCCAGGCCAACCACGCCGCCGGTGCTGCCAGCAGCCACAGCCCCAGGCGATGCAGGGCCTGGCGGCGGCTCACTGCGCCGTTGCGGCTCAGGCGGCGCAGGGTTTCACCGGTAACGGGGGTGTGCAGGCGACGCAAATCACCGAGAATCGCCTCTGCACGTTGCCAGGCCTGGGCGTGCTGGGCGCTGCGTTGGCACCAGGCCTGCACGGCGTGATGATCGTCATCGGTGGCGGTGCCCGATTGCAGGTGCACCAGCCAGTCAGCGGCTTCGCCAAGGATCAGCGGGTCGATACGCGCGGTCATCCGTCAATGCTCAGGCAGGCAAGGAACGCCGTGCGCATGTCACGCTTGATGGTAATCAGAGACAGCTGCAACTGCTCGGCGATTTGCGCATAGGTCAGCCCGTCCAGCTGCGACAGCAGGAACACTTGGCGGACCCGAGCCGGCATGTCGCGCAGCATGGCATCGACGCGGCACAGGGTTTCCAGGATCAGCCAGCGTGTTTCCGGCGAGGGCACCTCGGGTTGCGGCAGGTGGGCGATGGCTTCCAGATAGGCGCGCTCGACATCCTGGCGGCGCCAGCGGTCGACCACCAGGCCCTTGGCGATATGGGTAAGCAAGGCCCGGGGTTCACTGCCGAAATAGCTATTGCCCTGGCGGCTGAGCAGGCGCACGAACGTGTCGTGAGCCAGGTCGGCTGCATCGCAGGCATTGCCCAGCTTGCGCCCCAGCCAGCCCTGCAGCCAGCCATGGTGCTCGGTGTACAGCGTCTGGACCTGCAGGTTGAGGGTAGGGTCGGCGGGCGGCATGGCGTGCGCAAGGTTCCGGCAAAGGGGTGCAATTAAGAATTGATCGCATTCTAAGCGCCGTTTGTGGAACCTGGCAATGCGCAGGCGCTACAAGGCCTTGGCCAAAAACGCCGCTGTGCGGCTGTCGGCGCACCCGGCCACCTCCTGCGGCGTGCCACTGGCCACTACCTTGCCCCCGGCATCTCCGGCCCCAGGCCCGATATCGATCACCCAGTCGCTTTGCGCCACCACGCGCATGTCATGCTCGACCACCACCACGCTGTGCCCGCTGTCGACCAGGCGGTTCAACTGCACCAGCAGCCGGTCGATGTCTTGCGGGTGCAAGCCGTTGGTGGGCTCATCCAGCACATACAGGGTTGCACCGCGGGCCTGGCGTTGCAGTTCGGTAGCCAGCTTGATGCGCTGCGCTTCGCCACCGGACAGTTCGGTGGCCGGTTGGCCCAGGCGCAGGTAGCCCAGGCCGATATCCTGCAGCACTTGCAGGCAACGGCGCGCCGGTGGCTGTTCGGCAAATACCTGCAGGGCCTGGTCGACCGTCAGTTGCAGCACTTGGGCGATGTTCATGCCTTGCCAGCTGACAGCCAGGGTTTCGGGGTTGTAGCGGGCGCCATGGCAGGTCGGGCAGGGCGCGTAGACGCTGGGCATGAACAGCAACTCGACGCTGACAAACCCTTCACCTTCACAGTTGGCGCAACGGCCCTTGGCGACGTTGAAGGAAAAGCGCCCGGCGTCAAAGCCCTGGGCCTTGGCCTGATCGGTGGCGGCGAACAGCTTGCGCACATGGTCGAACAGGCCAGTGTAGGTGGCCAGGTTGGAGCGAGGTGTGCGGCCGATCGGCTTCTGGTCGACCTGCACCAGGCGCTTGATGCTGCCAAGGCCCGCACTCACGTGGCCGCTGCTGGCCTGTTCAGGTTCGTCTTCCAGGTTTTGTTCTTCCGGCTCGCTACGTTGCTCGGCATGGCCCAGGTGCGCGCCCACCAGGTCAAGCAGGGCCTGGCTGACCAGGCTGGACTTGCCCGAGCCGGAAATGCCGGTAACGGCGGTAAAGCAGCCAAGCGGGAAGGCGGCGCTGACGTTGTGCAGGTTGTTGCGGGTGATGCCTTCAAGCTTCAGCCAGTCGCGGGCCTGCCGGGGCTCACGCGTGGACCGGGCCGGGGCACTGAACAGGTAGGCGCGAGTGCGCGACGGCTCGACCTCGGCCAGGCCTGCGGGCGGGCCGCTGTAGAGGATGGTGCCGCCATGCTCGCCGGCATCTGGCCCTACATCCACCAGCCAGTCGGCGCGGCGCATGGTGTCCAGGTCGTGCTCCACCACATACACCGAGTTGCCAGCCTGCTTCAGGCGTTGCAGGGCTTCGAACAGCGCTTCGCTGTCGGCAGGGTGCAGGCCGGCCGACGGCTCGTCGAGCACGTAGATCACGCCGAACAGCTGCGAATTCAGCTGGGTGGCCAGGCGCAGGCGTTGCAGCTCACCGAAGGACAAGGTCGGGGTGCTGCGCTCAAGTGCCAGGTAACCGAGGCCAAGGGCAAGCAGGGTATCGATGCGTTCGAGCAACTCGTTGGCGATGCGTTGGGCAGCCAGGCGCTTTTCTACCGTCAGCGGGTCCTGTTTTTGGGTCAGGTAGTCCGCTGCCGCCACCTTGCGCAATACCTCGGCCAGCGCCTGCAACGACAGGTGCGACAGCTCGGCGATGTCCAGGCCGGCGAACGTCACGCCCAGTGCCTCGCGCTTCAGGCGCTTGCCCTGGCACAGCGGGCAGGGGCTGGGGCGCATGTACTGGGCCACGCGCTTGCGCATCTGCGCGCTTTGCGAGTGCATGAAGGTATGCAGCACGTATCGCCGGGCGCCCATGAACGTACCCTGGTAGCTGGGCTCCTGTTTGCGCTTTAGCGCTTCGCGGGTCTGTGCCGGGGTCAGGCCGGCATACACAGGTGCGGTGGGCGTGTCCTCGGTGAACAGGATCCAGTCGCGCTGCGCCTGGGGCAGGTCGCGCCAGGGAATGTCGACGTCATAGCCCAGCGTTACCAGGATGTCGCGCTGGTTCTGCCCCTGCCAGGCCATTGGCCACGCCGCCACCGCGCGCTCGCGGATGGTCAGCGACGGGTCGGGGACCATGGTCGCTTCGGTCACCTCGTAGACCCGGCCCAGGCCGTGGCACTCCGGGCAGGCGCCCTGGGGCGTGTTCGGTGAAAAGTCTTCGGCATACAGCATCGCCTGCCCGGCCGGGTAGTGGCCCGCGCGCGAGTAGAGCATGCGGATCGAGCTGGACAGGGTGGTCACGCTACCCACCGAGGAACGTGCGCTGGGCGTGCCGCGTTGCTGCTGCAGCGCCACCGCCGGCGGCAAGCCGTCGATGGCATCCACGTCTGGCACGCCAACCTGGTCGATCAGGCGCCGGGCGTAGGGGGCCACCGATTCGAAATAGCGACGCTGGGCTTCGGCATACAGCGTGGAAAAAGCCAGTGAAGACTTGCCCGAGCCGGACACGCCGGTGAATACCACCAAGGCATCGCGGGGCACATCCACATCGATGTTCTTCAGGTTGTGCTCGCGGGCGCCACGGACTCGGACAAAACCCGTTGGCGAGGTAGGGCGCTGACGCATGCGGCGATCCTTGAACGTTGGGGGAGTGGCCGTCAAAGTAACAGCATTCTAGCGGGTGCCCAGCACATCACGGATGTTGTCCACGACATTGTTGTCTTTGATCACATCACTGAGCCAGCCTTCCAGCGGCATGTTGCCCCACTTTATTGCACGTTCTATCAGGTAGGGTACCGGGCTTTGCGGTTCGCTCTGCTTGAAGTACTGGGCAATGCCCGCAAGCATGGTGAACGCCTCATCGCGGGTCAGCGGCGTGGTGCGCATGGCGGCTGGCACAGTCGCCGGTGGGCGTGTATCCATTTGTTCACCTGCTGATTGGGGGTTGGCCGTGACGGCCTCTGGCTCCTGCTCCTCGAGGAGGGTGGGGTGCAGCTCGACACCGCGGTCCTTGAGCAGTTTCTCCGCCAGCTGGCTTGCACGCGAGAGCATGTCGGCAAGGCTGGCAAAGCTGGGTGCCTCGCGCTCGAACAGGCGGTCTACCGTAGCCTGCAGGCGCTTGCATGCATTGAGACTGGTGGCAATCTCCAAGGCCTTGGCGCGCAGGTGATCGGTGTCGCTAAGTGCTACCGAGCGCTGGAAAATCTCGGCGTTGATCTTGCCTTCGTTAAGCGCTGTCTGCATTGCCTTGGGGTTTTGCAAGGCGAGGTTTTCTACGTGGCGTGATTCGTCATAGCGCAACACGCCAAAATTCTGCCCTTGGGTAATGGGCAAACCACCGGCAATGTCGCTGAGCGTGGTCTTGAGCCAGGACAGCCGCGCTGCGCGCTCATCCAGGCCGTCTTCCAGGGTTGGGTACAGCGTCTCCCAAAACGCGTCCAGCACCCGTTCGGTCAGCTCCAGGCCAAAGGTGATACCTTTGAAGTGCTCGCGCTGAGCCAGCCCTTCACTGAGCCAGGCCGCCAGCATCAAGTCTTTGCTCTGCTCCGCCAGCCCTTGCGCCGACAGGTCGATCACCTGCTCCCAGTTGGCAGTCTTCAGGTCGGTTTGCCAGTCGCCCTGGGTCAGGTAGTCAGGGTCGGCCCGGCGTGCCTCCTTGATCTGGTCGAACAAGGCAGAGAAGCTCAAGTCTTCGCCACTGCCACCCTCGATGGGGGCGGCCAGCGTGGCCAGCGAAAGGTCATTGAGAATTTCAGGCATATAACACTCTGGACATGGCTAATGAACAGCGCGCCAGAAAAACTGGCGGCGCTGCCGGGTATGGGCCGCCGCAGCGGCCCATGGTTTGTCACCTGCTTAGGCAAACACTTTGTTCGCGGTGCGGTCCCAGCCACCGACGATGTTGCCGCCGGCCTGACCGTCGGTGCGGTTCTGCTGGGTGTAGGTGGTCTTGATACGGGCAAAGTTGAAGCTGATTTCTTCAATTGGCAGGTCGCTGACAGCCTTGTCTTCACCCCCTTGGTTGCCACCGGCAACGAACTTCACCGACGAGACCACGACTTCTTCCATGTCGATGGTCAGGTAGGTGACTTTATCGCCACCTGCACGGTTCACGTTCAGTTTCAGCTTGGCGATGTGCTTGCCGGTGCAGCAGTGCTCGAACAGCTTGGCCGAAGCCTTGTCGACGGCTTTACGGATCTTGAAGTCGCTCAGGGCAACACGCTCGGACGACGCACCACCCGAGGAGCTGGCAGTTGCCGAGGTAGCCTGGGTGGCGCCGTACTCGTAGCCCAGCACTTCGATCCAGTCCTTGTGTTTGTCATCCAGTACTTCGCCCGGGATGCCGTCGATTTGGATATACGCGTCAAATGCCATTGTGAAACTCTCCATTAACAACATGTAAAGGGTTGCTCATGCGCCCCTTGGTTTTGACCTCGCCGGGCACGCCGGCAGAGGTAGCTTGCCGCCCCCCGGGCCTCCTCCTGTGAGGCCCGGGCGACCGGTTCTTGCGGCATGGCTCAGTTGAGACCACGCACTTCGATTTCTACCCGGCGGTTGGGCTCAAGACACTTGATCAATTGCGCCCGCGGTTGCTGCATATCGCAATTGACCAATGGCTTGCGGCTCCCTTCGCCTTGTGCAACCACCAGTTCGGCAGGCACGCCCTTGCCGACCAGATAGGTGCGTATGGTTTGCGCCCGTTGTTTCGAAACCTGCAGGTTGCCCTGGCTGTCGCCCAACTGGTCGGCGTGGCCCGAGATGACGATCTTGCCGATGTTCGGGGTGTTCAGCAGCTTGCTGGCAATCGCGCTAAGCTGGCCCTGGCCTTCGTTTCTAAGGCTCTGGAAGTCGGCGCGGCCGAAAGCGAACAGGGTGTCGGATTCCAGCGTGATGGTCTCGATCGAGCGCAGCGACTGAGCCCGCAGGCTGTCGATGTAGTTACGCGAACTGGACATCAGGAAGGCGTTGTCGAGGATGCGTGGCGCATCCGGCTCACGGATCTGGTCGCTATAGAAAGTGATCTGCCTGCTTGCGTACAGGTAGTCCTGGTTGCTGCCTGCTTCGCTACCGGCTGCGGTCATGCGCTGGCCGGTGTGGCGGGCGATAGCCGGGTACCAGTAGTCCGGCAGGTGCGCCTTGAGGAACGCCGGGTCGGCCTTTTCGCGCTGGGCCGGGGACAGCATCACATAAGTGTCCAGGGTGGCCTTGCCGAAATCGGCGATCGACTGGGCGCGGTTGTCATGCGGCAGCGCCTCGGCCTCGACGCTGTCAACACCGCTCACCGGCTGCAACTCGCGGGTGTTGCGCTGGTAGACCTTGAGCGTGGTCAACAGGTAAAGGGTTCGCGTGAGGTTGTCGGCCGTGGGTTTGAGCATCACGTTCTGCAACGTGGCGAAGTAGCGGCTGCGCAGCAGCGGCTCGACTTCATGGCCCTGGTACAGGCCCAGGCGCATGCCTAGCGGCACGCCCTGCTCATGGTGTTGCTGATAGTAGTGCGCGGCCCAGAAGCGCAAGCGATCCAGGCTACGCCAGGCGGTGTACTGGCCGCTGGCAGCCTGGTCGTCGGCCTTGGCCTGGGCCAGTTCGCCGGCAATGCTGGCCAGGGTGGCGCGGTTGTTCAGGTACGACCAGCCCCACAGGCTGCACAGCACAATGGCTACCAGGCCGGCGGCGCCGACCCAGCCAGCCTTGCGCCGGCGTTCGCGATGGTTGCTGGTGTACAGCGCCACCAGGTGTTGGTCGGGGATGATGACCTTGCGGAACAGGCTATTGATGAATAGCGGCGCCGGCTGGCTGCCAGCTTCGGCAGCACCTGCGGCGTGTTCGAGTGCGAAGCGCTCGGCCACATGCTGGCCGTGGCTGCCCCACTGGGCTTCGTCGGCTTGCAGCGCGGCGGTGAAATAGAAACCGCGCAGCATTTCGGCACTCTGGTACGGGTTGGCACGCAACAGGCTGTCGACGAACTGCTGCAAGCGCGGCTTGAGGGCGGCGAGCTCCAGCGGGAACCGATAAGCAGCGTTGTTCTGCCGAGTTACCTGAATGTCCTGTTGCACCAACTGCTGGCCTGCCACCTGCCGCCAGTAACCGGTCAGCTCGTCCATGGCCTTGCCGAAGCGCTGGCCCCAGTCGGCCTGTTCGTAACCCTTGTGCGAGAAGGTTTTGCCCATCACTTCGCCACGTGAGGCGTCGTCCAGCTGGCGATAGAACGCTGTAAACCCGGGTATCAGGTCGCACTTGGTGAACACCAGGTAGATGGGCAGGCGCACTTCGAGCAGGGCGCAGCTTTCCTGGATGCGTTCGCGCAGGCGCTTGGCCACGCGCTCCTGGTCCTCGGCCGAGCCATGCAGGATGTCGTCGATGCTGACGCTCACGATCAACCCGTTGAGGGGACGGCGCTGGCGATGCTGGCGCAGCAGCTGCAGGAAGCCGCGCCATTTGCCGGCTTCTTCCGGGCTGTTCATGTAGCGCCCGGCGGTGTCCAGCAGCACCGCTTCGGAACTGAAAAACCAGTCGCAGTTGCGCGTGCCGCCCAGGCCCGCCACCCTTGCGCCTTCGCGCTCGGCATAGGGGAAGTTCAGGCCCGACTGCAGGATCATGGTGCTCTTGCCCGCGGCCGGCTGGCCTATCACCAGGTACCAGGGCAGGGCATACAGCGCGTCTTTGGCCGAGGCGCCGCGGGGCTTGTTGCTGTGCAGGCGCTCGATGCTCTGCAGCAGGCGCTCGCGCAACAGGCTGACTTCTTCGCGGTCGGCCGGGGTGGCGCTGAGTACGGCCTGGTCAGCGTCGTCACGCAGCAAGCCTTCGAGGTTGTGGTGTTGGCCGACACCGCGGTACAGCAGCAGTACATAGCCCGCTGACAGCAACAGAAACACGCCGATACCTGCGAGCAAGCTGTGCAGCGAGGCGAAGCCGAAGGCACGGCCAATGGCCCAGACCAGGAAAATCGCCAGGAAGAACGCCACTCCCAGCAGGTAGGGTTGGTAGCGCAGGCAGTAGTACTTGATCTTGTTCATACAGGCGTCGCATCCAGTGCATCGACGAACTGGTCGATGACGTGTTCAAGAGGTCGGTCGTAATCGTGCAGCTGTGGCGCACCTGTCAGCGGGCTCAGCAATTTCAGATGCTCACCCTTGTCAGCGCAGCCACTGAGCAGTCGGTAGGCGCAGTTGGCATGGCGCGACGGGAAGCAGTAGAGGCGCGGGTGCATGAAGTCATCGGCCAGCAGGCTTACCGCCGGCACGCCATGGCTACCGCTCATGCGTGTCAGCCAGGTCAGCCACAGATCGGCAACAGGATTTTTAAGGCCGCGTTCTGCCGGCAGTGGCAATTCAATGCCGCCCGCAAAGTCGCCGTGCAGCGAGCCCCTGCTGTTTTTCAGGTGAGCGAGCGCGGTGGCGCTGTCGAAGCCCGGCCACGAACCGTGCAGGGCGCGGGCGACATCAGCAAAGCTGAAGTCGTGCAGGAACTTGGCATGAACCCGGCGGAACAGGTCCAGGTCCTGGCCCTGCAGCGGGCGCAAGGCCTTGATCCGTTCGAACAGACTGGCGCAATCGGCGCCTTGTACGGCCTGATGCAGCAAAGGCTTGATCTGCGCGCTGAACAGTTCGCCAAGGGTGAACGGATTGACCCCTGCAATGCCTTCCTCGCCCTTGATCAGCTGGAAGATGAAGAACGGGTAGCGCCGTTGGCTGGCATCGCGCGAGCTGAGCAGGCCGCCCAGCAGCCAGTTGCCGTTGCGTGCGCGGTAGTTGAAAAAACACATCGGCAGCGTGTCGAACAACGCTTGCCAGTCATCGCGGTGGCGCATGGCCACCAGCGATGATTGCAACCAGGCGTCGAACTCGCAGGCTTCCTCCGTCGCGCCGTGCAGGCTGACGAAGTCCGCGCTCGTCGGTAGCTTGCCGAAGCAACCGATCATTGCGCGCCCCTGTCGTTGAGGGCGCTCAGGGCCTTGACGTTACCCAGATCGGTCAGCTTGACCCCACCGAAGTTGCGTACAACAAGGCTCACGCGGCCACTGGCGGTGTTCCAGCTAAAGCGTTGCTGAATGCCGTCCAGGTCGTCGACGCGGGCGCTTTCGTTCATGCGCAGAAGGCCCCATCGGCCCGGGAAGTCGAACACGGTAAGCCGTGCGCCGCTCAGGGTAACCACGTCCAGGCGTGCGCCGGGGGCGTTGCTGGTGGCCGGCCAGGCAAAGCGGTTCCAGCTGCTGCGGCCGTTACGGTAGTGCTGTTCCTGGCCATCGAGCGTGAACACGATGTCGGTGAAGTTGGCCGAAGGCTCCAGCATGATCTCAAAGCCGTTGTCACGGTCCGAGAGGCTGGCGATCACCTGGCCCACCGAGCTGGCCTTGTCGATGCTGTTGAGCATGCCGGGGTTGACCAGCGCTGGCCCCTTGCTGTCACCCACGCCCAGGCCTTCACCGCCGGCCAGGTTGCCGATTTCGTTACGCTTGAACGCCGGGAGCAGGCCGCTTTGCGGGTCGACGAAGCGCTGCAGGTCTTTCACCGACGCTTCGTTGTTGCTGCTACCGGCAATGGGGTAACGGTGCGCCATGACCTGTTCCCACGGTTTGGCGATCTGCTGTGCCCAGGCTTTGGCGATTTGCTGGCCGGCCGGGTCGCGCAGGGTGGCCCAGGCGTACTGGATGGGCAGGCTGAACAGCCCCTGCAAGGAGCGGGACAGGCCGTCCTGGCTGGTATCGACGCTGCCTTCCACATAATTGCGTACGGTGGTGACTTCGCTCGGCTGGCCTTCCAGGGTCTCGCTGATCAACTGCTTGCTGCCCTTTCCCACATCCTGCGAGCGCTGGATGTTGTTCATGCGCACCTTGAGCTTGCGCAGCGCAGCCAGGTAGCGGTCCATGATGGTGCTGTCGGCGCCTTCTGCGTTGTTCTCGGCGAACACCCGCGCCACCGGTTCGAAACGCTTGGCCAGGCTGCCGTCATCCACTGCCGGCAGGGCCGGGGCGACGTTGGCGGGCAGGGCGTGATCGGCATCGAACAGGCCGGTGACCTTGCTCCAGAAGCCGTCATCGCGGGCGGCACCTGGGCTCGGGATAGCATGGTTGATCGGCAGGTCCCAGCGGGTATTGTCATTGACCGCAGCCAGCAGGTTCTTCACCGGCGAGTTCTGCACGTCGCTGAGCAGGCCCAGTTGATCGGTGGCCGAGGCCAGGTCGGCGAAGTGGCGCATGCCGACGCTGCTGACCATCTTGTACCAGGCTTGGGTGTAGTCGCGCTTGTAGCGGGCCATGAACTCACGCACGAAGTTGGCTTTTTGCACGACGGCATCGCCGCCTTCGCCGTCCAGCACCCAGTCCGACTCGTTGCGCAGGTTGCCCGACACCAGCTTGATCAGCTCGGGCTTGACGAAGGTGTCCCAGCCCTGGCGCGTGTAGATTGCCGGTACCCCAGCGGAGCTGTACAGCAGCGCGCGGCCCGGTTGCGGGACCAGGTCGTTGAGGCTGAGCGCCGGGAACTGGCGGCTCGACTCAAGTTGCAGGCGCAGGTATTCGCGATCGACCAGGGAGCTGGAGATCATGAATGCCTTGAGGTTCTGCCGGGTTTCATTGATCAACTGCTCGTTGCGCGGCAGCGCGGGCGCTTGGCCTTGCTCCAGCAGCTGCACGTACAGCGGCACGTTTTCCTCGATTACCCGGGTGTCGGCCGGGGACCCTTCAACTGCTGCGCCGGCCCAGGCCTGGGGCAGGCTTGCAGAGACGAAGGCCGGGTCCGGGTGAGCCTGGGGTTCGGTCAGCAGCAGGTACAGTTTGAGTGTGTTGTAGGCCTCGATGATCGAGGCCACCTGTTGTTCGTTCAGCCGGCCAAGCATTTCTTCGGACAACGACAGGCCGCCGGTAGTGGCAGACAGCTCGGCAGCATCGCTGGCCGTGGCCAGGTTGACCTTGGCGGCGTAGGCGCCCAGGCGGGTGTCGACTGCGGCGGCCTTGGCGGCCACGGCAGCGGCGATCGCCTTGCCGCTGCGTTTTTTAGGCTGCGGCGCCGGGGTGAACTCCAGGGCCTGGTTGATGCCGTTGGCAAAGGTGTTGAACGCGCGCATCTGCACTTGCAGGCTGCGGGCGATCGGCTCCAGCGCCTGGCTGCGCAATTGCGCCAGGTAAGCGGTGCTGCTCACCTGGTGGATCGCTTCGCCATGGTAAAGGCCGGCAGCCAATTGCAGCGGGACACCTTGCAGGCGATGGGCTTCGACGATCGACATCTGTTCGCGCAGCACCTCCAACCCCTTGCCGGCAGCCAGCAGTTGCTCGCGCTCCTGCGCTTGTTCGATCTGCGCCAGTTGCCCGCGCAGGCCTTCGAGCCATTGCCGGTTGTTGATGAACGAAAGAGCCTGCCAGCCGATGAACACAACCCCCGTGGCGACGGCCAGGCCTAGTAACAGAGGGCTGAACGCGGCCTGGCTGCCCTGGCGCGACTGGTACAAAGTCAGGTCGCGGTCCGGGAAGATCACCCGGCGGAAGGTGTCGGTGATGAAGTAGCTGCGGTTACCGACGGCCTTGGTGGTGCTTTCGACGCGCTCGTCGTAGGCCGCCTGGAGGGCGAACTCATCGGCGATGACGTCTTCGTAAACCTGCCCCAGCTGCTGCCCGGTCTGCAGCGCACTGGTGAAGTACAGGCCCCGCAGCAATAGCGGATTACCACCGCGATGGCCCTGGGTGAAGTGGTCAAGGAAGGGTTCGAGCACTTCACTGAGGGCGGCGAAATACTGCGGGAAGTTCAACAGGGTGCTATCGGCTTCGGCACCGAGGGCGATCATCTGTGCGTCGACGTGCTGGCGAATACCGCCTTGCAGGTTTTTCAGCCGCGTTTGCATCACGGCGTGCAGGCCATTGTTGCGGATTTCCGACAGGCCAAAGGTCATGCCCAGCGGCTGCTGGCGTTCGTGCAGGTCGAGGCCCTCAAATGCCTGGCTGAACCCCGGCAACTGGTCGGTCTTGCTCAGCATCAGGTAGATCGGCGGGTTGGCGCCCAGGCATTCGGCGTACTCTTCGACCCGTGCCACCAACTGGTTGGCCAGGGCATTGCGCTCATCGCTGTTGGCCGCCAGTAACTCGGGCAGGCTTACCACCAGGACCAGGCCATTGATCGCCGCCTTGCCGCGCTGCTTGCGCAGCATCCGCAGAAAGGCCGAGAACTCGCTGGCCGACTGGTCGTCGCGCAGGTAGCGCCCGGCGGTATCGATCATCACGGCATCGGGGCTGAAGTACCAGTCGCAGTGCTGGGTACCGCTTTCACTGTCGTTGGCCGTGGCAATGCTGGCCGACAAGCCGGAATGGGTCAGCAGCGAAGTCTTGCCCGCAGCCGACATGCCAACCACCAGGTACCAGGGCAGATCGGACAGCGCGGCCTTGCCGCCGCCTCCGGCAGAGCGGTCGGTGCGCAGCATGGCGATGGCGTGCTTCAGGCGCTCGCGCAGTACCTGCTGGTCACGGAACTCGCCGGTGGCATTCCACGAGCGGTCGACCTCGATTTGCAGCAGGTTCTCGAGGTTGTGCTCGGCACGGATGCGCTGATATTGGCGCAGCACAATCACCAGCAGGAAGCAGGCACTGATTATTGCCAGCGCTTCCGGCACGTGATGACGCAGCCACGGCACCAGCGGCGCGGCCAGCCAGCAAATCAACAGGCTGGCCAGCCACAGCAATGGCAGCAGCACCCAGAAGCTTTTCAACAGACGCAGTAATGTTTTCATGTCTTCCTGACTCGGCTACCTGACGTGTGCTCAGGCACTGAACAGCTGGCGGATTTGTTCGGACAGGGCGGCGACGTCCTTGTCCAGCAACCAGTCGAGCGTGAGGTACACGGCGATGCAGACCAGCGCGATCAGCGTCAGATACACCCACAGCGGCACTTCATGGCGCAGCATCTGCGACACCTGGTCGGGCAGGGCCCAGTCCGGTGACAGGGCTTTAGGCGCCTTGCGGTAGCGGGCGATATCCTGGCCCAAGGTATTGGCCAGGTAGCGCAGCTGGTCTTTCTGCCCGAGGCTGAACTTGCCCTCGAAGCCCAGGGCCAGGCACAGGTGGTAGACCTCGAGCACGTCGATGTTCTGCTTGACGTCGGCACGTAGCGCATCCACTTTCTCGAAGAAGCCTTCACCTGCCAGGTGCACGCCGAAATAGCGGAACTGCAACGGCTGCAGTTCAAAGTGCCGGCGCAGTTCGTTGTCGCCTGAGCGCAGTACGCTTTCGTCGAGGAAAGCGCACAGCGCGTATTGGGTGTCCTTGACCTGCTCGACGCTGTAGTTGGCGGCGCGGGCATCACGCTCCAGGTTGGTGAAAAAGCGCTCGACGCTGCCTTCGAAAGCCTGCACCGAGGTGACCTGGCGCCCGCGACGCACGATCAGCGCCATGCTGATGAAGTCCTGGACCAGGTCCTTGAGTGTCGGTTTGTCATTGGCGGCCGCGACGGCGCCCTGTTGCAATACGGCTTCGGTCATTTGAGCACCGCCATCAGTTCAAGCTTGAGGTTGGTAAAGGCGCTGGGCGCATAGAAGCAGATGGCCTGGGCATTGATCATTCGCTCATACACATTGCCGTGCGGCTCGATGGCGAAGTACTGGTTGTCCAGGCGTACCGGAATCGCGTTCGGCAGCCGGGCGGCATGATTGAGGGTGACACCAGGCATGGCGCTGTTGACCACCACTTCGATGTCTTCCGGTGAGCCGACCTTGAACGCCCGGGGCACCAGCTCCAGCAGGCTGGCGCCGGGCATGTCGGCGTGCACGGCAATATAGAAGTCCGCCTCGGCCAGGCGTGGATCGTGCAACTGGCCTTGCCAATGCGACGGTTTGGTCTGGGTAAGGTTGATGACGATGCATTGGTTGGGCACGACGTTGTCGAGCATTACCCGGATCATCTCGTCCAGTTTCACCAATGATGCTGCGGGGTCTTGATGGTCGTACTCAGGGATGTCGCTTAACTGGGTGTCCAGGGTGAAGGTCAGCAGCCCGCCAGCCAGGTCGGCGAGGAACAGGTACAAGCGCTCCGGGTGCAGGCGCGGATGAGCCAGCAGATGAGCCAACTGCGGGTGGGCACGGTTGACCGTGTTCAACAACCAGAACAGCGTGACGTCGCTGGACCCGAACTCGGCGATCTGGTCGGCGCGCTCACGTCGCCGGCCGGAAAGTGCCTTGCTCTTGGCCTGCAGGGCCCCGAGCAGGCGCTTGCCGAGCCCGGCGATGGTTTCGTGGCTACCCAGGTGCAGGGTAGGGTGGACGAAATGCGGGTCAATATTGAAGCCGCCCATGCTGTTGCGGGTCAGCTTGGCCAATGGACAATGGGTGTAACCGTCGAGGCTGTCACCGTCGACCAGCATTACCACGTTCAGGCGCAGGCTGGTGATTTCGTTCTCCAGTTCGCCTTCGTTAAGGTCTGGCAGGGTGTCGAACTGTTTGCGAAAACGCCGCGCAGCCTTGTGTTCGTGGCCATCTTCGACGTAATTGAGGCCAAAGGGCTCAGGCAGCTTGAGTGCCGCATAGACCTTGAGGTCATTGGCCTTGAGCAGGTCTTTGAGGTCGCGTGCGGCAGGCAGCGGGTCGTGCTGCGGCGCGTCGTACAGGCTGCCATCTGGGAACACAAGCTTCAGGCGTTTGAGCTGCAGCGTACCGTTGGCCAGGGCGTCTTCGTCGACCTGCAGCGCTTGTACCCCCCAATGGAAAGGGGTACTGCGCAGTGTCGACTCAGCCAACTGGTGCTGGTGGAACTCGTCCTGGTACTGGAAGTGCTGGGGCAGCAGGAACATGCCTTCCGACCACATCACCCGGCTCTGCTTGCTCATTTGACGCTATCCACTAAAGAGTTGAAGGTTGAATCCATGGCGTTGCTGGCCGACTGGCCTGCGGCGTCGGAGGCTTTTTCGATAACTGCGCCCTGCACCTTGTCCGTCAGGGTCGGGTCAGCGTCTTTGGCCTTTTGCGCAGCCGCGAGCTGGTCGGCGGTGGGTGGTTTGTCCAGCACATCCACGCCACGCATGGCGCTGATTTCAGTCTTGTCCACCAGTACCCGCAGGCCGTCGGAGGAGAACCAGATGCCGTCCTTGCGCAGCGAGTTGGCGTCGAAAGCGACTTTCCAGCGCGCGCCTTGTTCATCGCGGAAGAACGCCGCCACACCAACGTAGCGAGCATTCTTGGCCAGCGGCCATTGGTCGATCTGGCCGATGCCCGGCAGCAGGGTGATCTCGCGTGCTTCCACCAGGGTGTTGCCGAGTGCCTTTTGCGGGGTATCCCACAGGGTCTCTGCATCGGACGCTGCGAAGCGCTCGAGGTCCGTCAGCTGGTACACGCGCATCACCACCGACAGTGGCTTGCCCTCGGCATCAGGGTTGAGCTGGTTGCCGCCGTCAGAGGTCAGGATGACCTTCTCGTTGTCGGCCAGCATGTCGGCAGCCCAGCTGTCCTCCATGCGTTTGCCGATTCGGTCGGTAACCCCACAACCGGCCAGCGCCAGCAGCAGGGCCGCGGTGGTCAGGCGTTTGAGGGCGGTGTGCTTGAGTTGCATGACGGCTAAACCTCCGGTCATTGATCAGGCCAGGCGATAGGCAAAGTCGCCATCGCTGCCCAATTCGATCACCAGGCGTTCGATGGGCGTGTCCTGGGCCATGCGTTCGAGCACGCGCTGGGCGAGTTCGGGCATCAAGGTCTGGGACAGAATGTTGTCGATATTGCGCGCACCGCTGTCGACCTCGGTGCAGCGCGCAGCGATAGCTTTGACCAGCGCCTCGTCGTAGCTCAGTTCGGCCTGGTGGTTGCGGGCGAAGCGCTTGGCGATGCGCGCGAGCTTGAGGGCGACGATGCGCTCCAGGATCTGGTCCTGCACCGGGTAGAACGGCACGATGCTCAGGCGGCCAAGGAAGGCCGGCTTGAACACATGATTGAGTTCGTCGCGCAGGCCTTCGACGATGGCCTGCGGCGTGGGCAGCTCGGTGGCATTCAGGCAGGTCTGCATGATGCGCTCGGTGCCAGTGTTGGAAGTGAGGATGATCACCGTGTTGCGGAAATTGATTTCGCGGCCTTCACCGTCGTCCAGTACGCCCTTGTCGAATACCTGGAAGAACAGTTCGAGCACGTCCGGGTGGGCTTTTTCAACCTCGTCGAGCAGCACCACGCTGTACGGTTTGCGGCGCACCGCCTCGGTCAGCACGCCGCCTTCGCCATAGCCGACGTAGCCGGGTGGCGAGCCCTTGAGGCTCGACACGGTGTGAGCCTCCTGGTATTCGGACATGTTGATGGTGATCAGGTTGCGCTCGCCGCCGTACAGGGTATCGGCCAGGGCCAGGGCGGTTTCGGTCTTGCCGACGCCGCTGGGGCCGAGCAGCAGGAACACACCGATCGGCTTGTTCGGGTCTTCCATGCGCGCCCGGGAAATCTTGATGCGCTTGCCGATTTCGTGCAGGGCATGGTCCTGGCCCAGCACGCGCTCGCCGAGCAGGGCGGGCAGGCGCTGTACGGTGTCGATTTCGTCACGCAGCATCTTGCCCAGCGGGATGCCGGTCCAGCCGCTGATGACCTGGGCGATGGCGCCGCTGTCGACCAGCGCGTGCACCAGTGGCTGGTCGCCTTGCACGCGAGCCAGTTCGGCGCGCAGGCTATTGAGCTGCCCGGCATCGGCGTCGTTGGCGGCATCCAGCGCCTTGAGCTGTTCGACCAGCGCCAGCTCTTGCTGCCACTGCTCGTTCAATTGCTGTTCCTGCTGCTGTTTGGCCTGCAGGCTGGCCTGCAGCTCACTCAAGCGGCGGGCATGGTCGTGGCCTTTGCCAGCTTCGTGGCCGAGCACGTCAATTTCTGCCTGCAGGTTGTCGATCTGTCGACGGCAGTCTTCCAGCAAGCCAGGCTGCGACGATTGTGCCAGGGCAATGCGCGCACAGGCGGTGTCGAGCACGCTGACCGCCTTGTCAGGCAGCTGGCGCCCGGTGATGTAGCGGCTGGACAGGCGCACCGCCTGCACCAGCGCTTCGTCCATCACCGCCACCTTGTGGTGCTCGCGCATCTTGCCCAGCAGCCCGCGCAACATGTGAATGGCCTTGTCCTCGTCAGGCTCTTCGACCTTTACCACCTGGAAGCGGCGGGCGAGGGCGGCGTCCTTCTCGAAATACTTCTTGTACTCGGCCCAGGTGGTGGCGGCGATGGTACGCAGTTCGCCACGCGCCAACGCCGGCTTGAGCAGGTTGGCAGCGTCGTTCTGCCCGGCCTGGCCGCCAGAGCCGATCAGGGTGTGGGCTTCGTCGATGAACAGGATGATCGGGTGCAGGCTGCGTTTGACCTCTTCGATGACCGCCTTCAGGCGGTTTTCGAACTCACCCTTTACCCCGGCGCCGGCTTGCAGCAGGCCAAGGTCGAGGGTATGCACGGCAACGTTCTTGAGCACAGCTGGCACGTCGCCCTGGGCGATGCGCAGGGCCAGGCCTTCGACCACGGCGGTTTTGCCAACGCCGGCTTCACCGGTGAGGATCGGGTTGTTCTGCCGGCGGCGGGTGAGGATGTCGACCATCTGCCGCACTTCGAACTCACGGCCCAGCACTGGGTCGATGCGGCCTTCGCGTGCACTTTGGGTGAGGTTGACGGTGTACTGGTCCAGCGCAGGGGTCTTGCCGCCTGCCTTGCTGCTGTTGGCCACCGGTGCCGCCGGGCTGGCCAGGGCGCTTGCCTGGCGGGACTCGGCGCTGCCTTCGACGAGCGCGGCGAGGTTCAGGCGCAGGTCGTTGGCATTGATTTTTTCCAGCTCCGGCGCCGAGGCAACGACCACCCGGCGCAGTTCGGCGTCGTCGAGCAGGGCTTGCAGCAAGTGGCCGCTGCGCACCTGGCCGACGCCATACTCGATGGACGCCAGCAGCCAGGCCTGCTCGATCATGCGGGTAATGTGCGGCGACAGCGCCGGGGTGCGGGTATTGCCTTTCTTGAACGTGCCCAGGGCGGTGACCAGCTGCGCCTGCAGGCGCTCGGCGACCACCTCATAGTGGCGCAGGATCGGGGCCAGGTCATTGTCACCGGTGTCGAGCAACTGCAGCAGCAGGTGTTCCACCTCGACATCGTAGTGGTGCTCTGACAGGCAGAGGGCCGCTGCGCTTTCGGTGGCCGTGCGGCTGGTTTCGTTGAGCTTGGCGAACAGCGACTTCAGGTTCACAAGGCGACCCCATCGTAAGGAATATGGAAAACGGCGCAACGCGAAGGCTCCGCGTCACGGCCAGGGCGTTTGAGCCAGCCGAGCCAGCCCAACGCGACATTGCCGTTGCGGCCGAGCCGGGCGCACGGTACCGCCTCGCGCTTGAGGCGCGGGGCGATTTCAAAGTCCAGGCCGGCACCTATATAGAAGCGCACCAGCTCGACGAGTTTGCGATAGCACTCGGTACCAGGCTGGAAGCGCTGGTAATCGGCCAGGCTCAGTGGGCCCAGCTCAATGCGAATGCACGATTGGTAGTCCCACACCCGCTTGCCAGCAACGGCGCTGTGGCCAAGCTGGGCGTTGCGCCGGCCAAGCTGGGTGCGCTGCTCAGGCGGCAGGTGCAACCAGCGCCCGGCAAACTGCTTGACGTGGATCGGCAGCGAGAAATAGAAGCCGAGCATGCGCTCGAGGTTCAGCGCATTGCGCGGCTTCTGGCTGAGCAGGCCGGCAAAATAGCTGAACAGCTCGCGACGCAATGCTGACGGTTGTTCTTCAAACTTGAGCTTCTGCGCCCGCGGGCCGAGGCCCACCAGGTTGAGCAGGTAGCCATCGAAGCCCGAGCTGCCAGTGCGCTCGTGCTCTATATGGAATTTGTATTTTTGCCAGGCCTCGTAGAACAGCGTGGTCATGCGGTGCGAGAAAATGTCGAGAAAGGCATGGGCGGCATCGTCTCGAAACTGCACATGGCGCTCAAGCAGCAACTCGGTGTACGGACGCGGCAGCACGCCTGAAGGCCCGACCAGGCCCATGAAGGTAACCTGCACTTGCGACAGTGGCAGGCCGGCAGGCGAGACCTTGCCTGCGTGCTCGAAGTGCAGGTCGCTGACTTCGCTGGCCGGAAACGCCAGCGACAGCTGGGTGCGGAAACGCAGCGGGTCTTCGTGGGGCCGGGTTGCCAGGTCCATGCGCCCGGTGCGGCTGTAGTGCAGGCGGAGCAGGCGCACCAATTGAAAGAATTCGAATCGGTGCGGCTCGGCTCGGGCCTGATCGATCAGACCAGGGGCTGATCGCCAGTACGTGCTGGCCATTGGACGACTCTCTTTTCTCGTTGTTGGGTGCGCAGGGTCAGTTGCGTGAAGCTGTTCATCGAGCAGTACTGGCCGAAGAAGTGGTCCAGCACCATGCCGAACAGGAACACGCCGCTGCCGGTGAACTGGTGCTCGTCGAGGGTGAGGGTAATGCCCACGCCCCGCACGAAGTTCGGCCGCGGATGGCCGATACGCGCAACTACCGGCTCGCTGTTGATGGCCTTGATGCCGTTGATCTGTTTGCGGATGGCCGAGACGTTGCGGTAGTTGTAAAGCGACAGCAGCTCCAGCAGCACTTCACGGCCTTGGCTGACCAGTGACATATGGTTCAGCGACAGGTGCGCGATCAGGCGCCATATCAAGCCTTTGCCCAATGGCACGCGCACCGTGGCGGTGGGCTTGCGCAGGCAGCGGATATCCTTGATTACCGAGTTGGCGGGAATGTTGAAATCGCCACGCTCGCCGCCGAACGGGAGCATGAGCGGGACATCGCGGTTGCTGCAGGTGAGGGCGATGCTGAGGGTGTCGCTGCTGGCGCTGATCAGCTCCAGGTCGCGGTCGACCACGCGAATGCTCATGGCAGTGGCGTCACCCTGGGCGCGCCGCCGGGCAACCCAGAAGCTGCTGTGCGGGTCTTGCTCGCCTCGCGGCTCGAAAAACGGCTGGCAAGTGGCAACCTGGTCGGTGCCCCCCAGTTTACGAACCCGACGCACACGGTCTATGGATACCACTTCTGCTGCGTTGTGCAGCCGGGTGTCCGGGGTGACCGGATACTCGTGCTGGGTGTGGGTCAGTTTGATCGGCTCGGCTTGCTGGCGGAACAGGTTGATGATGGGCGTGCAGTTGAGCTTGAAGTTGTTGCGCCCGATATTCTGGGTCAACCGCGCCAGTCGCTCGCCAAGGTCGTAGTCGGAAAAATAGAAATTAATGTCGACCTGCTCGATGGCCTTGCCCTGCAGAATGCGGGCAAAGCCACTGAGGTCGAAGAACATGAACTTGTCGGGGAACGTGAAATATTCGTGCAGCAGCCGGTAACCGAGGAACGAGCGCTCCGAGTAGTCAACCAGGCCTTCGTCGCGGGCATAGCCTACGGCCTTGAGGGCATCGACGGGCAGTGCGACCTCACGGCTGCGGCCCCCGTCGTTGAAGCTCAAGGTCGCCTTGGCCAGGTTATTGAACAGCAGCTCGTACAGGTGCAGCATGAGCGTTGCTTCGCCGTCGAGGAAAAACCGCAGGCGGTCCATTTGCATCTGCCCGAACAGAGCATCGCCGGTGGCTGCAAGGCGGATACGCAGGTGTGCGACCAGGTCGGCACTGTGGCCGTTGAAGGCAGAACGTTCCATTTCGACGAACGAGGCCTGTTGCACGGCAATCGGCCACAGCTCTACCGGGTAGCACGTGCGGAACTTGCACACCACGCCCTCTATGGCGTTGGCATGCATCTCGGTATGGCGCGCCACTCGGTACGCTTCGGTGACTTTCTCGTGCCTGCCCAGGCTCAGCTCGGCAATCGACATCGAGGGGGTAGGGCGCAGGTAATGCGGGTACAGCACCTCAAGGAAGGATTCGACGATTTCCGGAAACTCGTCATCGAGCTTCTTGTGCACCCGCGCAGAAAGGAACGAGAACGCCTCGATCAGACGCTCGGTGTGCGGGTCTTCGCAGTTGTCGCCCTCGATCAGCAAGCGCGAAGCGATTTTCGGGTACTGCGCGGCAAACTCCTGGCCGAGGAAGCGCAGGTGCGACAGTTCCTTTTCATAGTAGGGCAGCAGTTCGTCGAGCATCAGTTGAGGTTCTGCACTTTGTATTCCTGGGTGTTGACCTGCAGCACGGCGTCGAACGAGACCTGGCGGCTGATGTCCTGCAGACGCAATACGGCGTCCACGCGGAAGGTCAACATGCGGTGGCCGTTCTGCTGGGCCAACAGCTGCACACGGACCCGGCGGAAACGCCGGTCTCCGGTACTGATCGCCCGCTCCAGCTGTTGCTGGATCAGGCGGCGGTCATGTGGGTCGAGCACGCTGCGGCTGATGAAGTCGGGCATGCCGTATTCAAGGATGGAACCACCGAGCTGGCTGAAGCCGTCGAGCTCTTCGGCGACCAGGGACTGGCGGGTATTCACCAGCACCTCAAGGTCACGGACGATGCTGGCCTTGTACTCGGCCAGCGAGCAGGTGCGCTGCGCGGCCGGCTCGGCCGACTGGAACGGACGGTCGTCCAGCAGTCGGTCGAGCAGCGAGGGCAGCAGGCGGGCCTGGTTACTCATGTGTCATCCCTGTACACACCGGCTTGTCAGCCGCGCGCCCCTTGAGGCAGTTCGGCGACCAGGCGCAGCGAGGCGGTCAGTTCGTCGAGCTGGTAGTGCGGGCGCAGGTAGGTTACAGCCTTGTAGACGCCTGGCTTGCCTGGTACCTCGAACACCTCGGCGCGGGCTTCGCGCAGCGGGAACTTGGCCTTGGCCTCCTGGCTGGCGGTGTCGTCCAGCAGCACGTAGCTGGCCAGCCACTGGTTGAGGAAGCGCTCCACGTCCATGCGCGAGGCGAAGCTGCCGATCTTGTCGCGCATGATTGCCTTCATGTAATGGGCGATGCGCGACGTGGCGAAGATGTACTGCAGCTGGGCCGACAGGCGTGCGTTGGCGTTGGCGATGTCGGTATTGTATTGCTTTTGCTTCTGCGCCGACTGGGTGCCGAAGAACGCGGCATAGTCGGTGCCCTTGCAGTGCACCAGGGGAATGAAGCCCAGGTCCGACAGCTCTTTTTCGCGGCGGTCGGTGATGGCGATCTCGGTCGGGCACTTGAGGGCGATTTCGCCGTCGTCGGTCTTGAAGGTATGGGTTGGCAAGCCTTCGACCAGGCCGCCACCTTCTACGCCGCGGATGGCCACGCACCAGCCGTAGCGGGCGAAAGCATCGGTGACGCGGGTGCCGAGGGCATAGGCGGCGTTCATCCACAGGTACTTGTTGTGGTCGCGGCCGTCGACGCTTTCGACGAAGTTGAATTCTTCCACCGGCGTGGTATCAGGGCCATATGGCAGGCGGCCGAGCACGTGGGGCAGGGTGAGGCCGACGTAGCGTGAGTCTTCCGAGGCGCGGAACGACTTCCACTTGGCGTATTCGACGGTGTCGAAGAGATTTGCCAAGTCACGCGGGCCGGACATCTCGGTGAACGAGTCCCAGCCAAACAGCTCGGGGGAGGCGGCGGAGATGAACGGTGCATGCGCCGACGCTGCCACGTGCGAGATCTCTTCCAGCAGGTACATGTCTTCGGGGTTGCGGTTGAACTCGTAGTCACCGATCAGCATACCGAACGGCGCGCCACCGAAAGTGCCGTACTCTTCTTCGTAGACTTTCTTGAACAGCGCGCTCTGGTCGAATTCGCTGGCGGCCTTCAGGTCGCGTACCAGGTCTTTCTTCGAGGCGTTGAGCAGGTGGATCTTCAGCGTGGTGCTGGTTTCGGTCTGGTCTACCTGGTATTTCAGGCCGCGCCAGGAGGCTTCCAACTGCTGGAACTCGCGGGCGTGCATGATCTCGTTCATCTGCTCGGAGAGCATCGAATCGATCTCGGCGATACGCGAGTCGAGCACGGCGATCAGGTCTTTGCTCGGCGTCATCTCACCTTCGAGCACCTGGTTCACCAATTCGCCAATCAGGTCGCGGGTGCGGTTGCGCTCGGTGTCGGAACGGGCCACGCGGCTTTGCGAAATGATGCTGTCCAGCAGTGAGGGCTGTGGCGCGAAGTTTTCTACTTCGACCAGTTCGCCGGCCTGTTGCGGTGCGGTTTGCTTGTCGGTCATGTTCGGGCTCCTGCTCAGGCGCGATCGCTGCTGGATGGGTCTTTCACTTCGGCTTCACGGCCGAATTCCTTGCCCAGGGTCTTGAGTTTTTCGGTGTTCTGCAGCACGTCCATCAGCAGCTCTTCGAGCTTGTCGTTGCCGCCCATCTTGTTGCGCAGGTCGGCCAGTTTGTTGCGCACTTCAAGCAGCTTGCGCAGCGGCTCGACCTGCTTGACCACGTTCTGTGGCTCGAAGTCTTCAAGGCTGTTGAAGTTCAGCTCCACGCCTAGCTGGGTGCCGTTCTTGGCCAGGGTGTTGTCGACCCGGTAGGTCAGGCGTGGCTTGATGCCCTTGAGCACACCGTTGAAGTTGTCCCGGTCGATGAAGACGAACTTGCGGTCCTTGAGCTTGGGCAGCGGCTCCAGCGGGTTGCCGGAAAAGTCGCCCAGTACGCCGACGACGAAGGGCAGCTCCTTTTTCTCGATGGCATCGCCGATGTCCACGTCGTAGGTGATATGGACCCGCGGCGCGCGGACGCGGTCGAGTTTGTGCTGGGTGCTTTCCTTCTTCGCCATCGTGTTCTCCAGTGCTAGCAGTTCGCTGCGAATCATTGCGCGGCCCGGTGTGGGGCACTGCGGGTTACAGTCCTTCGATCGTCAGCAGCAGGCGCTGACGGATGTCGTCGTTCATTTCCAGAATGTTGTCGCGGCCCACCAGTTCTTCGAAGCTGGTGTTGCCGGCAATTTGCGTGCTGCTACGGATGACCGAATCGTCGGGAAGTTCCGAGCGCACCGGCGAGCTGATGACGCAGAACGGCAGGTCGCCAAAGCCTTTGAGGCGTTCGAAGCTCAGCCCGTAGCGCAGGCCTTCGAACAGCCGGCCCAGGCCAGGCGACTTGCTCAGGCAGTAGAACAGCACGAGGTAGTGCACTACGAAGCGGTACAGCTCGGCGCTGCTGCGGTTGGGGTCTTTGATGACATTGCGAAACCGCGCCAGGTCGAAGGCGTGGAAGCCCACTACCCAGCGGGTAGGGCTGGTGATACGGATGGTCTGGCGGCTCTGTTCGAGGACCTTGTCGTATTCCAGCGGGAACAGTTCGGGGGTGGTGCTGATCAGGTTCAGCGGTACTTCCAGCTCGGTGACCAGCTGGAACGGCGCGGCCGAGCCGATACGCTCGTAGAGTTCGACCAGAGCCTGGAAGTGGCCCTGGGTTTCGCGCCCGCTGCTGCGCTGGGCGCCTTGCAGGTATTCGCCAAACAGGGTTTGCGGACGGATCAGCGGTGCCACGGTGGCGAGGTAATCCGCCGCCTGCGCCTTCAGCGCATCGGAGATCGCCCGCGTCTGGCTACGCAGCTTGATCAGTGCTTCGACATCGAATGATTGTGTCATCGGTACATCGCGTCCATGTGCCTGCTTGATCGTCCTGAACGCCAGTGGCGTCGACCTGAAATTGAGCCATCGGCTGCGGCAAATCTGAGTGCTGGCACATGAATATTGTGTTGCCAGCAATGCCGACTAGGGCACCTCGCTGAGGAAGAAGTTCCGGCGAGGGTGGCGATTTTTTCCCTGTTTTACGACGCTGCGCAATAATGGCGCTGTGATATTGACAGCGGTACTGGTCGCAGGAAATGGGGGGGTTAAGCCCTAAAGACTGGGTGCGAAAGGGGCTGGGAAGACATGAAAATCATTGGCAAAAGTTTTTTTCAAAAAGTGAATCAGTTCTCATTTTGTGGGCTGGCCGCCTGCGCGTTGCGGGGTTAGGGAAGCGCGTCAGGATGATGGCAATGCGACGAGTTTTGTCGCATCCAGCAGGGTAACTTTATTGTTCAAAATCGATAACTAGCGCGATGCTAGTAGGTGCGGGTAGGTGCGGGATTGCCCGCGAACACCGGCGCAGCCGGTTGCATCCAACTCAGCGACCATCGACCTGTACGCAAACGTCTCTGCCATTGATTGCCTTACATGGCCAATTGTCGTTGATGTAATGATCCGGCTTGAAGCACACGCGTTCATCGTTAACCCAGAACATCTGCCAACCGGAGCCCGAGATCCTGAGCTTCGGGCACGACCAGTAGCCCTTTGCCGAAAGCGTTGCTGTGGTCAGCGTAATCATTGCCGGTGCGACGATAACCATCAGCACAACCGTGAGTTGCAGCGAGCGTAGCTGGAACCCATGCAGCCAAGACGTTTTCAGTGGGTCAAACTTTCGACCGGTCCATGCGGCGATCAGGCTACCAACGATCAGGCAAGGCCCCAGCGGAATGAATGCAATCATGAAGAAAGCTTTGAGCGGGGTTTCCACGACCGGCGCATTACGGTAGATCCGGCCGTAGAGGGGTACGATATCCGTCCATAAGGCGTACACCGCCAGTGCTCCCATGGCGAGCATGGACAGCATCAGACCGATGGCCGTAAGCCGGAAAAGAACAGGGGACCTTACGTAGAGTTCGGGATGGTCTTTCATGTGTGCCTGAGCATTCCCTGGCTGCCGCGGATCAAACCGGCATGGCTGAACAACAGGTTCAGCACGTTATCACAGGACCAGGCACTGGATCGCGCTCAGGGTGCATTGCCTGGTCTGGCGATTGGTGATGCAGTAGGCACGACGCTGGAGTTTCAGCGGCGTGGTCAAGGGCATGTTTACGATAGGGTCGGCGGTGGTCCCTTGCGCCTGGCGTCTGGTGAGTGGACCGACGATACCAGCATGGCCCTGTGCCTGGGGGCACCTACGCTACAAAGGGCCAAGGGCCAACGACCAATTCGATTTCGCTTCCTTTGCCGATGCCATGGCGCGCTGGTACCGGCAGACTGAAAACAGCGTCAACGGCCGTTGCTTCGACATCGGCAATATCAAGGCCTCGACCGCAGGCAATGGTACCGTTGATACGCCAATGGCTCCGTTACCCAATTCATTCTCAAAGAAATCCCATGATCGATCTAAGAAGCTCAAACGCATTGCTGGCCGACTACGTGCAACGTTATGCGCATCTGTCGCCGGAGCCCTCCCGGCAGTTGCAGCAGCGGATGGACTCCACCTTGCAGCCTGATGCACTGGCGGCGCCGGCGGTCAAGCCAAGCTGGCTGCACTCCAGGGCCTGCACATTGACCGCGGAGCAGGCACTGGACCGCGCCAAGGGCGCGCTGCTTGGCCTGGCCATCGGCGATGCGGTCGGCACCACGCTCGAGTTCCAGGCCCGCGACAGGGGGCAGGTGAGCGACATGGTCGGGGGTGGCCCGTTCAACCTCGTTGCGGGTGAGTGGACTGATGACACCAGCATGGCGCTGTGCCTGGCAGACACGTATGTGAGCAAGGGCAAGTTCGATTACGCCACCTACGCAGATGCCTTGGTCCGCTGGTACCGGCGCGGGGAAAACAGTGCCAACGGTCGTTGTTTCGATATCGGCAATGCCACGCGCAATGCCCTTGAAGGCTGGCTGCGCGAGGGTATTACCTGGCAAGGCAACTATGACCCCTCGACGGCTGGCAATGGCTCCATCATCCGCCTTGCGCCTACGGCAATCTTCCGCCGGCACTCGCTGTCGGCAAGCTGGTGGGAAAGCGTCACGCAAAGCAGCGTGACCCACAACGCCGACGAGGCAGTGAACTGCTGTCAGCTGTTTGCGGCACAGCTGCATCTGGCGCTCAACGGTGCAGACAAGGAAGAGGCCCTGGCCCCAGCGGTGCGTTCGTTGCGGCCTCGCCCGATGATCATCAATGCGGGCGAGTACAAGCAAAAGAGCCGCGAACAGATCCGCTCCTCCGGCTACGTCATCGATACCCTGGAAGCGGCACTGTGGGCCGTATGGAACACCGACAACTTCAAGGACGCGATCCTCCTGGCCGCCAACCTTGCCGATGATGCCGACAGTGTCGCGGCCACCGCCGGCCAGTTGGCGGGTGCGCTGTACGGCGTGTCCGGCATGCCGCCGGAGTGGGTGGAGAAGGTTGCGTGGTCGCAACATATCCAGGAACTGGCAGCCAAGCTCTTCGATCTCTCGCCGCAGCATGATGAACTGGACGCATTGCTTTATGGCCAGCCTTGACGGCAACCGGTTTGGGGACTGACTTGGGAGATTACCTGACTGGGAAAGATTGAATTAAATGTTTACGACCGAACGGTTTTTTGTGCGAGTTTGGGCCTTCTGGTTTTTGACGCTTATGATTTCAGTGTTGACACTTGGGGTGGCGCCGAAGATTGTTTTTGTGCTCATGGCTGTAGCGTCTTTTGTTACATTTTGCTGGTGCGTGAAATGCGCCTATCGTTCTGAAAGATTTGCTGATTTTGCGTCCTTGCGTCTCTGTTTCAGCTTGACTTCCGTGCCGCTTTTTGCATTTGTCCTGTCAATGGCGATAACGTACAAACAAGCAAAAATGGGAGGCGTAGCGGCGCCTGCGATCAGCGCCGTGCCGCTCATTCTTACTGCGCTGGCTTTCGCATTGGCCTATGGGCATAGAAGCAAAGCGAGTTCATTCCTGTTACGCGGTGAGCGGGTAGAAGTATTCGAACCCGAGCAGGCCAATTCGTGGGTTGTGGGCGGGCTTGGTGCAGGATTGAGTAGTCTGCTGTATCCGACGATTAAGAACTATAATAGTTCAATGGAATGGCCGTGGTGCTGTGTGTGATGGTTTTCATTTCGCTGTATATGGTCTCTACAATCGCACCAATATCGCTTCGTTAAGGGCGTTAAAAGAACGCGAGCGTCGTGAGGCGCGTCAATACACATTTCTTGAGATCGAATATGTGCGTGCGTTACGTGATGCTTCATGGTTGGCTCGGTTTTTTTCACTCAAGAGCCGAAAATAAGCGATGTTAAACGCCAGTTATCAAGAAAGCGTGATGTTGACTTGCCGTCTCGACTCGCGAATCTTCCAGGGTAAGATGGTGCAGGACCTAGTTGGCGAGGTGTTTGCAGGCTTCGGCAGCTTGGCAAAGTACGACTTCAGCCTGAACAAATCGAAAGGCGTAATGGACTCATGAAAAGATGGCAAGGCTGCCCGCCCATCATCCCTGGGAGGGTTTCTCCCCCATGCGCGCCTTGAGCTTGTGCAGGGTAGGGGACTCGCCCCCGGACAGCTCGATACGAAACTCGGCGAAGGCGTGCTCGAGATCGGCATACTGCTGCAGCCCTTCTTCGGTGAACAGATAGCTTCCGGGGATGTCACGCCATTCCATCGGGGTGCGGATCCGCTGCTGCTTTGCCGCGTTCAACAAGAGCGTCAGCTCTACACTCAACTTCATGGCGGCCGGGTCGTGTGACTTCAGCCGTTCAATGATGACACGCAGCGCTATCGATTTTTGCCGGAGTGCGTAAATGTCCATCGTGGCTCAGCCTGCGGGGTGTAGGGTTTATAGCTTTCGTCAGTGACTGCGCTCGATGTTCAGTGGCTGGCCTGATCGAACGTCGGCAATCAATCGGGCAGTTGAATTTTGAGGCCACGAGCCGACTGGATGGCTACGTAATAGGCGTCTTTCAGTGCTCTGGCCAACTCGGGGTCATTTTCTTCGAATTCTTTCGTGGCAATGGCACCGATACTGAGTTGGTGGAGTTTCGATTTATCTTGCTCACGCCCTTCGAACACGGCTTTCACATAGTCAAGTTGGTTTAGTAGCATCCCATAAATGGGGTAAGCGGGACAGGCCTTGTTCCGCTGCGCGGTGATGTCGATAGCCTTCTGTACATAGCCGAGGGGGGTTGTGGGTTTCATAATGCACCTGGTGTTATCAGTTTGAAGAGCTCGCGTTGGCCAGAGGTCATCCGCCGAGCACCACCAATGGCGTTATAGGGTTGGGAAGAAACGGACCAGGTATCCAGTACCGGTGCCGAGGTGCTCCTCAGCAGCGTGACCTTCTCAGTGCTCTGATAGACGTTCACGATCTTGGGCACGATGGTTTCCGTTTTGTAGATCTGGCCAAGCGGGTTGATCCCCAGTTGCCCTGGCACCACGTCAGGGGTAGGAGAGTACCGCATCCCTTGCCGGCCGCCGGGCACCTGGAATTGCCAAAGTGTCTTGCCCCGGTTGATTGTTTCCGTGAAGACTGGTTGAGTGAAGTCCAAGCCGTTCATGTAGCCTTCGTAGTCGGCAGGCTTATAGCCCTGTGACTTGAAGAAGTTTCCGGAAAGATCGCCGTTCGTACCTTTGACTATAGTCAGTCGCGCAATTTCTTTCCGGTGATCATGCAGAGTCTCAATGAGCAGGGGGATGTAATCGGCAGACTTATAGTCCTGTGGCTTGAAGAAGTTGGCAGCAGTATCCTGGTTACCTCGTATATTGGTGTCCTGCCAAGTTGCCCGTTCGAGCAAGCTTCTTGTATGTGCTCCATCTTTTTCTAATCGTGATTTTTATTTTTGGCTTGGAATTTCTTAAAGGAACTCCACTCCTCTCCATCAATCAATGCCATGTAAAATTCTGCAAATAACTGACTGAGATTACGATCGTCCTGTAAGTTGGTTTCCGGTAAGTAGCGGTAACCAGGTATGTCTCTAGCCTCCATGGGGGCATGAATTTTTCCATTTTCAGCTTTTAATAAGAGGCCGCGTAGGGTGTTGAGCATCAGCTTCGCATCGGAATTTTGATCTTCGAGAGCCTCAAGTTTTTCACGAAGCGCTGTAGCGGTAGCCTTCAGTGTGTGCGTGTTCATTGTCTATCCTAGTTATCAATAGTGCCTATGAGCTTGGTGGCCGACCACTCATTACGGTTAGGGGTAAGATATTGAAGTGCGCCACCCACCCTGTCAATGTTACCTCCAAATTCGGTGGTAGGCGCAATCTTGCTGACAAAAACCTCTGTTGGTTTAAGTGGCGTCATTTCAAAAATTGAATATTTTGTAGCCTCGCTGCCCAGCGGTAACCCTAGGCTATCAGCCAGGGTTCGGCTTCCCTGCGCAGCAGACTGCAGCTCCTCCATAGTGGTGAAAAATGGAGAGTAACGGCTTGCCTCTTGTCCCACTGGCACGATTTTCACGAGGGGCGAATCTATGATGGACAGTTTTGGAGTGTTACTGCCCGAGCCTATCTGGGAGATGGCTCGGCTGAAAATGTCCATGTCTGATGCTTTGGGGTCTGCGGCACGTAGCTTTTGCAGATATAGCTCACCATCAGGGCTGTCGAGATACTCATTAATCTGTTTGTTGCTAAGGCCTCGGGGTGCAAAAGTCTCTGCATATTGTAGTTGTTGATCGTGCGCTACAAAGTCAGGGTCCTGTTTCGCATAAAATTCTCGCAAGCTCTTTGGCTCGACCTGGCTGATGGGAGATGGTTCTTTAACTTGCAACTCCGGCTGCGCCAATAGCTTCTGCTCATTCTTCGCCAACCAGGCCGCCAGCTGCTTGTTGGAGATCTCGGCCTGCAGCCGAGCGCTCCTGGCGGCAATGCTTTCCATGCTGCTCATGACGCCGGCCTTCATCTGCCCCCGAGTAAGGTAGGTGACGATCGCTGTCAGTAACAGCAGCACCAACTGCTCCTGCCCGCGAGCAAGCTGGCGTGCAGCACGCTCGACACGCTCCTGGGCCTGCGCCGTGGAACCGCCGCTCGGGTCCAGGCCAGCGGGCTTGAGGCCATCCTCGGCGAACCAGGCCGTGGCCATGCCTTGCTGAAGGGTCGACAGGCAGGCCGGCAGGCCCTGATAAAAATACTCGGCGATGGCGGACAGCCCCAGGCCCATGAGGATCAGGTTGCCGACCTGCAGGCCAATGCCGGCGCCGGCCACCGCGCCCGGCGCCGCGCCGACGCCGAAGGCGAACGCCCCGGCCACGCCACCGGCGAGCGAGCCAACCGCCACACTGCCACCGAGGATCATCGATACCTCTTTGACCAGTTGCAGCAGCACCGGCAGGATTTGCTCGATACCTATCGAGGACCACTTGCGCTTGAGGTTGTCCTGAATGATCGGGTAGGACAGGGCCATGGCCTGGCGCACGTTGTCGATACGCTGGCCACCGAGGTAGCCATAGGCCTGGTTGGCGCCATTGCTCACTCGTCGGCTGAAACCGTCCCAGGCCTCATGGGCGCTGTTCAGGCCGCTGTCGACGCTCTGGTTGAGCTCGCTGAATTTCTGCTCGAGATTGCGTTCGATGTCTCCCCAACTGGGGATGTTGGCTAAAAGATCCATTTTCGCTTCACTGTCCATGGAAGTGGCGGCGCTCGGCGGCGAGCGCAGCATGTCGCTTCAGACCTCAGGATGGGGGCGAAGTCCGGCGGAGAGCCCATTGTTCTCATGACAGGCGTACGCGGCAATGATGGCAATTGAGCATCGCTGCACGGCTTTGTGGCTGACCGCATCCCGCAAGTGCCATTACGGCCGCGTTCGCGATGGCCATTTGGCGGAATTGGCTAGTGGCAAAAAATTTGAACCAATCCACGTTATGAAACATTTTTCTCCGCCAGTGGAGTTGATGCGTCAGGTAGCGAGACAGCTCGAGTGGGAGCTGTCAGGCATGGGCGCTGATCGATACCTCAAGAACCTTCTGCGACGGGCCGTTCGGCGATTGCCGGGGGCGCTTCCGGGCGCCAGAGAGGAGGATGAAGGATGGCGATATGACATTGCCTTGCAGGGCGGTATTGCCCGGTTTTCCTAGGCCTGTAGTGAGTTGACAGGGCAGCTTTTGCCGGTGTTTCCTTTGGGCCTTTCTGCCTGCCTGGCATTCGGGAATGTGAACCCTGTCGCATTTATTTCAATGCACGATGGCACTTTCCTTTCTGCAGGCAGTCGCATGATTCCGCAAGCACGCGCGTTATGCGCGCATGCAGAATACGCCCGCAAGATCAGGGTTGCAGCTGAGCATCGCAAGCGCGTGCTGGCCGTGTTTTCAAGGAGATTTCGCATGATCATGGACTTGGCCTCCGCGCTGCTGTCGCCACAGAACCGCCGCCTGTTCAAGTTTCACAACCTGGCCAACCCCGAGCAGGAGCTGCTGCTGGAAACCTTCAAGGGCACCGAAGCCCTGTCGCGGGCGTTCAACTACGAACTGCTGCTGGTCTGCGAAGACTCCGGCGTGCCGCTCAAATCCATGATGGGCCAGCACGTCAGCATCGAGATCGAACTGGCCGAAGGCGGCCCGCGGTACATAACCGGCTACCTCACACGCTTTGCCAGCATCGGCAGCGACGGCGGCATGGCGCGCTATACCGCTACCCTCAACCCGTGGTTCTCGATGCTGAAGAACCGCTTCGACACGCGGATCTTCCAGGGCAACACGGTCGAGGAAGTGGTCACCGAAGTGTTCGCTCTGTGTCCGGCGTTTTCCCGCCACGAGTTTCGCCTGACCCGGCCACAGAAGCGCTACACCTACATCACCCAGTACCGCGAAACCGACTTCAACTTCGTCCAGCGCCTGCTGGAGGAAGAGGGGATGTTCTACTACTTCGAGCACACCGCCGAAGGCCACACCATGATCATCTGCGATGACTCCAGCACGCTGGTGGCCATCCCCGAGCAACCGCAAATCCGCTTCCACAGCGCCTCGGTCACCGAGACCGCCGACTCCATCACCCAGTGGAGCGGCAACCGTCAACTGCAATCCGGCAAGATGGCCACGCAAACCTTTGACTACCGCCAACCGAACAACCGCCTGCCGGTGGCGCTGAACAGCGTGAACAAGCAGGGCGATGTCGAGAACTTCGAGATCTACGACTTCCCCGGCCAGTACACCCACGGTACCTATGACGAAGGCGAAACCCTGCTGCGCCTGCGCATTGAGGCGCTGGAGCTGCGCGGCAAGAAGTTCGAAGGTGCCAGTAACTGCCGGGCCATGAAGCCAGGCTATACCTTCGAGCTGCTGCAGCACTACATCCACGACCAAGGCCCGTTAGAAGACCGCCAGTTCCTGCTGATGAGCGTGGAAAGCGAAGGCCACAACAACTACCTTACCGGCCAGCAGGCCAGCTACTTCAACACCTTCAGTTGCGTGCGCAAGAAGATCCCGTTCCGCCCGCAGCTGAGTACGCCCAAACCGACCATTGCCGGCCCGCAGACCGCGATCATCGTCGGCCCACCGGGTGAGGAGATCTTCACCGACGAACTAGGCCGGGTGAAGATCCAGTTCCACTGGGACCGCAATGGCAAATACAACGACCACAGCTCGTGCTGGGTACGTGTCGCCCAATCCGGTGCCAGCGGCGGCTTCGGCAGCATTCAGATCCCACGCATAGGCGACGAAGTGGTTGTGGTGTTCCTCGACGGCAACCCGGACCGGCCGCTGATCATGGGCAGCCTGTACAACAGCACCAACACCCCGCCATGGTCGCTGCCGGCGAACAAGACCCAGAGTGGGTTCCTGACACGTTCGATGAAGGGCGACGGCGGTACCGCCAACTTCTTCCGCTTCGAAGACAAGGCCGGCGCCGAGCAGATCATCATGCATGCCGAGCGCAACATGGATACCGAAATCGAGCTGGATGAGACCCATGATGTAGGGAACAACCGCTCGATCACGGTTGGCGGTACGCACACCGAAACGGTCAAGAAAGACACCGTGGTGCAAGTGACCGAAGGTTCTTACACCCTGCAGGTCGACAACCAGTTCATCCAGGTGGCCGCCAAGCAGCACATCATCCTGCAGGTGGGCGACAGCAGCATCACGCTGACCCCGGAAGGCATCGAGATCAAAGGCAAGGTCATCGTGACCACCAGTACCGATACTACCCAAATCACTGGCGCCGCAGTGCGGATCAACGACTGAGGCAAGGTACATGTACAAGCCCTCGATCTACGACCGCATCTCCGCCAGGCGCGAAGCGCAAGAGGAGGCAGCGCGCTTGGCCAAGCTGGCAGAAGCTGCTCATGTGCCCGAACCTGTGCCCACACCGGAACCCTTGCCGGCAGTGCTGCAGGATGTGGCCAGCAGTTTCACCTTTGCGGGTTTCAACCTGCAATTTCCAGTCGGCTTTCGTTTCCGCGATATCCAGACCACCCTCGAGCATGAAGGCGAGCCAGTCAGCCTCAGCATCCGCCGCCGTGATGTACGCGCCAGGCAGCCGCTGGAGCAATTGTTCGAGCGTGCAATCGAGGCCTTGCGCGAAATGAGCCCGCAACTGCGCGTGATTCGCAAACGTGACTGCCACCTGGCCGGCAACCCCGCCAAAGTGGTGGATTTTCACTTCAATGCCGGCCACGAGCCCCGCCACGGTCGCCTGGTCGGCGCGCTGGTGCCCATCGCCGGCAGCGAGTCACTGCAATGGCTGGATGTCTCATGCGTAATCGACCCCAGCAAGCCGGGCCTGAGCCAGTGGCTGGCCGAGTTTGACCGCATGCTCGATGGCTTCGCGCTGAGCTGACCCCCATTTTTTGTTATCAGGAATTTTCATCGCATGGATTACGAGTTGCAGGAAGGCGGCATAGCGCTGCCAGCAGGGTTCGAGGACCGCACGGTCAACATGTTCGTCTTGGGTGCCAGTGTTCCCGCGCCGTTGAGCATCACCATCTCGCGTGACACCTTGCTGCCAGACGAAGTCCTGCAGGCCTATGTCGATCGCCAGGTCAAGATGCTGACCTCCAAGCTGCGTGGCTACACCCGTTTGGGCAACAAGGCCGTCGCGCTTTCTGCTACCGCACCCATTGCTGGTATTCAGATCGACGCCTATTACATGAACCAAGGCCGCCCGCTTTACCAGCGCCAGGCCGCCTTCATCATCAGCCCTGGCCGTGCGCTGATCTTCTCCACCACGGCACAGGCCGATTTCAGTGCCCAACAGAACCAGGACTGGGACAACCTGCTGGCGAGCTTCACTCCGCGCACGCCCGTAAGCCGTTCCGAGCCCGGCGAACAGGAGTAACCCCTCATGTTCGAAGCGGCCAGGTTCGGCGACGAGATATCGCACACCAGCGCGTTGGGGGGCTTCCTGATTGGCGCCGCCCTGGGTATAGCGCTGGTTGCCACGGTGGCGATCGCCACGTTCACCTGCGGGTTTGGCGTGGCGTTGCTGGCCGGTCTTGCAGCTGGTATTGGAGGCAGCTTGCTGACCGCTGCCGGAGAGGCGATAGGCAGTATGTTCTCGTCCCCTTCAGGGACGATAACCACTGCCTCACCCAATGTATTCATCAACAGCCGCAAGGCTGCGCGTGTTGAAAAAAGCATTGGCGCCTGCGACAAACACCCGGGGCCGGTGCAAATTGCCGAAGGCTCGACCAATGTATTCATCAACAGCGTGGCCGCTGCGCGCAAGGGCGACAAGCTGACCTGCGGCGCGACCATTTCCGGTGGTTCTGACAACGTCATCATCGGCGGCGGCACCCACCGCTACCTGCCCGTGGACGATGAAGTCCCGGAGTGGCTGCGCACCACCGTGGATGTGCTGATGGCCATCGCCGGTGCCGCAGGCGGTATTGCCCAGCTGATCAAGGCCGGTAGCCAAGCCGGCATGAAAGCCATCATGCCTTGCGCGCTAAAGTTCACTGCCGGCTTCGTCGCCGGTGAAGTGGCCAGCCGCTACGTGGTCGAACCCGTGGCCCGCAAGGCGATCGGCGGCCTGGTCGGCAACCCGGTCGATCTCACCACGGGCCGCAAGCTGATCCCCGATGAAATCGACTTCAGCCTGCCGGGCCTGATGCCGATCGAGTGGTCGCGCTTCTACGCCAGCGACCTGACGGTCGACAGCGTGCTCGGTCGCGGCTGGGTGCTGCCCTGGGAGCAGAGCCTGCGCCGCCAGGGTGCATTCATCTACCTCACCGACAACCAAGGCCGCGAAGTCCCGTTCGTGACCCTGCAACCGGGCGAACGAATCTACAACCCGCATGAGCAGGTGTACCTGGTGTGCACCGAGGGTGGCCATTACATCCTGCAGACCCTCGACAACCTGTTCTTCTACTTCGGCGAAGTGCCCGACACCAACACCGAAGTGCCGCTGCAACGCATCGAGAACGCCCTCGGCCACTTCCTGCACTTCACCCGCACACCCGACGGCATGCTGACTGACATCAGCGCCACCGGCGGCACCCGCGTGCACCTGCACTACGACAACCCGCTGGGGCGCCTGACCGACATCAAGCGCGTGGTCAACAATGAGGCGGTCGAAACGCTCACCCAGTACCGCTACGACGAACACGGCCAGCTGAGCGCGGTGATCAACCGCAACGGCGAC
>NZ_JBBMRJ010000011.1:0-184170 GCF_037993085.1 Pseudomonas sp. YNh | reverse complement strand
CCAAAAGAAAATTAAAGAAGTGCTGCGCGAAGCAGGGCTGCACGAGCAAGTTGCTCGCTGCCAAGCGGTAGAGGGTATTGGTTTTCTCACTGCGACTGCCTTGGTAATGGCCTTTATGCGGGGCGAGTTCAAGAGCAGTGATTCGTACATTGCATTCCTGGGAATGGATCTACGAGTGATTGATTCTGGGCAGAAGAATGGACGTCGTCGCCTTACCAAGCGAGGCTGCTCAGAAATCCGTCGCCTGCTGCATAACGCGGCGATGTCAGCCAGCCGGACGGCCACTTGGAAAGGGCTCTACGAACAGCATCGCAATGCGGGTAAAGCAACAACCCAGGCGTTGGTAATCCTGGCCAGGAAGCTTGCACGAGTGGCATTCGCCCTGATGAAGAATCAGGACGAATATGTCACCAAGGGTGGGAAAGCGCCTTGCTGAAAACCATAGAATCTCCCACAGGTAACCCACAATCTTCGAGGCTTGTGGAGAACCTGTGGGAGCGGGCAAGCCCGCGAAGAGGCCGGCAAAAACATTTCAGGCCTCAGATCATTTCACAACCGATCTGTACACCCAGCGAATGACTCGCCCCAGGCTTCAATTCCACCAGGTCATTCCACACATTCGCCGTCTCGATGCACAGCATCCGCTGCCAGCCGTCGTCAGCCATGTCCGCCAGCTCCCGCGCCCGATCAGTCCATGGGTTCCAGATCACCGCCGACCGCGAGCCGCTGCTGGTCAGGTTTATCCGCCGGTTCCAGTGCGGGTCGACAATGCTCAATTGCGAAGGGGTGTCGAGGTAGATCCGGTCAGTCTCCCCCGCAAACGCCAGTGCCCCCTGCTGCTGACGCTGTTCCCAGTCCGCCAGCGTTTCGATATAGCCCAGGCCTTCGACGCCTTCGACCCGCGCCTGGCGCACATCGCTGACCGCGAAGTAGCTGTGCAGGGCCTGGCTGATGGTAACGGGGGAGTTGCCCATGTTGCGGCTGGTCAGGTTCAGCTTCAACGCCTCGTCCAGCTCCACCACCAGCTTCAGTTCGACATCATGAGGCCAGCCGGGTAGATCGCCCCGCGCTTCAGGCAACTGGAATTCGATGCGCAGGCCGGTGCCCGCTTCCTCGATACCCAGCAGCTGCCAGTCACGCGAGCGCGCCAGCCCGTGAGCAGGCGCCTGTTCGCCGTGGTACATGGCCTGAACGGCTTGGGGGTTGCGCTGCAGGTTGCCGAACCACGGCCAGCACACCGGCACACCGGCGCGGACCGACTTGCCCTGGCGGAAGATGGCTTGGTCGCTCAGCCACAGCAGCGGCGGCTCGCCGACCCGCTGGTAGCTGAGGATCTGCGCGCCCTGCTGGGCGATCAGGAGTTCGGCGCGGTCGCTGCTGATACGCCAGCAGTTGAGTTCGCCATGTTGCTCGGTTACGACCTGGTAGGTAGCCATTGCGTTAGTCTCATTGATTGCCAGTGGGCCTTGGACCCGGGCACATGCAATGAGTTTACCGCCCGCGTGGCTCAGCGACGAGGCACGGAACGGGTGCGGCCACTGCCGTCGATGGCAACGAAGACGAATGCTGCTTCGGTAACCTTGCGCCATTCACTGGACAACGGGTCGTCGCTCCACACTTCGACCATCATCTGGATCGAGCTGCGGCCGATTTCCAGGGTCTGGGTATAGAACGACAGCTGTGCGCCCACCGCGACGGGTACCAGGAACGCCATGCGTTCGATGGCCACGGTCGCCACGCGGCCACCGGCGACGCGGCTGGCCATGGCGGTGCCGGCCAGGTCCATCTGGGCAACCAGCCAGCCGCCGAAGATGTCGCCAAATCCGTTGGTCTCGCGCGGGAGTGCGGTGATCTGCAAGGCCAGGTCGCCTTGCGGGATTGGATCTTCTTGTTCGAGCTCAATCATGCGATGGGGCCTCTGACCCGTGACGCTTTCCGTTGATGTGGCGCAAAGGCCGGGTAAACGATTCAGCTTGAAACATACTACGCCGATTTCGTTTCACTGGACGGCCGTAGGGAAACTCTGCGAAACCGTCTGACATAAAGACCGGCGTTTTCGCACAACATCCCACGCTGGCAGCAACCTTTTCCTACGAATCGTCAGTATATAGAGCATAACCGCCAGCGACGACCGCGCATTCATGAATATCTGTATGGATTTTGTATCGCTTTCGGCGCGCCTCGGCAATTTGCTATCTTCGCCTGTCTCCCAATCCAGAAGCCGCGTGCCAAGCGGCCTGCATGCCCTACAAGAGAACAACGAGCGATGACTTCCGTGCCGAGCAGTATCGAGCAGCCCCCGCGGCCGCTGACCCGCAGTGATTACAAGACACTCTCACTGTCCGCCCTGGGTGGCGCACTGGAGTTCTACGACTTCATCATCTTCGTGTTCTTCGCCACGGTGGTCGGCAAGCTGTTCTTCCCGGCCGACATGCCCGAGTGGCTGCGCCTGATGCAAACGTTCGGCATCTTCGCCGCCGGCTACCTGGCGCGGCCGCTGGGCGGCATTATCATGGCCCACTTCGGTGACCTGCTCGGGCGCAAGAAGATGTTCACCCTGAGCATCTTCATGATGGCCCTGCCGACCCTGATCATGGGCCTGCTGCCAACCTATGCACAAATCGGCATGTGGGCGCCGATCCTGCTGCTGCTGATGCGGGTGATCCAGGGCGCTGCGATTGGTGGCGAGGTGCCGGGCGCCTGGGTGTTCGTCTCCGAGCACGTACCGGCGCGCAACACCGGCTATGCCTGCGGCACCCTCACCGCAGGCCTGACGGCGGGCATTCTGCTGGGCTCGCTGGTGGCAACCCTGATCAACAGCGTGTACAGCGCTGAAGAAGTGGCCGATTACGCCTGGCGTATTCCGTTCCTGCTCGGCGGTGTGTTCGGCCTGTTCTCGGTGTACCTGCGCCGCTGGCTGCACGAAACCCCGGTGTTCGCCGAGATGCAGCAACGCAAGGCGCTGGCCGAGGAGCTGCCGTTGCGCGCCGTGCTGCGCGACCACCGTGGCCCGATCATCCTGTCGATGCTGCTGACCTGGTTGCTGTCGGCCGGCATCGTGGTGGTTATCCTGATGACTCCTGCGCTGCTGCAGAGCTTCTACCACATCAGCCCGATCGACTCGCTCAAGGCCAACAGCATGGCCATCGTGCTACTCAGCTTCGGCTGCATCGGCGCCGGCAGCCTGGCCGACCGCTTTGGCGCGGGGCGGGTGTTCGTGATCGGCAGCCTGTTGCTGCTGGCCAGCTCCTGGACCTTCTACCACAGCCTGCCGACCCGGCCCGAGCTGCTGTTCCCGCTGTACGCGCTGACCGGCCTGTGCGTGGGTGTGATCGGCGCGGTGCCCTATGTAATGGTCAAGGCATTCCCGGCCGCGGTGCGCTTCAGCGGGCTGTCGTTCTCGTACAACGTGGCCTACGCGATCTTCGGCGGTTTGACGCCGATGGTGGTGACCGCGCTGCTGAAAATAAGCCCGATGGCGCCTGCCTACTATGTGGCAGGGCTGTGCGCCGTTGGTCTGGCCGTGGGCCTGTACCTGCTCGCCAACAAGCGCTGATCTGTCTCGGGGCTGCTGGCCTCTTCGCGGGCACGCCCGCTCCCACAGGGCTCAGCATAACCCCTGTGCGAGCGGGCGTGCCCGCGAAGAGGCCAGACCTGCTATCAGTGATGGCCTTTCATCCAATTGTCATAATGAAGTCATATCGTGTTCATGCGGCCTGCCGATACTTGGGCCCGTTCCATCCAACACCCCAATATTCCTGCTAGGAGCAAGGCATGAAACTGAAGCGTTTGATGGCGGCCCTCACCTTTGCCGCCGCTGGCGTTGCAACCGCCAACGCGGTAGCCGCTGTCGATCCTGCAATCCCGACCTACACCAAAACCACCGGTGTTTCGGGCAACCTCTCCAGCGTCGGTTCCGATACCCTCGCGAACCTGATGACTCTGTGGGCCGAGGCCTACAAGAAGGAATATCCGAACGTAAACATCCAGATCCAGGCTGCCGGCTCTTCCACTGCGCCACCCGCGCTGACCGAAGGCACCGCCAACCTCGGCCCGATGAGCCGCAAGATGAAGGACGTCGAGCTGCAGGCCTTCGAGCAGAAGTACGGCTACAAGCCGACCGCCATCCCGGTCGCCGTCGACGCCCTGGCCGTGTTCGTGCACAAGGACAACCCGATCAAAGGCCTGACCATGGAGCAGGTCGACGCGGTCTTCTCCTCCACCCGCCTGTGCGGTGGCAAAGCAGACGTGAAAACCTGGGGCGACCTGGGTGTGACCGGCGACCTGGCCAACAAGCCAGTGCAGCTGTTCGGCCGTAACTCGGTGTCGGGCACCTACGGCTACTTCAAGGAAGAAGCCCTGTGCAAAGGCGACTTCAAGCCTAACGTGAACGAACAGCCTGGCTCGGCTTCGGTCGTGCAGTCGATCAGCAGCTCGCTGAACGGCATCGGCTACTCGGGTATCGGCTACAAGACCGCCAGCGTGAAGACTGTTCCGCTGGCCAAGAAAGGCAGCACCGAGTACATCGAGGACAACGAAGAAAACGCCCTGAACGGCAAGTACCCGCTGTCGCGCTTCCTGTACGTCTACGTCAACAAGGCCCCGAACAAGCCTCTGGCCCCGCTGGAAGCCGAGTTCGTCAAGCTGGTGCTGTCGCAAGCGGGCCAGCAGGTCGTGGTGAAGGATGGCTACATCCCGCTGCCGTCCAAGGTCGTCGACAAGACCCTGGCTGACCTGGGCCTGTCGCACGCTGGTAACGTCGCAAAGAAGTAAGTAACTGAAGAAGGGGCCGGTGCTGACGCCCGGCCTCTTCCACGAATTTCCAGTCCGAAGCCAGGTCCCCTGTGCGGCGGGCTTTCGTGCGTCACCACTTTGTAATGTTTTTGTCACACGGGACCGCTAGGGTGTGCGCATGAATGATCTGGCCAATTCCAACATGACCCAAAACTCCCAGCCCGTGCGCATTGATTTCAATACGCCCGAGTTGCAACGCAAGCGCCGCATCCGCGCGCTGAAGGACCGCCTGACCCGCTGGTACGTGCTGGTGGGCGGGCTTGCCGTATTGGCGGCAATCACCTTGATCTTCTTCTACCTGGCCTATGTGGTGTTGCCACTGTTCCAAGGTGCCGAGCTGACCAGCAAGAAGGCCCTGGAGCCGACCTGGCTGCAGCAGGATGCCGGCAAGCCGCTGATGATCGCGCTTGAAGAACAGAACCTGGTGGGGATGCGAGTTTCGGACAAAGGCCAGGCACTGTTCTTCGATACCAAGACCGGTAACGAGCTCAAGAGGGTCGACCTGCCAGTGCCGGCAGACACCCAGGTAACCTCGATCAGTAGCGACCAGCCGGGCAGCCCGCTGGTGGTGCTGGGCTTGTCCAATGGTCAGGCGCTGGTGTTCCACCACACCTACAAGATCACCTACCCGGACAACAAGAAAACCATCACCCCCGGCATCGACTACCCCTACGGCGAGCAGCCGTTCGTGCTCGACGAACAGGGCCGTGCGCTGGAGCACGTAAACGTCAACGTCAATGGCGATACCCTGGTATTGGCCGGGTCCACCGGCGCGCACCTGCAGGTGGTGCAGCTGACCCGCACCGAAAACATGATGACCGAAGAGGTCACCACCGAGCAGAACCGTATCGTGCTGCCGCAGATGACCGAAGCAGTGAAGAACATCTTCATCGACCCGCGTCAGCAGTGGCTCTACGTGATCAACGGCCGCGCCACCGCCGACGTGTTCAGCCTGCGTGACAAGAGCCTTAACGGCCGCTACAAGCTGGCCGAAAGCGCGGACACCGAAATTACCGCCAGCGCCCAGTTGGTCGGCGGCATATCGCTGATCATCGGTGACTCCAAAGGTGGCCTGGCCCAATGGTTCATGGCACGAGACCCGGACGGCGAATCGCGCTTCAAGCAGATCCGCACCTTCCAGATGGGCAAGGCCCCGGTTGTGCAGATTGACGCCGAAGAGCGCCGCAAGGGCTTCATCGCCCTGGACGCCGACGGCAAGCTGGGCGTGTTCCACAGCACCGCGCACCGCACCCTGTTGGTCGAGCCGGCTGCCGAAGGCCCTGGTATTCTGGCCCTGTCGCCGCGTGCCAACCGCATCATTATTGAAGAAGGCGGCAAGCTGCTGCCGCTGAGCCTGCGCAACCCGCACCCTGAAGTTTCCTTCAGCGCGCTGTGGGGCAAGGTGTGGTACGAGAACTACGACGAACCGAAATACGTCTGGCAATCGACCGCTTCCAATACCGACTTCGAACCCAAGCTGAGCCTTTCGCCGCTGACCTTCGGTACGCTGAAAGCCGCGTTCTACGCGATGATCCTGGCCGCCCCGCTGGCCATTGCCGCCGCCATCTACACCGCCTACTTCATGGCCCCGGGCATGCGCCGCAAGGTCAAGCCGGTGATCGAGTTGATGGAAGCGATGCCGACGGTGATCCTCGGCTTCTTCGCCGGCCTGTTCCTGGCCCCTTACCTCGAAGGCCACCTGCCAGGCGTGTTCAGCCTGTTCCTGCTGATGCCGCTCGGCATCCTGCTGGCCGGCTTCACCTGGAGCCGCCTGCCGGAGTCGATCCGCCTGCGTGTGCCCGATGGTTGGGAAGCCGCGATCCTGATACCGGTCATCCTGTTCACCGGCTGGTTCGCCCTGACCATGAGCCCGCACCTGGAAAACTGGTTCTTCGGCGGTGACATGCGCCTGTGGATCACCAACGACCTGGGCATCACCTACGACCAGCGCAACGCTCTGGTCGTGGGTATCGCCATGGGCTTTGCGGTCATCCCGAACATCTATTCCATTGCCGAAGACGCCGTGTTCAGCGTGCCGCGCAGCCTGACCCTGGGCTCGCTGGCGCTGGGTGCGACGCCTTGGCAGACCCTGACCCGCGTGGTCATCCTCACCGCCAGCCCGGGTATCTTCTCGGCGCTGATGATCGGCATGGGCCGTGCGGTGGGCGAGACCATGATCGTGCTGATGGCCACCGGCAACACCCCGGTGATGGAGATGAACCTGTTCGAGGGCATGCGCACCCTGGCCGCCAACGTGGCCGTGGAAATGCCGGAATCGGAAGTCGGTGGCAGCCACTACCGCGTGCTGTTCCTGGCCGCGCTGGTGCTGTTGATGTTCACGTTCGTCATGAACACCTTGGCCGAGCTGATTCGCCAGCGTCTGCGCAAGAAATACTCGTCGCTTTGATAGAAAGGTAGCGATCCGTGAAAAAGGATTCCCTCAAAGGCTGGTTCAAGAGCGGCGCCCCAGGCGTCTGGATGAGCGGCGGCGCCGTGGCCATGGCGGTGATCATGACCGTTGGCCTGCTGGCGGTAATTGCCGTGCGCGGCCTGGGCCACTTCTGGCCGGCCGATCTTGTCCAGGCCACCTACAAGGTACCGGGCCAGGCTGACCACATCGTCATCGGCGAAGTGGTGCAAAAGGAAGAGGTACCCCGTGCCCGCCTGAAGGGGGCCGGCCTGCCGGTACCGGAGCAGGGCCCGGAGTTCATGACCCGCGAGCTGATCAAGGTGGGTAACCGCGACCTCAACGGCAGCGATTTCACCTGGGTGGTCGGCGACTGGCTGGTCGATGAACAGCGCCCGGCCGACCTCATCGCCCTGGAGCGCCGCGAGTGGGGCAACTTCTATGGCTACCTGGTCAGCGTCAAGGAAGAAGGCCGCGTGGTTGCCGAAGGCCCTGCTGCCTGGAACGAACTGCAGGCTCGCCTCAAGCGCGCCAGCCAGCTCAACGGTGAGCTGCAGCAGCTGGAGAAGAAGGACATCGGTGCCATCAACCATGGCCTTGAGCGCCTGCGCCTGCAGGCCCGCAAGCTGGAGCTGGACGGCAAGCTGGACGCCGCCGCCCAGGCCGACATGGACGCCGACCGCGCCGAGCTGAACAGCCGCTACAAGGCCATCGAAGACCGCTTGAGCGGCCTGCACCAGGCCTTCGCCCGCGACAGCCTGGTGGCACGCGATGGCAACGGCCGCGAAGTGGAAATCAACCTGAGCAAGGTGGTGCACGCCATCCAGCCGAACGGTATGTCCGGCTTCACCAAGCTGGGTACCTACTTTGCCAAGGTGTGGGAATTCCTCAGCGATGACCCGCGTGAAGCCAACACTGAAGGCGGTATCTTCCCGGCCATTTTCGGTACCGTGATGATGACCCTGATCATGGCCGTGATCGTCACCCCGTTCGGTGTGCTGGCTGCCGTCTACCTGCGCGAATACGCACGGCAAGGCCCGGTGACCCGCCTGATCCGCATTGCGGTGAACAACCTGGCTGGCGTGCCGGCGATCGTCTACGGCGTGTTCGGCCTGGGCTTCTTCGTCTACGTGCTGGGTGGTTCTATCGACCGCCTGTTCTTCCCTGAAGCACTGCCGGCGCCTACCCTGGGTACCCCGGGCCTGCTGTGGGCATCATTGACCCTGGCACTGCTGGCCGTACCGGTGGTGATCGTGGCCACCGAAGAAGGCCTGGCGCGTATTCCGCGTACCGTACGCGAGGGGTCGCTGGCCCTGGGCGCGACCAAGGCCGAGACGCTGTGGAAGATTGTCTTGCCAATGGCCAGCCCGGCCATGATGACCGGCATGATCCTCGCCGTGGCCCGCGCCGCCGGTGAAGTGGCCCCGCTGATGCTGGTGGGTGTGGTGAAGCTGGCGCCTTCGCTGCCAGTGGACGGCAACTACCCGTACCTGCACCTGGACCAGAAGATCATGCACCTGGGCTTCCACATCTATGACGTCGGCTTCCAGAGCCCGAACGTCGAGGCCGCGCGGCCGCTGGTGTACGCCACGGCACTGCTGCTGGTACTGGTGATCGCCTCCCTCAACCTCTCGGCCGTGTGGATCCGCAACCACCTGCGCGAGAAGTACAAGGCGCTGGACAGCTGATCAGAGCTTTAAGTCACAAGCGGCAAGCTCCAAGCAGATTGCCGCTTTGCCCTAACTTGCAGCTTGCAGCTTCAAGCTCGCAGCTACAAACGGAGTGAGACCATGCAGCAAGATTCTCATACCCACGGCATCGACATGTCTGCCCTGGGCCGCAACAAGCAGGGCCTGCAACTGGCCGAAGAAACCGTGGCCATCGAAGTGCCGGGCCTGAGCCTGTTCTATGGCGACAAGCAGGCGCTGTTCGATGTCAGCATGAACATTCCCAAGCAGCGCGTGACCGCCTTCATCGGCCCGTCCGGCTGCGGCAAGTCGACACTGCTGCGCACCTTCAACCGCATGAACGACCTGGTTGACGGCTGCCGTGTGGAAGGCGCCATCAACCTCTACGGCAACAACATCTACCGCAAGGGCGAAGACGTGGCCGAGCTGCGCCGTCGTGTGGGCATGGTGTTCCAGAAGCCCAACCCGTTCCCCAAGACCATCTACGAGAACGTGGTCTACGGCCTGCGTATCCAGGGCATCAACAAGAAGCGTGTGCTGGACGAAGCTGTCGAGTGGGCGCTGAAAGGCGCGGCCCTGTGGGACGAGGTCAAGGACCGCCTGCACGAGTCGGCGCTGGGCCTGTCCGGCGGCCAGCAGCAACGTCTGGTCATCGCCCGCACCATTGCCGTGGAGCCCGAAGTGCTGTTGCTTGACGAACCGTGCTCGGCACTGGACCCGATCTCGACCCTGAAGGTCGAAGAACTGATCTACGAATTGAAATCCAAGTACACCATCGTCATCGTGACCCACAACATGCAGCAGGCGGCCCGGGTTTCGGACTACACCGCGTTCATGTACATGGGCAAACTGGTCGAATTCGGGGACACCGATACCCTGTTCACCAACCCGGCGAAGAAACAGACCGAAGACTACATCACCGGTCGCTACGGCTAGCAGCCACGCGGCCCGCTCCCACAGGGAATGACACGAACTACATGAAGCTTGCAGCCTCTTCGCGGAGCGAACGATGATCAACAAAGAAAGCCTTACGCACCATATTTCCCAGCAGTTCAACGCCGAGCTCGAAGAAGTGCGCAGCCATCTGCTGGCCATGGGTGGCCTGGTGGAAAAACAAGTCAATGACGCCGTTACTGCGCTGATCGAGGCCGACTCGGGCCTGGCCCAGCAAGTGCGCGAAGTCGACGAGCAGATCAACCAGATGGAGCGCAACATCGACGAGGAATGCGTGCGCATCCTCGCCCGTCGCCAGCCGGCGGCCTCTGACCTGCGCCTGATCATCAGCATTTCCAAGTCGGTGATCGACCTTGAACGCATCGGTGACGAGGCGACCAAGATCGCCCGCCGCGCCATCCAGCTGTGCGAAGAAGGCGAGTCGCCACGCGGCTACGTCGAGGTGCGCCATATTGGCGACCAGGTGCGCAACATGGTCCGCGATGCGCTGGACGCCTTTGCCCGCTTCGATGCCGACCTGGCGTTGTCGGTGGCCCAGTACGACAAGACCATCGACCGCGAGTACAAGACCGCCCTGCGCGAGCTGGTGACCTACATGATGGAAGACCCGCGCTCCATCTCGCGGGTTCTGAGCGTGATCTGGGCGCTGCGTTCGCTGGAACGTATCGGTGACCACGCGCGCAACATTTCCGAGCTGGTGATCTACCTGGTGCGCGGCACCGACGTGCGCCACATGGGCCTCAAGCGCATGACCGCAGAAGTGCAGGGTACCGCTGTCGCCGACGCCGAAAAGGCTAATGTTCCGGGCGAATCTGACGATAAGTAAGGTTGCTCCCGAGCTTCGACGCCCGGCCTCGGCCGGGCGTTTTCGTTTGCGGTCGAGGAGCCGGCAGGCACCCGCGAACGATGTGAAGAAGTCCCGGCGTGACCAGGTTGTAGCAAATAGCCATTATTTGGCAGTAGGCTAGTCGGGATTCAGAAGGAGTATTGATGAGTAAAGTGAATGTGCTGGTCGTGGATGACGCCCCGTTTATCCGTGACCTGGTCCGCAAGTGCCTGCGCAACGCCTTCCCGGGCATGGCCATCGACGACGCCGTCAATGGTCGCAAGGCCATGGCCATGCTGGACAAGGAAGCCTTCGACCTGGTCCTGTGCGACTGGGAAATGCCGGAAATGTCCGGCCTGGAATTGCTCACCTGGTGCCGTCAGCAGCCTGCGCTGAAGAACCTGCAGTTCATCATGGTGACCAGCCGTGGCGACAAGGAAAACGTCATTCAGGCGATCCAGGCGGGCGTGTCCGACTTTGTCGGCAAGCCGTTCACCAACGAGCAACTGCTGACCAAAGTGAAAAAGGCGCTGACCAAGATCGGCAAGCTCGACAGCCTGATGGCCATCGGCCCGGCGCGGGCCAACTCGGCATTCGCCAACGATTCGCTGAGTGCCCTGACAGGTGGCAAGCCAGAGGCGGCCAAGGTGACGGCCCCCGCGCCAGTGCCGGGCGCTGCCAAGCCATTGGTCAGTGCACCCACGCCGTCGGCCCCTGCTCCGACGGGGCGTGGCCAAGGCCAGTTGCGCCTGGCCAGCGGCATGCAACCGTGCGTGATCAAGGCGCTGAGCCTGAAAGAGGCGCTGCTGGTGGTACGCCGCAGCGAAGCGCTGCCGCAGGTGCTGGAGGGCGCCGTGCTGGACCTGGAGCAGGGCGAGAACGCTGAAGTTGCGCGTTTGAACGGCTATCTGCATGCCGTCGCAGCCCTGGAGCCCAAGCCCGACAGCGACTGGCTACAGTTGACCTTCAAGTTTGTCGACCAGGACGCCCAGAAGCTCGATTACCTGTCGCGGCTGATCGCCCGCGGGACGGCGCAGAAGCACTTCACCCCCGGCGCCTGACAACAAGGCAGCAGGTCAACCCTTGTGGGAGCGCCCGGCAAGGCCGCTCCCACAGAGAAAGCGTCATCCGACCAACTGCAATACCTGCCTCAAAACCCGCTGCTAGGCTTCGACAGATCATAACTGTCAAAAAGCCACTATCATGCCCGCCCGCCTGCTGCTGTTCTGTGCATTGCTCATGGCCTCGGCGTCGAGCCTGGGTGTGACGCTCTACAAGATCACCGACGACTTCGGTGTCATCTCATATTCCGACCGGCCAGGCCCGGGCGCCAAGCCCTTGGTGCTGCGCGAACCCATGGTCGAAACCCTCGAAGGCCAAGTGCTGCTGAACGCGAAAACCTTCGACGGCGGCGTGAGCTTTTCCGCACGCAACGAGCTGCATGTGCCGGTAGAGGTCGAATTGCGCCTGGACAACCTGGTAAACGCGCAAGGCGGCGATGCCCCGCGTATCGTGCGCCGGCTGCTGCCGCCGCGCACCACGCAAATGCTCAGCGTGCTCAGGGGGCGGCCCGGGCTGTTGCTGAACTACCGTTCGACCCTGCTGCAGGCCATGGGTGACCCGGGCAAGCGGCCCCAGGGCTTCCGGTATGCGTTCCCCTGGGTCGGTGGGCCGTTCCGCGTCACCCAGGGCCCTAACGGCCGTGTCAGCCATTTTGGGCCCAAAGGGCGCTACGCCATGGATATCGCCATGCCCGAAGGCACTACCATCATCGCGGCGCGCGAGGGCGTGGTGGTGAAGACGGAAAACAGCCAGAGCGGGCGCGCGCCCAACCCCTCGGGTAACTTTGTCAGGATCCTGCACCCGGACGGCACCATGGGTGTGTACCTGCACCTGATGCGTGGTTCGGTGGTGGTGGCGGAGGGGCAACGGGTACGCCAGGGGCAGATGCTGGCCAAGTCGGGCAATACCGGCAACAGCACAGGCCCGCACCTGCATTTCGTGGTGCAGCGCAATGTGGGGTTGGCGCTGGAGTCGATACCTTACCGGTTCGACCGGCCGATCAGCGGGTTACCCGACTTTACTGCGGGTAACCCTTGAGATTTTTGGGGCCGCTTTGCGGCCCTTTCGCGGCACAAGGCCGCTCCTACAGGATTACGCGAACCCCTGTGGGAGCGGCCTTGCGTCGCGATGGGCTGCGCAGCAGCCCCATACCCCTCAATCCAGCTTGAGCACCTTGGCCAGCACGATCTTGGGCCCTTTCATCTTCTTGATGATGATGCGCAGCCCTTCGACCTCCAGCACTTCCTCTTCTTCGGGCACACGCTTCAGCGTCTCGTAGATCAGCCCCGCAAGGGTTTCCGCCTCGATGTGATCAAGGTCGATGCCGAGCAGGCGCTCCACCTTGAACAGCGGCGTATCACCCCGTACCAGCAGCTTGCCCGGCTGATAGGCGAGGATGCCGCGCTCGGTCTTGCGGTGTTCGTCCTGAATATCGCCCACCAGTACTTCCAGCACGTCTTCCATGGTCAGGTAGCCGATGACCTTGCCGTCAGCTTCCTCCACCAGCACGAAATGCGCGCCGCCCTTGCGGAACTGCTCCAGCAGTTGTGACAGCGGCATGTGCCGCGATACGCGCTCCAGCGGCCGGGCGAGGTCGTCCAGGTCGATGGTTTCGGGCAAGTGCTCCAGCTCGGCAAGCTCCAGCAGCAGGTCCTTGATGTGCAGCAGGCCGGTGAATTCTTCACGCTCGGCGTCGTACACCGGGTAGCGGCTGAATTTGTGGCGACGTATCAAAGCCAGGATCTGCTTCAGCGGCGCATGGGCATCGATGCTGACCATGTCTTCACGCGAGTTGGCCCAGTCGACCACTTCCAGCTCGCCCATTTCCACGGCCGAGGCGAGCACACGCATGCCTTGGTCGCTCGGGTCCTGGCCACGGCTGGAGTGCAGGATCAGCTTCAGCTCTTCACGGCTGTAGTGGTGTTCGTGGTGCGGGCCCGGTTCGCCCTGGCCGGCAATGCGCAGGATGGTGTTGGCGCTGGCATTGAGCAGGTAGATGGCCGGGTACATCGCCCAGTAGAACAGGTACAGCGGCACGGCCGTCCACAGCGACAGCAGCTCGGGCTTGCGGATGGCCCAGGACTTGGGCGCCAGCTCACCGACCACGATGTGCAGGTAGGAAATGACAAAGAACGCGACGAAGAACGAGATCGCCTTGATCAGTTCGGGCGAGTCGACACCGAAGTACGCGAGCAGCGGCTCGAGCAAGTGGGCAAAGGCCGGCTCGCCGACCCAGCCCAGGCCCAGGGAGGCGAGGGTGATGCCCAGCTGGCAGGCCGACAGGTAGGCGTCGAGCTGGTTGTGTACCTTGCGCAGGATGTTGCCGCGCCAGCCATGCTGCTCGGCAATGGATTCCACGCGTGTGGCGCGCAGCTTGACCATGGCGAACTCGGCGGCAACGAAAAAGCCGTTGAGCAGCACTAGCAGCAAGGCAAAGATGATCATGCCGAAATCGGCGAATAACGAGGTGACGCTGATACCAGGGGAAGGGTCCATGATGGAGTTTTTACGGGGTCCGTCTTTGAGATTGAGAGAAAAAAAGTGCCAGCTCTTGCTGGCACAGGGGATCCAATGTAGCGGCTAGGGCCGTAAAAGCAAAGGGTAGCGGGCTTATTGCGGTCCCTGAGGGTGGGGGCGTGCCCGCGAAGGGCTGCGCAGCAGCCCCGATCTCAAGCCTTTTCGTTGGCCAATTGGGTCGGCGCAAAGTGACAGGTAAAGGTGCTGCCATGGCCCGGCACGCTGCTGATGTCCAGCTTGCCGCGGTGGCGCATCAGCACATGCTTGACGATCGCCAGCCCCAGCCCGGTGCCACCGGTATTTGATGCACGGCTGGAGTCCACCCGGTAAAAGCGTTCGGTCAGGCGCGGCAAGTGCTTGGCGTCGATGCCCACCCCCGAGTCCTGCACAGACAAGTGCGCACCCTGTGCATCGGCCCACCAGCGGATGCGGATGTTGCCCTCGTCCTGGGTGTACTTCACCGCGTTGAACACCAGGTTGGAAAAGGCGCTGCGCAGTTCCGACTCGCTGCCCTTCAGCTTGACGCCGGGCGCGGCTTCGAGGGTGATGCGCTGGTTGCGTGGCCCAGACAGGGCCTGGGCGTCGTTCTTGATCGCGGCGAGCAGGGCTTCGACCGCCACCGGCTGGTTGTCCGACGGGTAATCGGTGGCTTCCAGCTTGGCCAGCAGCAGCAGGTCGTTGAGCAGCGTCTGCATGCGCGAACCTTGCTGGCTCATCTGCTGCAGGGCGCGGGTCCAGCGCGGGTTCACATCCTCGACGTTGTCCAGCAGGGTTTCAAGGTAACCCGTGATCACCGTCAGTGGTGTGCGCAATTCGTGGGACACGTTGGCGACGAAGTCCTTGCGCATCTGTTCCAGCTGGTGGATGCGGGTGACATCGCGCACCAGCATCAGGTGTTCGTTGTTACCGTACCGGGTTATGTGCAACTGCACGCGCATGCGGTCGTTGATGGGCGAGGGGATTTCCAGCGGTTCGAGGTAGTTCTCCGCCTCGAAGTATTCCTTGAAGCGTGGGTGGCGCACCAGGTTGGTGACCTGCTGGCCACCGTCCTGTGGGGTCTTGAAGCCCAGCAGGGTTTCGGCGGCACGGTTCCACCATTCCAGGTTGCCGTCGCTGTCGAGCATGATCACCGCGTCGCGCAGCGCGGCGGTAGACTCCTGAACCCGGTCGATCACTGCCTGCAGACGGCCCCGCACGCGCTGGTCGCGGCGTTGCAGGTGGTAGATGCTGTCGAACACCTCGCCCCACAGGCCGTAACCATCGGGCGGTGCTTCATCGGGCTGGTGGTTGCGCAGCCAGTCGTGCAGGCGCAGCAGTTGCTTGAGGGTCCAGCCCAAGTAGAGCGCCAGGCCAATGGCCAGGCTCCAGCCATAGTAGCCGCTGACCAGCCCGCCGATCAGGCAGACGGTAATCAGCAACAACAGATGGCGAATCAGGGTTGCGTGCCAGTTCTGGTTCAATTGACGGTCCTTGTACAACGACGTGCAGCTTGGCGCTCTGGAGCTCGATCAGCTCTTGGTCGAGAAGCGGTAGCCAGTGCCCCGGACGGTTTGTACCAGATTTTCGTAGGCTTCACCCAGCGCCTTGCGCAGACGACGGATGTGCACGTCGACCGTGCGTTCCTCGACATAGACGTTGCCGCCCCACACCTGGTCCAGCAACTGGCCACGGGTGTAGGCGCGCTCCTGGTGGGTCATGAAGAACTGCAACAGGCGGTATTCGGTGGGGCCCATCTCGGCGGGCTTGCCGTCGATGGTGACACGGTGGCTGATCGGGTCGAGCAGCAGGCCGCCGACTTCGATCGGTGCTTCGCTGTCGCTCGGGCCGGTACGACGCAGCACGGCTTTCAGGCGCGCTACCAGCTCACGCGGCGAGAACGGCTTGGTGATGTAGTCGTCAGCGCCCACTTCCAGGCCCTGGATCTTGTTGTCCTCTTCACCCTTGGCGGTGAGCATGATGATCGGGATGTCGCCCGTCAGCTCATCACGCTTCAGGCGGCGGGCCAGTTCGATACCGGAGGTGCCGGGCAACATCCAGTCGAGCAGGATCAGGTCCGGTTTGCGGTCGACGATGATCGCGTGGGCCTGTTGGGAGTTTTCCGCTTCCAGGCAGTCATAGCCGGCCATTTCCAGGGCAACGGCGATCATCTCGCGAATGGGCGCTTCGTCGTCGACGATCAGAATGTTCCTGCCAACCATGCTCAAAACCTCTCCTGGATTCGGTGTCTTGGCCCGCATTAGATAACGGAATTATTGCAGCTGTGTGACAGGGTGTTGGCCGTTCTGGCGACATTGCGTGACTGAACTAGGCTTCAAAGAGCCGCAATCGTGGCACCTGAACCCAATTTCCCCCGAAACAATGGTGAATCCAATGACACGACAAACGCTGAGCTGGATGGCCCTTTTCACTGCGCTGGCGCTCCCGGGGGTGGCGTCGGCCCACCATGCCATGGAGAAGGACGGCATGTGGGTCGATCATGCCGGCATGACCCTGTACACCTTTGACAAGGATGCGGGCGGCAAGTCGATGTGCAATGGCGATTGCGCCACCAACTGGCCGCCATTGAAGGTAATGGATGGCGAAAAGGCCGATGGCAAGTGGACGCAGATCAAGCGTGACGACGGCTCGATGCAGTGGGCCTACGACGGCAAGCCGCTGTATACCTTCATCAAGGACAAGAAGGCCGGGGACAAGACCGGTGACGGCGTGAAAGACGTCTGGCATATCGCCAAGCCTTGAGATTGCCGGGGCCGCTGTGCGGCCCATCGCGACACAAGGCCGCTCCTACAGGGTCCTGCATACGCCGATCAGTGTGGGAGCGGCCTTGCGTCGCGATGGGCTGCAAAGCAGCCCCATAATATTCAGCGCAACGCGTAATCCAGCACCACACCAATGAACACCAGCAACCCCGCCCAGTGGTTGTGCAAAAACGCCTTGAAGCACGACTCGCGGTCCAGCTTGCGCGTCGACCAGTACTCCCAGGCAAAGCACGCCGCAGCGCCCAGCAACCCCAGGTGGAACCAGCCCCCCAGCTCGAAGCGGCTGCCCGCCAGCAACAGGCAGCCCAGCGACAGCAGCTGCAAGGTGAGGATGATGGAGCGGTCGGCCTCGCCGAACAGAATGGCGGTCGACTTCACGCCGATCTTCAGGTCGTCATCGCGGTCGACCATGGCGTAATAGGTGTCGTAACCCACCGTCCACAGCAGGTTGGCGATGTACAGCAGCCAGGCGCTGGCCGGCAGCTCGCCGCCCGCGGCAGTGAAGGCCATGGGGATGCCCCAGGAATACGCCGCCCCAAGCACCACCTGTGGGTAATAGGTGTAGCGCTTCATGAACGGGTAGCAGGACGCCAGCGCCACCGCGCCGAACGACAGCCACACCGTGCGGCTGTTGGTGCACAGCACCAGCAGGAAGCTTACCGCGACCAGAATCGCAAACAGTGCCAGCGCCTCGCGCGGCTTGACCCTGCCGCTGGCCAACGGCCGGTCGGCGGTGCGTTTGACGTGGCCGTCCACCTTGCGGTCGGCAAAGTCGTTGATGCAGCAGCCTGCGGCCCGCATCAGCACCACGCCAAGGCCGAAGATCAGCACGTTGGCCACGGTGGGAGAACCGTTGCCGGCAATCCACACCGCCGACAGGGTTGGCCACAGCAGCAGATAGATACCGATCGGGCGGTCCATGCGGCTGAGCTGGACGAAGTCCCAGGCCCGCGGGTGCAGGCGGTTCAGCGACTTGAGCAGTTGCAGGTACATCAGCGGTTTTCCTCCCTGGCCGCTTGCCACAATGCCGGCAGGAACACTTCTGCCACCAGCAGCTCCAGGCCGCCTCGTTCAAAGCGCGAGCGACGGCCCCACAGGGCTGCATGGGCTGCGTCGGTCGGTAGCCAGGCCTGTGGATAACTGCACACTTCGATCGGGTGGCGGATGAACGCCTGGTCGCAGAACAGCAACTCGCCCAGCGAGCGGCTACCGAGGGTTTCCAGGTCCAGCCCGCCACGCTCCAGGGCGCTGCGGCTGGCCACACTGCGGGCGAACACCCAAGGCTGGCCATGGCCGCGCAGGTACACCTCGCGCACCCAGCCTTCGCTGCCGGCAGCAATGCCCAACGCCTGGCATTCATCCTCGCGCAGCGCTTGCCAGCCCTCGAACAGCGGGGTAACGGAGAAGTGATCAGAAGACAGGCGGGTCAGGCGGCGGGTCAGCGAGCCTTCGTCGAACAGCCAGTCAAGGGTAGGCTGGTCGAAGTCGGTCGCCAGCTGTGAATACGGCAGCCACGCGACAGCGGCTGCTTGCGGGGATTCGTACGACACGTCGGTCTGCTTGTTACAACCAATGAGGCGGCGAGCTTAGCATGATTGCCCCGACTGCTTGCATACTGCGGGCAGGGCCGATAAAAAAGCCCCCCAGAATTGCACGCTGGCTGTTTCGCGGGCACGCCCGCTCCCACAGATATCACCACAACCTCTGGCCCGTGGAGTTCCTGTGGGAGCGGGCGTGCCCGCGAAGAGGCCATCAGCTGCGACACAAAGCCCCAGCCTGAACCGAGGAAAAAGACCTGATGAAAAAGTGGCAATGTATTGTCTGTGGCCTGATCTACGACGAAGCCGAAGGCTGGCCCGACGACGGCATCGCCCCCGGCACTCGTTGGGAAGATGTGCCTGACGACTGGCTGTGCCCGGACTGTGGCGTGGGTAAAAGCGACTTTGAAATGATCTCCATCGGCTAATCGAGGAAAGCACGACATGACGTCCCCTGTGGTAATCATCGGTACTGGCCTGGCGGGCTACAACCTGGCCCGTGAATTTCGCAAGCTCGATGCGCAGACGCCGCTGCTGCTGATCACCGCCGACGATGGTCGCTCCTACTCCAAGCCCATGCTCTCCATGGGCTTTGCCAAGCAGAAGGACGCCGACGGCCTGTGCATGGCCGAGCCGGGCGTCATGGCCGAGCAACTGAACGCCGAGATCCGCACCCATACCCGCATCAGCGGCATCGACCCGGGCCACAAGCGCCTGTGGATCGGCGAAGAGGCCGTGGAGTACCGCGACCTGGTGCTGGCCTGGGGGGCGCAGACCGTGCAGGTGCCGATCGAAGGCGATGGCAGCCATCTGGTGTTCCCGATCAACGACCTGGAAGATTACGCACGCTTCCGTGCCGCCGCCGTAGGCAAACAACGTGTGCTGATCCTCGGTGCCGGCCTGATCGGCTGCGAGTTCGCCAACGACATGAGCCTGGGTGGCTTCCAGGTCGACGTGGTGGCGCCGTGTGAACAGATCATGCCGACCCTGCTGCACCCGGCCGCTGCGGCAGCGGTGCAGGGCGGGCTGGAGGGCCTGGGTGTGCGCTTTCATCTGGGGCCGGTGCTGACCCGCCTGCAGCAGGTGGCCCAAGGCCTGGAGGCGCACCTGTCGGATGGCAGCGTGATCGCCTGCGACCTGGTGGTTTCGGCCATCGGCCTGCGCCCACGTATCGACCTGGCTGCCGCAGCCGGCTTGCAGACCAATCGTGGCGTCAGCGTAGACCGCGAGTTGCGTACCTCCCACGCCAACATCTTCGCCCTCGGCGACTGTGCCGAGGTCGATGGCATCAACCTGCTCTACGTGATGCCGCTGATGAGCTGTGCCCGGGCGCTGGCGCAAACCCTGGCCGGCAAACCGACCGCGGTAGCCTACGGGCCGATGCCGATCACCGTGAAAACCCCGGCCTGCCCGCTGGTGGTTTCGCCGCCGCCCCTGGCCCACGAGGGCATCTGGCAGGTAGAGGGGCAGGGCAGTGACCTCAAGGTGCTCTGCCACGGCGCTGACGGCGCATTGCTGGGCTATGCCCTGACCGGGGCTGCCGTGATGGAGAAGCTGGCACTGAATCGCCAGTTACCGCCGGTAATGGCGTAAATAGAGGGCGTTCTGTCGGATTTATCCTGTTGTTGCCTGCACAATGGCCGGCCTGATACTGGCGCGGCCCCTGAGCACGTGCCATTCTCACTTCCGTCTGCCGCAGATTAGAGCCTGCGGTGCCTTGAGCGCTGCTCCCAAAGGCAGCACGGCATAACAACAAGAATTCCGTCAAAGAGGCTTCACTATGCGCAAACCAGAACTCGCCGCCGTCATCGCCGATAAGGCTGATCTGACCAAGGAAAAGGCCAATCAGGTGTTGAACGCGATTCTCGACAGCATTACCGGTGCCCTGGACAAGGACACGGTGACCCTGGTCGGTTTCGGCACCTTCGAAAAACGTCATCGCGGCGCGCGTACCGGTAAAAACCCGCAAACGGGTGAGCCGGTAAAGATCAAAGCCAGCAATACCGTGGCCTTCAAGCCAGGCAAGAACCTCAAGGACAGCGTCAATCCACCGGCCGCGCCAGCCAAGGCCGCCAAGAAAAAGTAAGCTTCCGCTGACGATTCGTTGATCCCGAACGGGCGCCTTCATGGCGCCCGTTGTGCTTTACACGCGGTAACTGCTGCGAACTTGCATAAAAAGGTCGTTAAGAGGATAAACTGCGAAACTTAGTCACTTTTCAATCGAGGCGTGTCGATGAAGTTCCGCTTTCTTCTCTGGGCCATGGGGCTTTTGATGGCCAGGGCCAGCCGTAACAACCCGGCATTCCAGCAGCAGCTCAAGGGCAAGGACCTGGTGTTCCAGATGCAGACCCTGGACGGCAAGGTTGCCCGGCACTTCGTCGTCAACAACGAGCGCATCAGCAGCAAGGGCGGCGCACATCCGCAGCCGGCCTTCGCCATCGCCTTCAAGGACGCTGCCTACGGCTACGCCACGATGCAGGCGGGCAACAAGCAGTTGGCGTTCATGCAGGGGATTCAGGACAAGAACATCCAGATCAAGGGCAACCCGGCCCTGGTGATGTGGTTCCAGGGGCTGATGAAGTACCTGAAACCGAAGAAGAAAGGCTGAAATTGCCGGGGCTGCTGCGCAGCCCATTCGCCGGCAAGCCAGCTCCCACAGGTACCGCACAGGGTTTGAGACCAATGCGGTCGATGTGGGAGCTGGCTTGCCGGCGATTGGGCCGCAAAGCGGCCCCTCGTGATATCAGTGCGGTGCTTGAAACTGCGAAGCCAGTTCGCGCAGCAGGGTCTCGGCCTCAAGCACCTTGTTCACCACATCCTCAGCCTTTTCCCTGGTAATCCCAAGGCGCTCCAACAACTCGTCAGGAATCTCTTCCTGCGGCCCGGAGCCAATCCCCCGCGAGCGCAACAGGCGGGTGGCCAGGCACACCAGGTTGGGGAACGCCGAGTACTCGCCATCGTAGGCCGGGTCGTGCTGGAAGCGCAGCGCGGTCGACAGCTCTTCGGGCATGTCCCACAGCTTCATCAGCCAGGCACCGATCTGTTCGCGGTTGATGCCCAGCAGGTGCTGTTCCACGTAGGTGTGGTTCAGGTGCGGGTTCACCTCCAGATGGCGGCAAATCAGCGAGAAATGTGGCGGGAACACGTGCGCCAGCAGCAGGTAGCCGAAGTTGTGCAGCAGCCCGGCCAGGTAGGTCAGACCGGCTTCGGGGCGTTCTGCCCGAGGCATGGCGCGGGTCAGGCCTTCGATGATCGCGGCAGTGTAGATCGACTGCTGCCAGTAGGGTGTGGCCTGCTGCGGCTGGTCTTTCGGCAGGCTCAAGGTCTTGCCCAGCGCCAGGCCCAGGGCCAGGTTGATCACCAGGTCGAAGCCCAGCACGCGCACGATGGCGTCTTCTACCGAGCGGATCTTGCCCGGCGAAGCGTAGTAGGGCGACGCGGCCCAGCTCACCACCTGTGCCGCCAGCGCCGGGTCGGTTTCGACCACGCCGGTGATGTCATCGATGCTCGCGTTGGGGTCTACCCGCAGCTTGATGATCTTCTGCGCGGTATCGGCCAGTGGCGGAATCTCGATGGTTTCTTCCAGGCGTTTCTGGATGCGGCGGGCGGTGAAGGCCTGAACGGCATCGGTGATTTCCTGGGTGTCGTCATGGGGGCGGTCGAGGTTGGGGCTGATGGCCTCGATCTCCTGGCCGAAGCTGCTTTCGCTGGCCTTGGCCAGCATGCGCTTGAAGTGGGCGCGCTCGATCTCCAGCAGCAGCCCGCTTTCGCCAGACTGGATGTACACGGTCTCGGCGCTGAGCAGGCTCTTTTCGTACTGGCACGGTGAGCTGGTCAGGGCGGGAATGCCGGGCAGGGCCTTGAGATGGTGTTTGTCGAGCATTTGCTTGAGGCGTGGTACCGACACTGCGGTCAGCTTGCGCCCGGTCAGCTCGGCCAGGCGGCTGAGGTCCAGCAGTTGGCTCTGCGGGAACAGCACCATGAGGGCGCCGACCTCGTCGTCGAGAAGCACCGCCTGTACCCGCGAAGCCGCAGGCAGCTGCGGGTGTTCGACGACCTCGCGGTAGACCACGCCGAGCTTGTCGAGCAGCAGCTTGATGACAGAGGGGGCGTGTGGGGTTGCGGTGTCCAGGGCAACTTCAGTCATGGTCCGTATCCACTGATTCTTTTAAACGCGAAGTATAACCAGCCTGCGAGCAAATCTGGATCCATTCTGGGACTAGCGTCACACTTGGCCATATTGCTGGCCATGGCGCAGCCAGCGGTCGAGCAGCGGGCTGACATGGTCCGGCCAGCGGGCCACCAGGGCCTGGGCGGCATCGCGCACAGCCGGTAAAAGGTCGGCATCGCGCATCAGGTCGGCGACCTTGAATTGCAGCAGGCCGGTCTGGCGTGTCCCCAGCATTTCGCCTGGGCCGCGTAGTTCGAGGTCTTTCTCGGCAATGATGAAGCCGTCGTTGGTCTCGCGCATGATCCCTAAGCGTTCGCGGCCGATCTGCGACAGCGGCGGGTGGTACAACAGCACGCAATGGCTGACGGCACTGCCCCGGCCAACCCGGCCGCGCAGCTGGTGCAACTGGGCCAGGCCCAGGCGTTCGGGGTTTTCGATGATCATCAGGCTGGCGTTGGGTACGTCCACGCCTACTTCGATGACGGTGGTCGCGACCAGCAGCTGCAATTCACCGGCCTTGAACTGCGCCATGATTTCGGCTTTTTCAGCCGGCTTCATACGGCCGTGAATCAGGCCCACACGCAGTTCGCCCAAGGCGCTGCCGAGTTCTTCATACGTGCTTTCGGCGGCCTGGCAGGTCAGCTCTTCGGATTCTTCGATCAGGGTGCACACCCAGTAGGCCTGGCGCCCCTCGGCGCAGGCTGCGCGAACCCTTTCGACCACCTCGAAGCGTCGGCTGTCGGCTACCAGCACGGTGTTTACCGGGGTGCGCCCAGGCGGCAACTCGTCGAGCACCGAGGTGTCCAGATCGGCGTAAGCACTCATGGCCAGGGTGCGCGGAATAGGCGTGGCGGTCATGATCAGCTGGTGCGGGCACAACTGGCCGGCTACGCCTTTCTTGCGCAGGGCCAGACGTTGCTGCACGCCAAAACGGTGCTGTTCGTCAATGATCGCCAGGGCCAGGTGCTTGAACTTCACTTCTTCCTGGAACAGCGCGTGGGTGCCGACCACCATCGGCGCACCGTTGGCAATCTGCTCCAGGGCGCTGGCCCGGGCCTTGCCCTTGAGCTTGCCGGCCAGCCAGGCCACTTCAATGCCCAGCGGCTCGAGCCAGCGCTTGAAGGTGATGAAGTGCTGTTCGGCGAGGATCTCGGTGGGCGCCATCAGCGCCACCTGATAGCCGGCTTCCAGCCCTTGCAGCGCTGCCAGGGCGGCGACCACGGTCTTGCCGGCACCGACATCGCCCTGCACCAGGCGCATCATCGGCTCGTGCTGGCTGAGGTCGTAGGCAATTTCGTTGGCCACCCGCTGCTGTGCGCCGGTCGGCTGAAAGCCCAGGTTGGCCAGGTACTGCGCGTGCAGGCGCGTGGCCTTGGGCAGCACCGGCGCCCGCAGGCTGCGCAGGCTCTCGCGCAGGCGTTGCTGCGACAGCTGGTGGGTCAGCAGTTCTTCGAAGGCCAGGCGGTGCTGGGCCCAGTGCTGGCCTTCGGCAAGTTCGTCGAGGTCGGCGTCGGCTGGCGGGTTGTGCAGGTAACGGATGGCATCGTCCAGCGGCGCCAATTGGTAGTCCCGGGCCAGCTCGTCAGGCAGCCAGTCGGGCAGGCTGCGGGGGCCAAGCAGGCCCAGGCTCTGCTGGCACAACAGGCGCAGGCGTTGCTGGGTGAGGCCTTCGGTGGACGGGTAGATCGGCGTCAGGGTCTGTTCGACCGGTGGCGGCGGCTCGTCGCCGTTCAGCGCGCGGTACTCCGGGTGGTAGATTTCCAGGCCCGAGGCACCGGGGCGGGCTTCGCCGTAGCAGCGCAGGTGGGTGCCACGTTTCAGGCCTTCCTTCTGCGCGTTGCTGAAGTGGTAGAAGCGCAAGGTCAGCACGCCGCTGCCGTCGCCCAGGCGTACCACCAGGCTGCGGCGCTTGCCCATGGTCACGTCGGTACCACTGACCACACCTTCGATAACCGCATCCTGGCCGGGGCGCAGTTGGCCGATCGGCACCACGCGGGTGCGGTCCTGGTAGCGCAGGGGCAGGTGGAACAGCACGTCCTGCAGGTTCTCCAGGCCAACCTTGGCGAGTTTTTCCGCCATGGCCTCGCCAACACCCTTGAGTACCGTGACCGGGACCTTCGACAGCTCACTCATGACTCAGGCCGGTTGTTCCGAAGGGGCTTTGGCGACCGAGCACAGGCGGATCGAGTCGGCGAGGATCTCGATGGCCTTCGGCCGTGGGAAGCTGGCGCGCCAGGCGATGGCCACGGTGCGGAACGGTGCCGGTGCCGTCAGTGGGCGAACTTCGATGACGCCAGGGGCGTAGTGATGGCTGTGCACCGCCGACAGTGGCAGGATCGACACGCCAAGGCCCGAGGCCACCATGTGGCGAATGGTTTCCAGCGAGCTGGATTCGACAGTGGTATGCCTGGCGCCTTCGCCGCCCTTGTTCAGGGTCGGGCAGGCTTCCAGTACCTGGTCGCGGAAACAGTGGCCCTCACCGAGCAGCAACAGGCTCTTGTCGTTGAGCATGGCGGTGTCGATGGTCTTTTTTGCCGTCCATGGGTGGTCGGCGGGCATCAGGGCGCAGAACGGCTCATCGTACAGCGGCAGGGTCAGCACATCGGCTTCGTTGAACGGCAGGGCGATGATCACTGCATCCAGCTCGCCGTTACGCAGCTTTTCACGTAGGACGTGGGTGAAGTTTTCTTCGATGTACAGCGGCATCTGCGGCGCTACGCGGTGCAGTTGCGGGATCAGGTGCGGGAACAGGTAGGGGCCGACGGTGTAGATGGCACCGACCTTGAGCGGGGCGGTCAGCTGGTTCTTGCCAGCCTGGGCCAGTTCGCGAATGCCTTGGGCCTGCTCCAGTACCTTCTGCGCCTGGGCGACGATGCTTTCGCCGACCGGGGTCAGGCGTACCGCGCTTTTGCTGCGCTCGAAGATCAGAACGCCAAGCTCGTCCTCGAGCTTCTTCACACCGACCGACAGGGTCGGCTGGCTCACGTGGCAGCGTTCGGCGGCATGGCCGAAGTGCTGTTCCTGGGCGAGTGTGACGATGTAGCGTAATTCGGTGAGGGTCATAACGTGCGTCCATGAAGTTGCGGGCCCAGCATAGCGGCTGCAATCGATAGACGCACGTTATCAGAGTTGCCGATTTGTGACAGAAGCAAAAGTCTTAGCGGCGGTCCAGCGAGTAGACGAACGGTGCCACGACTTCGATCGTGCCATTGTTCAGCAACTCGGGTGGCGGCTTGGGTACCGTGCCGGCCCGACGGATCATTTCCAAAGTCGCCCGGTCCAGTGCAGCACTGCCCGAACCACCTGCCATGGAGTACGACACCACCTTGCCTTCGGCGTCGACCACGAAGCGCAGGCGGTTGATGCCTTGCAGGCCGCGACGGCGCGCGTCTTCCGGGTAACGCTTGTACTTCGCCAGGTGGCGCAGCAGGTCGCTCTGCCAGGTTGGCAGGGCGTTGCTGTTGGACGCAATGCTCGGCGCCGGTGCAGCGGACTTCTGCGGTGGCGTGTTGCTTGGCGGTGCGTCTACCGTTTGCTCGGTGGGTGGCGCTTCCTTCGGCGGCTCAGGCTTTTTCTCGGGCTTCGGCGGCTGGGGCTTGGCCTTCGGCTTGGGCGGCTTGGGGATGGCGATCTTGGGCTTGGGGGCTTCGGCCAGCTTGGGCAGTGGCGGTTCTTCGACCGGTGCCGGTGGCTGTGGCGCCGCTTTCGGTGGCGGTGGTGGCGCTGGCTCCGGTAACGGTGCCAGCTCGACCATCATCGCTGCCGGGGGCAGTTCGATGGCCTGGGGCACCGACCAGTTGAGCGTCAGCAGCACGGCGACCACGTGCACGCCCAGCACGATCGCCAGGCTGCCACCGTAGCGCGCCATGTTTGAGCGCGTTTTCGTCATTTCTTGGCTGCCGTCTCGAGACCTACCAGACCGACCTTGAGGTAGCCGGCCGCACGCATGTTGTTCATCACTTCCATCAGGTCGCCGTAATCCACGCCTTTGTCAGCCTGGAAGAAGATGGTGGTTTCCTTGTCACCCTTGGTCTTGGCGTCGAGCATCGGGCCAAGCTGGTCGGGCGCAGCAACCTGATCGTCGCCGACGTACAGTTTCTGGTCGGCCTTGACGCTGACGAACACCGGTTTCTCGGGCCTCGGCGCCGGTTTGGCGGTTGAAGCGGGCAGGTCGACCTTGATGTCGACCGTGGCCAAGGGGGCCGCGACCATGAAGATGATCAGCAGCACCAACATCACGTCGATGAACGGCGTAACGTTGATTTCGTGGTTTTCGGCGAGGTCGTCGCCACCTTCGTTGAGATGCAGGCCCATGGCTTACCCCACTTTCACCATGTGCGGGGCAGCGCGCTCGCTGCCCTGGTGGTCCAGGTCACGGCTGACCAGCAGCAGTACCTGGGCGGAGGCGTCGGACACCTGGGCCTTGTAGCCTGCGATAGAGCGGGCGAAGACGTTGTAGATGACTACAGCCGGGATTGCAGCGACCAGGCCCAGGGCGGTGGCCAGCAGGGCTTCGGCGATACCTGGGGCAACTACGGCCAGGTTGGTGGTCTGGGTCTTGGCGATGCCGATGAAGCTGTTCATGATGCCCCATACGGTACCGAACAGACCGACGAACGGCGCGGTGGAACCGATGGTGGCAAGTACGCCGGTGCCGCTGCTCATGGTGCGACCGCTGGCATGAACCAGGCGCTCCAGGCGGAAGCTGACGCGCTCCTTGATGCCTTCTTTTTCGCGGGCATTGGCCGACAGGCGCATCTCCTCGAGGGCGTCGTGGACCAAGGTGTGGGACAGGGTGCCTTCCTTGTTGGAGAGGTCACTGGCTTCTTTCAGGGTGGTGGACTTCTTCAGCTGGGCGATTTCACCACGCAGACGACGCTTGGCGCCCATCAGCTCGAAGCCTTTGGCGATCCAGATGGTCCAGGTGATGATGGAGGCGATGGCCAGGCCGATCATGACGATCTTCACCACGATGTCGGCGTTCTTGTACATGCCCCATGGGGACAGGTCGTGGGCCATGCCCAGCGAGGTGTCTTCTACCAAGGCTTGAACGTTCGAGTCTGCCGGGGGCGTTGCATCGGCCGGGGTGGCAGCAGTGGCGTTGGCAGCAGGCGCCTGCGCGTCGGCAGCCGGGGCTGCAGCAGGTGCGGCCGGGGCAGTGGCAGCAGCAGGCGCGGCGGCGCTGGCGGTTGGCTCATCGGCCATGGCCACCGGGGCCAGCACCAGGCTGAGTGTCAGCGCGGCGATGGCGCGCCAGGCGCGCGACGGGGTTGGCGAAGCGGAAGGTTGAATACGTGTCATGCTGGCCGGACCTGATGAAGAAATAAAGTGAGCGTTCTCCAAGGCCTCGAGGTAGGCCGAGAACAGATTGGCGGCCATTATTGCAAGTAATTCTTGTTAACAAAAGTAATCTTGTTGCTTTTTTCGCCTATGGTCTAGCCGCCCATCGTGTAGCGTGGCCGGGCTGATCAATTGGTCTAGGGAGTTCAGAGATGTCAGACCTTTCCGTGATGGTGGTGGGTTGTGGTGATGTAGGTGGGCGTCTGGCCCTGCAAATGCTGGGCAAAGGCTGGCAGGTAAGCGGCCTGCGCCGCGCTGTCGGGCAGTTGCCTGCGGGCGTTCAACCGGTTGCCGCGGACCTGGCCGAACCGTCGATCCCGCAAGCCTGGCCACAGGGTCCGCTGGATTACCTGGTGTACTGCGTGGCGGCCAGCCAGCACGACGAGGCCGGTTACCAGGCGGCCTATGTGGATGGCTTGCGCCATGTGCTGGCCTGGCTGGCCGAGCGAGGCCAGCGCCCCCGTCGCCTGCTGTTCGTCTCCAGCAGCAGTGTGTATGCGCAGAAGGACGGCGAGTGGATCGAGGAAGGCGCGGCCACCGAGCCTGAAGGTTATTCCGGGCGGGTGATGCTGGAGGCTGAGCGGCTGGCGCTGGCCAGTGGTATCCCTGCGAGCGTTGTGCGCCTGACGGGCATCTACGGCCCAGGCCGCGAGTGGCTGCTGAGCCAGGTGCGCCAGGGTTACCGTGTGGCCGAGGAGCCACCGCTGTATGGCAACCGCATCCACGCCGAGGATGCCGCCAGCCTGTTGGCGTTTCTGCTGCAGGCCGATGCCAATGGCAAGGTGCTGGACGACTACTACATTGGCGTTGACGACGACCCGGCGCCGCTGGCTGACGTGGTGGCCTGGCTGCGGGCATACATGGGGGTTACCGAGTGGTCCGATGAACAACGGGTGCGGCGTACCGGCAGCAAGCGCTGCAGCAACGCCCGAGCCCGGGCATTGGGCTGGGCGCCGGTGTATCCGAGCTACAAGGAAGGCTATGCCGCCATCCTGAAAGGAAAAGCTTAGCTGGCGCGGGTGGCGCGCTCCCACTGGTATCGAGAGTATCCTGTGGGAGCGGGCGTGCCCGCGAAGGCTCCAGCGCGGTGGATGTCACCGGCTTTGCCGGTGTTCGCGGGAATGCCCGCTCCCACAAAGAACGTCTACAGCCTGCAGAAGTGCTTCAGCTGCGTTCCAGCACCCACTGGCGCTTGCCCGCCGCCAGCTCCGGCATTTCATCCGGTTGCGCACGGTTCACTGCCTGGAAAATCTCCAGCTTGTCGCCATCACGCTTGATGATGAACGGTGCACCACGCTGGTTACGCTCCAGCCACAGGCTGTCATTGCTGCCGCCCATGGTCGCGCAGTCGCCTGCCAGGCACAGTGCGAAACGGTCTGGCCCCGGCAGGCCTGTGACGTTGCCGGTGTCGCTGAAGCGCACGCTGGCACCTTTGCCCTCGCCTTCGACCACCTTCCAGTTGCCGCCCAGGTAGGCCTGGTACAGCGCTTTCTCGAAGCTGCTGCCCAGCGGCGCATTGGCAGTCGCCGGGGCCTTGGCACGGACGAAGGTCTGCTTGGCGCCACGCTGGTCGACGGCTTGCAGCTCGTCACCGTCGAGCGACAGCTGCTCGGTCTGGCCGCCCTCGAAGCTGGCCTGCCATTGCTTTTCGTTGCTGCTCAGCTGGCCGTCAGCGGCCTCGAAGCCATTGCTGTAGCTGGCCTGCTGGCTGGCAACGTCGAGCTTCCATTCGAACACCGGGCCGTGTTCATTCAGCGCTTGGCGCAGGCTTCCGCCTTTTACCGCAGCAGTGATGGCCTCCTGGTTGATCCAGGTGCCGTTGAAATCTTCGGGTTTGTGGCTGGCGCAGCCGCCCAGTAGCAGGGCTGCCAGCGCGAGGGGCAGTGCTTGACGCATGACGGGGTAACCTTGCAAAGGAGGGGTGACGGGCAGGGCGCCCGTCACCGGGGCATCATTCGATGACCAGGATGGCGTCCATTTCGACCTGGGCGCCTTTCGGCAGCGCGGCAACGCCAATGGCGGCACGGGCCGGGTAGGGCTGTTCGAAGTAGCGGCCCATTACCTCGTTGACCTTGGCGAAGTGGCTCAGGTCGGTGAGGAAGATGTTCAGCTTGACGATGTCCTTGAACGAACCGCCAGCGGCTTCAGCCACGGACTTCAGGTTCTCGAACACCTGCACGGTCTGGGCTTCGAAGCCTTCGACCAGTTCCATGGTCTTAGGGTCCAGCGGGATCTGGCCCGACATGTACACCGTATTGCCGGCCTTGATCGCCTGCGAGTAGGTGCCGATGGCGGCTGGGGCCTTGTCGCTAGTGATGACGGTCTTGCTCATGATGACTCCTTGCGGTTGGCGGACTACGTACGCATGCGGGTGATGCGGACCACACCGGTCAGGGTACGCAGCTTCTTGATCACACGCGCCAGGTGCACACGGTCGTGCACGCTGACCACCAGTTGGACCACGCTGATACGGCCGTCGCGTTCGTCCATGCTGATCTTCTCGATGTTGCCGTCGGCGGCGTTGACGCTGCTGGCCAGCAGGGCGATAAGGCCGCGCTGGTGCTCCAGTTCGACACGCAGTTCGACATTGAACTCACCGGTGATGTCCTTGGCCCAGGAAAGCTGTACGCACTTCTCCGGGTTATGGCGGATTTCACTGATGTTGCGGCAATTCTCCAGGTGCACGACCATGCCCTTGCCGGCTGACAGGTGCCCGACGATCGGGTCGCCAGGGATTGGCGTGCAGCACTTGGCGTAGCTCAGCACCAGGCCTTCGGTACCACGGATCGCCAGCGGGCCTTCCGGTGCAGGCAGTTGCTCGCCGTCGGCCGACAGCAGGCGGCGTGCGACCACGTAGGCCATGCGGTTGCCCAGGCCGATGTCTTCGAGCAGGTCTTCGATCAGTTCCAGGCGGTACTCGGCGAGAATCGCCTGGATGCGCTCCTGGGGGATTTTCTCCAGGCTGCTGTCGAAGCCGGTGAGCACCTTGTTCAGCAGACGTTCGCCCAGGCTGATGGACTCGGAGCGGCGCTGTTGCTTGAGCGCGTGGCGGATGTGCGTGCGCGCCTTGCCGGTCACCACGAAGTTGAGCCAGGCCGGGTTCGGCCGTGCGCCTGGGGCGCTGACGATTTCCACCGTCGAGCCGCTTTGCAGCGGTTCGGACAGCGGCGCCAGGCGGCGGTTGATGCGGCAGGCGATGCAGCTGTTGCCGACGTCGGTGTGCACCGCGTAGGCGAAGTCCACCGCCGTGGAGCCTTTGGGCAGCTCCATGATGCGGCCTTTGGGCGTGAACACGTAGACCTCGTCCGGGAACAGGTCGATCTTCACGCTCTCGATGAATTCCAGCGAGTTGCCGGCACGCTGCTGCAGTTCGAGGATGCCCTTGACCCACTGGCGCGCGCGGGCGTGGCTGCCCTTGGGCTGTTCATCGTCGTTGGACTTGTACAGCCAGTGCGCGGCAATGCCGTTGTTGGCCATCTCTTCCATCTCACGGGTGCGGATCTGGATTTCGATGGGCACGCCGTGCATGCCGAACAGCGTGGTGTGCAACGACTGGTAGCCGTTGGCCTTGGGGATCGCGATGTAATCCTTGAAGCGACCGGGCAGCGGCTTGTACAGGTTGTGCACGGCGCCAAGCACGCGGTAGCAGGTATCGACCTTGTCGACGATGATGCGGAAGGCATACACGTCCATGATCTCGTTGAAGGCACGGCGCTTGCCGCGCATCTTCTTGTAGATGCCATAGAGGTGTTTCTGCCGGCCGCTGACCTCGCCCTCGATGCCGTCGGCAGCCAGGCAGTTGGCCAGCGAATGCTCGATCTTGGCGACGATCTCTTTGCGGTTGCCGCGTGCGCTTTTCACCGCCCGGTGAATCAGCGACGAGCGCATCGGGTGCATGGCCTTGAAGCCGAGGTCCTCGAACTCCACGCGCACGGTGTGCATGCCCAGGCGGTTGGCGATGGGGGCGTAGATTTCCAGGGTTTCCTTGGCGATGCGCCGGCGTTTTTCGCCGGACAGCACTTCCAGGGTGCGCATGTTGTGCAGGCGGTCGGCCAGCTTGACCAGGATCACGCGAATGTCGCGGGCCATGGCCATGGCCATCTTCTGGAAGTTTTCGGCCTGCGCCTCGGCCTTGGTCTCGAAGTTCATCTGGGTCAGCTTGCTGACCCCATCGACCAGTTCGGCCACCGTCTCGCCAAACTGCTGGCTGAGGGCTTCCTTGGCGATACCGGTGTCTTCGATGACATCGTGCAGCATGGCCGCCATCAGGCTTTGATGGTCCATGTGCATGTCGGCGAGGATGCTGGCCACGGCCAGCGGGTGGGTCACGTAGGGCTCGCCACTGCGGCGGCGCTGCCCATCGTGGGCCTGTTCGGCGTAGAAATAGGCGCGCCGAACCAGGTTGACCTGTTCGGGGCCAAGGTAGGTCGACAGCCGTTCGGCCAAGGCTTCTATACCCGGCATGGGTTCACCTCCTGCGGAGGACGAGGGCCTTGCGCCGTGCGACGTCGACCTGGCATCAATCAGACAGCCTCGTTGTTCTCGTCCTCGAAGGCGGCGAAGACCGGATCCTCGGTGACGATCTCTTCAGCGGCGATGAACTCGTTGGTGACGATGCCTTCGGCGATTTCACGCAGGGCAACAACGGTCGGTTTGTCGTTTTCCCACGCAACGCGGGGCTCTTTGCCGCCGGTCGCCAGCTGGCGAGCGCGCTTGGTCGAGAGCATGACCAGCTCGAAGCGGTTATCCACGTGTTCCAGGCAGTCTTCAACAGTTACGCGGGCCATGGTCTTCCTCAGTAGCAAATGCGGTGGGCGTGCAGCCCAGTAATGGGCAGGCGGACTCGATAGTATAAAAATTCACCAGCCAATAGGGAAGCGCTGTTTTGCCGGGTGGTCACCTTGAAGCACTGTGTTTGCTTCTTCGCGGGCCAACCTGCCCCCACAGGCAACGCCTACCCTGTGGGAGCGGGTTTTCCGGCGAAAGGGCCGGACCAGACAGCCGCAATACTTGAGCCGACGATAACCTCAGAGCATCGCGCCACGCAACCGCGGCGTCAGCTCTTCGAAAAGGGTCTGCACCGAGCGCAGCGCCCGGCAGTCCGGCCGGGTCAGCAGCCACAGCTGGGTGTCGCAACCCGGCAGCGGTCCGCTCAGCGCATCCACGCCGGGCAGGGCGTGCACCATGTAGTCCGGCAGCGCCGCCACGCCCAGGCCGGCAGTTACCAGCTGGGCGATGGTCGACATGCCGCTGCACTGGTAGCGCGGGCTCAACCCAGGGTGCTGCTGGTTGCGCCAGACCACCGTGGGGTGGTCCTGCATCGAGTCGTCGGGGGCGATCCATGGCACGCTGACGGCCGACTCTGCCAGGCGCTCGCGCCACTGCGGCTTGCCGCAGACCACATAGGAGGTGGACCCCAGGTTGCGACCCACCAAGTGTTCCGGTGGTGTATTGGTCAGGCGCAGGGCAATGTCGGCATCGCGCCGGCTGAGGTTGGCGAAGGTGTTCGAGGTGCCCATCTCCAGCGACAAGGCCGGGTAGTTGGGCATGAACTCGGCCAGCGCCGGCAGCAGCAGGCTATGCATCACCGCCTCGGTGCAGGTCACCCGCACCGTGCCGCTTACAACCTGCTCGCCACTGGTCATGGCAATGCGCGCCGCCTCCAGCGCCTGTTCCGCGCGCTCGGCCTGCTCGGCCAGGGCCTGGGCAGTGTCGGTCGGCAGGTAGCCCTTGCGGCTCTTGACGAACAAGGCGGTGCCCAGCGCCGACTCCAGCCGTCGGATCGAGCGGAATACCGTCGAAACGTCGACTTTGAGGAGCTCGGCGGCTTTGGCCAGTGAGCGGCCGCGCTCCAGTGCCAGGACCAGGGAGAGGTCGGCGTGGGTGATCTGATATTGCATTGGTGCACGCTCTGCTTGCCGAATTGCCAATGTCTGTTGCGTCGGGGCCATTTTATAGTGAAACGGCCCCCCGGAATCAATGCGTCCGGTCGGGTAACCAATCCCCACGATGGGAAAGTGAAAAAAACAACAGCTGCAACCATCGTCGCCCGTGAGGCGCCAGCCGTATCCCCACATCGCCGCAGCACATCAAAGGATGTACACCATGACGTCGGTAACCCCGTGCGCCAGTTCTTCCAGCGAGATGAATGACTTCCTCCAGGCCCATCCGGAAACGCAGTACGTCGACCTGCTGATCTCCGACATGAATGGCGTGGTACGTGGCAAGCGCATCGAGCGGGCCAGCCTGCACAAGGTGTACGAGAAAGGCATCAACCTGCCGGCTTCGCTGTTCGCCCTGGACATCAACGGTTCCACGGTAGAGAGCACCGGCCTTGGCCTGGACATCGGCGATGCCGACCGCATCTGCTTCCCTATCCCCGGCACGCTGTCGGATGAGCCGTGGCAGAAACGCCCCACCGCCCAGCTGCTGATGACCATGCACGAGATCGAAGGCGCGCCGTTTTTCGCCGACCCGCGTGAAGTGCTGCGTCAGGTGGTGAGCAAGTTTGACGACCTGGGCCTCACTATTTGCGCGGCGTTCGAGCTGGAGTTCTACCTGATCGATCAGGACAACCTCAACGGCCGCCCGCAGCCGCCGCGCTCGCCCATTTCCGGCAAGCGTCCGCAGTCGACCCAGGTGTACCTGATCGACGACCTCGACGAATACGCCGACTGCCTGCAGGACATGCTCGAAGCGGCCAAGGAGCAGGGCCTGCCTGCCGATGCCATCGTCAAGGAAAGCGCCCCGGCGCAGTTCGAGGTCAACCTGCACCACGTGGCCGACCCGCTGAAGGCCTGCGACTATGCGATCCTGCTCAAGCGGCTGATCAAGAACGTTGCCTACGACCATGAGATGGACACCACCTTCATGGCCAAGCCCTACCCGGGCCAGGCCGGCAACGGCCTGCACGTGCATATCTCGCTGCTGGACAAGAAAACCGGCAAGAACATCTTCTCGAGCGATGACCCGCTGCAAAGCGACACGCTGCGCCACGCCATTGGTGGTGTGCTGGAGACCATGCCAGCGTCGATGGCCTTCCTCTGCCCGAACATCAACTCGTACCGCCGCTTCGGCGCGCAGTTCTATGTGCCCAATGCGCCGAGCTGGGGCCTGGACAACCGCACCGTCGCCGTGCGCGTGCCTACCGACAGCAGCGAAAACGTGCGCCTGGAACACCGTGTGGCCGGCGCCGATGCCAACCCGTACCTGATGCTCGCGGCAATCCTTGCCGGCGTGCATCACGGCCTGACCAACAAGGTCGAGCCGGATGCCCCGATCGAGGGCAACTCATACGAGCAGCTGGAACAGAGCCTGCCGAACAACCTGCGTGATGCCCTGCGCGCGCTGGACGACAGCGAAGTGCTCAACCAATACATCAGCCCGGACTACATCGATATCTTCGTGGCCTGCAAGGAAAGCGAGCTGGCCGAGTTCGAAGTGTCGATTTCCGACCTTGAGTACAACTGGTACCTGCACACGGTGTAAGCCCATGAGCGCAAATGCGGTCCCCTTGATCGGTGTCAGCGCCTGCCGCCAGCAGGTGGGGAAGAACTCGTCGCACACGGTAGGCGACAAGTATGTCGAGGCGGCCGGCTTTGCCGGTTTGCCGCTGATCCTGCCGGCCCGAGACGGGGGCAGCGACACGCAGGCGCTGTTGGCCCGGCTGCACGGCATTGTTTTTACCGGCTCGCCTTCAAATATCGAACCGCATCATTACAATGGCGCCCCTAGCGTAGCCGGCACCCGGCACGATCTGGCGCGCGATCGCCTGACCCTGCCGCTGCTGCAGGCAGCGATTGCCGCCGGCGTGCCGGTGTTCTGCATCTGCCGTGGCTACCAGGAACTGAATGTGGCGCTTGGCGGCAGCCTGCACCAGCGCGTGCAGGAAATGCCCGGGTACCTTGACCACCGCGAACCTGAGGACGCACCCCTGGAGGTGCAATACGGCCCTCGTCACCCTGTCGGCATCGAGCCAGGCGGGTTGTTCGAGCGCCTGGGCCTGGCGGCGCAGTTCGAGGTCAACTCGCTGCACAGCCAGGGTATCGACCGCCTCGCCCCGGGCCTGCGTGTCGAGGCACGGGCCCCGGATGGCCTGATCGAAGCGGTATCCATGCCTGCGGCGCCGGGCTTTGTGCTTGGCGTGCAGTGGCACCCGGAGTGGCGCTTCACCGAAAACCCGGTCTCGCTGCGCCTGTTCCAGGCGTTTCGCGAGGCCTGCGTTGCCTACGCGGCACGGGAGGGCGCACGGCAGGAGACATTCTGACGTCAGCCGAAGGTCTTGGATGACTGGTTCCCGGCAGCAAGCTTTCAATGAGTGAAAGCAGGCCTTGTGCGCAAGGCCTGCGAAAACAATTCCAAAATTTACGGCAAATACTCATGAGCAATTATACAGAAGCCGGCCGCCCACCCGATGTGGCGGCCGACGCGGGCAACACCCAACGCGGCAAGGGCTTGGCCAAAGGCCGCCTGGGCCTGCTGGCCAGCGTGGTGCTGGGCATTTCCACCATCGCCCCGGTCTACACCCTGACGGGCGCCCTTGGCCCGACCGTGCGCGAGGTGGGTGCCCACCTGCCCGCCGTATTCATCGTCGGCTTCCTGCCGATGCTGCTGGTGGCCCTGGGCTACCGTGAACTGAACTCGGCAGAACCGGACAGCGGTACTTCGTTTACCTGGTCGGCGCGTGCCTTCGGCCCGATGATCGGCTGGATCGGCGGCTGGGGGCTGGTGGTCGCCACTACCATCGTGCTGTCGAACCTGGCGGGGGTGGCGGTCGATTTCTTCTACCTGTTCCTTGGCCAGATCACCGGCAAGCATGAACTGGCAGCGTTGGCCGACAACCTGCTGATCAACATCAGCACTTGTTGCGTGTTCATCGGCCTGGCCGTGTGGATCTGCTGTCGCGGCATCGCCACCACCATGACCGTGCAGTACGGCCTGGTGGCCCTGCAGTTGCTGGTGCTGATCGGCTTTGCCTTTGCCGCCTTCGGCGGCACCACTGCGCCGCCACCGCTGGAGTTCGATTTCGCCTGGTTCAACCCGTTCGGTGTCGAGTCGTTCTCGGCCTTTGCCGCCGGGCTGTCGCTGTCGATCTTCATCTTCTGGGGCTGGGACACGTGCCTGACCGTCAGCGAAGAGTCGGTGGGCAGCGAAGAGGTGCCGGGCAAGGCCGCTACCTGGACCGTGATGTTGATCCTCGGCCTGTACTTGTTCACCGCCATCGCCACCCTGCAGTTTGCCGGTATCAGCGAAACCGGGCTGGGCCTGAACAACCCGCGCATCCAGGAGAACGTCTTCGCCCACCTGGCCGGCCCGGTCATGGGGCCGCTGGCAATCCTGATGTCCATCGCCGTGCTGGCCAGCACCGCGGCGTCGCTGCAGTCCACCTTCGTGGCACCTGCGCGCACCCTGTTGGCCATGGGTTACTACGGTGCGGTGCCGCAGAAGTTCGCCAGCGTCTGCCCGCGTTCGCAAACCCCGCGCTACGCCACCATCTGCGCCGGCGTGGCAGCAGGCCTGTTCTACGTGACCATGCGTACCCTGAGCGAGAACGTGCTGGCGGATACCATCACCGCGCTGGGCATGATGATCTGCTTCTATTATTCGCTGACCGCGTTCGCCTGCGTCTGGTATTTCCGCGACAGCCTGTTCGACAGCGTGCGCCACTTCATCATGCGTGGCCTGTGCCCGCTGGTCGGTGGGGTGATCCTGTCGGTGATCTTCGCACGGACCGCCATCGACAGCGCCTCGCCGGACTTCGGCAGTGGCTCGCATGTGGGCGGGTTGGGGCTGGTATTCGTGATTGCCGCGATCATCTCGGTGCTCGGCATCGGGCTGATGATGCTGTCGCGCATGCGGGCGCCGGCTTACTTCCTGGGGGCTACCCTGCGCCAGCAGGCTACCCTGCCTTTGCAGGAATAAATAATTGGGGCCGCTCTGCGGCCCTTCGCGGGCACGCCCGCTCCCACAGGTACAGCGCACGCCTCAGGGCGGTGACTAACCTGTGGGAGCGGGCGTGCCCGCGAAGGGCTGCAAAGCAGCCCCAATCGTTTTTCAGCCGATCAACTGCTTCAGTAGAGACCCGTGGCGCTGTTGCTGTTTCTTCAGCACCAGCCGGTTCGAACGGAACACCGCTTTCAAGTCTTCCAGCGCCGCGTCGAAATCATCATTGATGATCAGGTAGTCATACTCGTCGTAGTGCACCATCTCGCTGACCGCTTCCTTCATGCGCCCGGCGATGATCTCTTCGCTGTCCTGCCCGCGGCCGTCCAGGCGCTGACGCAGCGCTTCCTGGCTTGGCGGCAGGATGAACACCGACAATGCCTGCGGCATCAGCTTGCGCACCTGCTGGGCGCCTTGCCAGTCGATCTCCAGGATCAGGTCATAGCCCTGATCCAGGGTCTGCTGCAGCGCACTGCGCGAGGTGCCGTAGAAGTTGCCGAACACTTCGGCATGCTCCAGGAAGTCGCCTTGCTGGATCAGCGCCTTGAACTCCTCGTGGACAACGAAGTGATAGTTCACCCCGTGTTCCTCGCCCGGGCGCATGGCGCGGGTGGTGTGCGAGACCGAGACGCGGATTTGCTGGTCGTCCTTGGTCAGGGCTGTTACCAGGCTGGTCTTGCCGGCGCCCGAAGGGGCCGAAACGATGTAGAGGGTGCCGCTGCTGTGGTTCATGGTCGGGTTGGCCTTACTCGATGTTCTGTACTTGTTCACGCATCTGTTCGATCAATACCTTCAGGTTGACCGCCGCTTGCGTGCTGCGTGGGTCGAAGGCCTTGGAGCCGAGGGTGTTGGCTTCGCGGTTGAGTTCCTGCATCAGGAAGTCCAGGCGTCGGCCGGCGGCGCCACCACCCTTGAGCACGCGGCGCACTTCGGTGACGTGGGTGCTGAGGCGGTCGAGCTCCTCGGCCACGTCGCTCTTCTGGGCCAGCATCACCATTTCCTGCTCCAGGCGCTGCGGGTCGAGTTCGGCCTGCATGTCGCCGAAACGGTCGAGAATCTTCTGCCGCTGCGCCGCCAGCATCTGCGGCACCAGGGCGCGCAGGGTGGTGACTTCGCTGGTCATGTTGTCCAGGCGCTCGTTGATCAGCCGGGCCAATTCCTGGCCTTCGCGCTGGCGGCCGGCCTTGAGTTCGGCCAGTGCTTCGTCGAACAGGGCCATGGCTTCGGCGTTCAGCGCCTGTGGGTCACTGGTGTCGGCCACCAGCACACCCGGCCACGACAGCACTTCCAGCGGGTTCAGCGGTGCCGGCTGCTTGATCAGGCCGGCCACTTCCTCGGCGGCTGCGACCAGCTGTGCCGCGCGCTCGCGGTCTACCTTCAGCGGCTTGCCGTTGCTGTCTTCATTGAGGCGCAGGGTACATTCCACCTTGCCCCGCGAAAGGCCCTGGCGCAGGCCTTCACGCACGGCACCTTCAAGGTCGCGCAGGGCCTCGGGCAGGCGCAGGTGGGGTTCCAGGTAACGGTGGTTGACCGAACGCAGCTCCCAGATCAGGGTGCCTTGGCTGCCGGCGCGCTCGACACGAGCAAAAGCGGTCATGCTGTGCACCATGGGGAGTACCTCGCGTAGATGAATGAACGGTGGGAGCCTCTCGGCTGCAAGGCGCAGGATTGTAGCGCAGTGGGACCTCGGCGCCCAATCCGCCTATGTTACAGAGGGGTGGCCATGGCAGTCGGAAAAGGCGACGGGCTGTGTCGGGCGCGACAATAGGCATGTCTTCCCCGCGCTGCGGGCTCTATAATGCTCGGCAGATTCAAAGTCCCAGTACAGGTATCCCAGATGAAACGTCCAAGTGGTCGCGCCGCCGATCAGCTCCGCTCGATCCGCCTCACCCGCAACTACACCAAGCACGCCGAAGGGTCGGTACTGGTCGAGTTCGGTGACACCAAGGTCATCTGCACGGTCAGCGTGGAAAACGGTGTCCCGCGCTTCCTCAAAGGCCAGGGCCAAGGTTGGCTGACCGCCGAGTACGGCATGCTGCCGCGCTCCACCGGTGAGCGTAACCAGCGCGAAGCCAGCCGTGGCAAGCAGGGTGGCCGCACCCTCGAAATCCAGCGCCTGATCGGCCGTTCGCTGCGCGCCGCGCTGGACATGAGCAAGCTGGGTGACATCACCCTGTATGTCGACTGCGACGTGATCCAGGCCGATGGCGGCACCCGTACTGCGTCCATCACCGGTGCCATGGTCGCCCTGTGCGACGCCTTGGCGGTGATCAAGAAGCGCGGCGGCCTGAAGGGCGGCAACCCGCTCAAGCACATGATTGCTGCCGTGTCGGTAGGCATGTACCAGGGCGAAGCCGTGCTCGACCTGGACTACCCGGAAGACTCCGCTGCCGAAACCGACCTGAACGTGGTGATGACCAGCGCCGGTGGCTTCATCGAAGTGCAGGGCACCGCCGAAGGCGCGCCGTTCCAGCCGGAAGACTTCAACGCCATGCTCGCCCTGGCGCAGAAGGGCATGAACGATATCTTCGAGCTGCAGCAGGCTGCTCTGGCTGACTGACTGTTCCTGTAGATACGAAAAAGCCGACATCAATGTCGGCTTTTTCGTGTTTGAACAGCAATCAGATGGTCAACGTCCAGTCATAGTCCACGATCAGCGGCGCATGCTGGGAGAAGCGCGGCTGACGCGGCAGGCGGGCGTTGCGCACGAAGCGGCGCAGGCCCGGGGTGAGGATCTGGTAGTCGAACCGGTAGCCCAGGTTGAGCATCTCGGCCTGCTCGTTGTCCGGCCACCAGCTGTACTGGTCGCCTTCACGGCTGACTTCGCGCAGGGCATCGACGTAACCCATCTCACCGGTGATCGCATCCATCCAGGCGCGTTCCGGCGCCAGGAAGCCCGGCGACTGCTGGCTGTCACGCCAGTTCTTGATATCGAGCTTCTGCTGCGCCACGTAGAACGAGCCGCAATAGATGTATTCGCGACGTTTGCGACGCTGTTTGTCCAGGTACTTGGCGAAGTCGTCCATCAACTTGAACTTCTGGTTCAAGTCTTCGTCGCCGTTCATGCCCGAAGGCAGCAGCAGGCTGGCAATACTGACTTTGTCGAAATCTGCTTGCAGGTAACGCCCGTAGCGGTCGGCTGTCTCGAAGCCCAGGCCGGTGATGACTGCCTTGGGCTGCATGCGCGAGTAAAGGGCCACACCACCTTGGGCAGGCACCTCCGCGTCGCAGGCATAAAGGAAATAGCCATCGAGCTGGAAAGCTGGGTCATCGAGTTCAAAGGCCGAGGCGCGGGTATCCTGAAGGCAGATGACGTCGGCATTCTGGGCTTGTAGCCAGCTGAGCAAACCACGCTCGGCCGCAGCCTGAATGCCATTTACGTTCACACTGATGATCCGCATAAATGGCCCCAAAAATCTCGTGCGTGTATGATACCCGAGCTCAACCCATTTAGCTAAATCCGTGGTGTCCGGGACTATTCATGCAGCCGTATCAGCGCGACTTTATCCGTTTTGCCATCGATCGCGGGGTACTGCGTTTCGGTGAATTCACCCTGAAATCGGGGCGTACCAGCCCGTATTTCTTCAATGCCGGCCTGTTCAACACCGGTTCTGCATTGGCCGAGCTGGGGCGGTGCTATGCCGCAGCCATCGTCGACAGCAAGATCCCGTTCGACGTGCTGTTCGGCCCGGCCTACAAGGGTATCCCTCTGGCGGCGACCACTGCCGTGGCCCTTGCCGATCAACATCAGCTCGACGTGCCATGGTGCTTCAACCGCAAGGAAGCCAAGGACCACGGCGAAGGCGGCAGCCTGGTCGGCGCGCCGCTGGCCGGTGATGTGCTGATCATCGACGACGTGATCACCGCCGGTACCGCTATCCGCGAGGTCATGCAGATCATCAACGCCCAGCAGGCCAAGGCCGCTGGCGTGCTGATCGCGCTGAACCGCGAAGAGCGTGGCAATGGCGAACTGTCGGCGATCCAGGAAGTGGAACGCGACTTCGGTATCCCGGTGGTCAGCATCGTTTCGCTGACCCAGGTGCTGGAGTTCCTGGCCGATGACCCACAGCTCAAGCAGCATCTGCCGGCTGTCGAGGCTTACCGGGCGCAGTACGGGATCTGATCCTGGCCGGGTAAATAAAAAGGCGACCTTCGTGTGAAGGTCGCCTTTTTTTGTGCCGCCAGTTCCTGCCTCTTCGCGGGCTTGACCGCTCCCACAGGTACCGGGCTGCCTTTGAGCGCGATGAAGATCCTGTGGGAGCTGGCTTGCCGGCGATGAGGCCGGGACAGGTCAACGATCAGCGTGGCTTGCGATTGGTAATCAGGGTACCCACGCCGCTGTCGGTGAAGATTTCCAACAGCACCGCGTTCGGTACGCGGCCGTCGATGATGTGCGAGCTGTTCACGCCGCCCTGCACCGCATCCAGTGCGCACTTGATCTTCGGCAGCATTCCGCCGTAGATGGTGCCGTCGGCGATCAGTTCGTTGACCTGCTCGGTGGTCAGGCCGGTCAGTACCTGGCCCTGCTTGTCCATCAGGCCGGCGATGTTGGTCAGCAGCATCAGCTTCTCGGCTTTCAGCGCCTCGGCTACCTTGCCCGCCACCAGGTCGGCGTTGATGTTGTATGACTCACCGTTGGCGCCCACGCCGATCGGCGCGATCACCGGGATGAAGTCACCCTTCACCAGCATGTTCAGCAGGTCGGTGTTCACGCTCACCACTTCGCCCACGTGGCCGATGTCGATGATTTCGGGGGTGGTCATCTCAGGCGTCTGGCGGCTGACGGTCAGCTTGCGGGCGCGGATCAGCTCCGCGTCCTTGCCGGTCAGGCCGATGGCGCTGCCGCCGTGGCGGTTGATCAGGTTGACGATGTCCTTGTTGACCTGGCCACCCAGCACCATCTCCACCACGTCCATGGTCGCCGAGTCGGTGACACGCATGCCGTCGATGAAGTGGCTTTCGATCGACAGGCGCTTGAGCAGGTCGCCGATCTGCGGGCCACCACCGTGGACCACCACCGGGTTGATGCCCACAGCCTTCATCAGCACGATGTCACGGGCGAAGCCTGTTTTCAGCTCCTCGCTTTCCATCGCGTTGCCGCCGTACTTGATCACCAGGGTCTTGCCGACAAAGCGGCGGATGTAAGGCAGTGCTTCGGACAAAACCTCGGCTACATGGGAAGCGGCATCGCGATCGAGGGTCATGCAGGGCTCCTGTAAGGAACAGATAGTCGGTCAGAACGGCAGTTGCAGCTCAGGCTCAACCCGCAGCAACTGGGTACGGAAAACATCCTTGATACGTTGCAACTCGGCGTCGCTATCGGCCTCGAAGCGCAGCACCAGCACCGGGGTGGTGTTGGAGGCGCGAACCAGGCCCCAGCCGTGGGGATAGTCGACCCGCACACCGTCGATGGTGGTCAGGCTGGCTGCGCCCCAGTCGGCGTCGCGTTGCAGTGCATCAATGATGCTGAATTTACCCTCGTCGGTCACATCAATATTGATTTCCGGCGTGGAAATATCGTTCGGGAAGGCGGCAAACAGGTTTTCGGCGCTCTGCCCGGCCTTGCTGAGGATCTCCAGCAGGCGCGCAGCGCTGTAGATACCATCATCGAAACCGTACCAGCGTTCCTTGATGAAGATGTGACCGCTCATTTCGCCGGCCAGCAGCGAACCGGTCTGTTTCATCTTCTTCTTGATCAACGAATGGCCGGTCTTCCACATCAGTGCGCGGCCGCCGTGCTGTTCGATCAGCGGGGTCAGGCGACGGGTGCATTTGACGTCGAAGATGATCTCGGCGCCCGGGTTGCGTGCCAGCACGTCCTGGGCAAACAGCATCAGCAGGCGGTCCGGGTAGACGATGCTGCCGGTGTTGGTCACCACGCCGACGCGGTCGCCGTCACCGTCGAAGGCCAGGCCGATGTCGGCACCGGTCTCCTTGACCTTGGCGATCAGGTCTTCGAGGTTTTCCGGCTTGCCCGGGTCCGGGTGGTGGTTGGGGAAGTTGCCGTCGACCTCGCAGAACAGCGGGATCACTTCACAGCCCAGGGCTTCGATCAGCTGCGGCGCGACCACGCCGGCAGCGCCGTTGCCGCAGTCCACCACTACTTTGAGTTTTTTGGCCAGTTTCACGTCGCTGACGATCTGCTGGAAATAACGCTCCAGGATTTCGACTTTTTCCACGCGGCCTTCGGCCAAGGTCAGGTCGTTGGTTTTCAGGCGGGTCAGCAGGGCCTGGATCTGTTCATTGGCCAGGGTGTCGCCGGCGATGACGATCTTGAAACCGTTGTAGTCTGACGGGTTGTGGCTGCCGGTCAGCATCACGCCCGACTTGCCGGCCAGCACGTTGGCCGCGTAGTACAGCGCCGGGGTGGGCACCAGGCCGACGTCGCTGACCTGGCAACCGGCGTCGACCAGGCCCTTGATCAGCTGTTCGACCAGCATTGGGCCCGACAGGCGGCCATCGCGGCCTACAGAAACCTGCGGTTCACCCTGAGCCAGGCTCTGCGCGCCGATGGCGCGGCCGATCCAGTAGGCGGTTTCGGCGTGGAGGGTTTTGCCGACCACGCCGCGGATGTCATACGCGCGGAAAATGCTGTCGGGTAGTGCGGCGGGGACCAGGTGGGCCATATCGTTCATCTCTGGAAGCTCCATTAGTCAAAGGCTGTCTGGGCAGGCGCAAACTGAACGCTTGGACGGTGCTTTCGCCAGAGAGTTCGCCATCCTTGGCCTGAACGGTCATTTGCCGGCTCAGTGGCTGCCAGAGTGACCGAAGCCGCCAGCGCCACGCTGGCTTTCATCGAACGCTTCGACGATGTTGAAGTGGGCCTGTACCACCGGGACCAGCACCAGCTGGGCGATACGTTCGCCAACCGCGATGGTGAACGGCGTATTGCCACGGTTCCAGCACGACACCATCAGCTCGCCTTGGTAGTCCGAGTCGATCAGGCCGACCAGGTTGCCCAGCACGATGCCGTGCTTATGGCCCAGGCCCGAGCGCGGCAGGATCATCGCCGCCAGGCCCGGGTCGCCGATGTAGATCGACAGGCCGGTAGGGATCAGCAGGGTCTGGCCTGGCTCGAGGACGGTGTCCTCCTTGAGCAGGGCGCGCAGGTCCAGGCCGGCGGAGCCGGGGGTGGCGTAGGCCGGCAGGGGGAATTCGGTACCCAGGCGTGGGTCGAGGATCTTGGCTTGAAGAGCGTGCATGTAACTTATTGAACCTGATTGAGCCGATCGGCGATGAAGGCGACCAGTTGCCGGGCGATCTTGCCCTTGCTGGTCTGCGCGAAGAGGGTCTGGTGCTGCTGGCGGTCGATCACGGTCAAGGCGTTTTCTTCGCTGTTGAAGCCGATGCTGGGGTTGGCCACATCATTGGCGACGATCAGGTCGAGGTTCTTGTCCTTGAGCTTGCGCGTGGCGTAATCGAGCAGGTGTTCGGTTTCGGCGGCGAAGCCGACGCTGAACGGGCGGTCGCTGCGGCCAGCAATGGTGGCAAGGATATCGGGATTGCGCACCATCTGCAGCAGCATGCCGTCGCCGGTCGTAGGATCTTTCTTCAACTTTTGCGTGGCAACGACCTCCGGGCGGTAGTCCGCAACCGCCGCCGAGGCGATGAACAGGTCGCACGGCATGGCCGCTTCACAGGCCGCGAGCATGTCCCGCGCGCTGACCACGTCGATGCGGCTGACCCGGTCGGGGGTTGGCAGGTGCACAGGGCCGGTAACGAGGGTGACCCGAGCCCCGGCCTCGGCAGCCGCTTCGGCCAAGGCGAAGCCCATCTTGCCGGAGCTATGATTGGTGATGTAGCGCACCGGGTCGATGTTTTCCTGGGTCGGGCCGGCGGTGATCAGCACGTGCTTGCCGGTCAGCGCCTGGCGCTTGAAGCTTTCTGCGGCGCACCAGGCCAGGTCGGTGGCTTCGAGCATGCGGCCCAGGCCCACGTCGCCACAGGCCTGGCTGCCGGACGCCGGGCCGAACACCTGGATGCCACGGCTCTTGAGCAGTTCGAGGTTGGCCTGGGTAGCCGGGTCGCGCCACATGGCCTGGTTCATGGCCGGGGCTACGGCGACGGTGGCGTCAGTGGCCAGCACCAGCGTGGTCAGCAGGTCGTCGGCCATGCCTTGGGCCATGCGCGCCATGAGGTCGGCCGTGGCCGGGGCGATCAGCACCAGGTCGGCCCACTTGGCCAGTTCGATATGGCCCATGGCCGCTTCTGCGGCAGGGTCAAGCAGGTCCATGTGCACCGGGTGGCCCGACAGCGCCTGCAGGGTCAGCGGGGTGATGAACTCGGCACCACCACGGGTCATGACGACGCGCACCTGCGCGCCGTGCTCCAGGAGACGGCGGATCAGCTCGGCGCTTTTGTAGGCGGCAATGCCGCCACCCACGCCGAGAACGATGCGCTTGCGATACAGCCGCTGCATAGGCTTGCCTTTTTCCAGTGAGAGCGGGCGGCGACGTTTGAAATTGCCTGCGGCAGTACGTCGCATGTACGAGGCGAAATAGATTAACACAGGGTCGAAATGGGCCGCAGCAAGGGCAGGGGGTGGGGATGAATATCAGGGAATGGCCGGCGCAAGAACGGCCGCGGGAGAAGTTGCTGCTGCGCGGGGCTGCTGCGCTCTCGGATGCAGAGTTGCTCGCCGTATTGCTGGGCTCGGGGGTTGCCGGGCGCAATGTGCTGGACCTTGCGCGAGGGCTGCTGGTGCGTTTTGGCGGGCTGAGGCAGTTTCTTGAGGCCGAACGCGAAGCGGTGCTGCGCGAGCCGGGCATTGGCACTGTGAAATACGCACAGTTACAGGCGCTGTTGGAGATTGGTCGGCGTTATCTGGATGAGAACCTCGAGCGCGCACCGGCGCTAGAGGGACCAGCGGCGGTGCGGCGCTATCTCAAGGCCATGTTGCGCCATGAGATCAGTGAGGTGTTCGGTTGCCTGTTTCTGGATACCAAGCACCGCCCATTGGCGTTTGAGATCCTGTTCAGGGGCACGATAGACCGGGCCAGTGTCTACCCACGGGAGGTAGTGCGCCGGGCACTGCTGCACAACGCGGCGGCGATGATCCTGTGCCACAACCACCCTTCAGGCAACAACGAGCCGAGCCAGGACGATGTGCATCTGACCTTGTCGCTGAAGCGGGGGTTGGCGTTGATCGACGTGCGGGTGCTGGACCACATCATCATCGGCGACGGGGAGCCGTTGTCGATGGTCGAGCATGGGTGGATTGTGGCTTAGGCCTTGGTACTGCCTGTGCTGGCCTTCTCGCGGGCAAGCCCGCGAGAAGGCCAGCACAGGGTTACTTGGTCACCGACACCTTGCTGAAATCCAGCCGCCCGAAGGGGCTCACCTGGTACCCCTCCACACCTTGGCGCAGCAGCGTCGCCGCCTTCGGGTGCGCCAGCGGTACCCACAGCGCCTGTTGCTGGATCAACGTCTGCGCCTGCTGGTACAGCCGGCTACGCACACTCTGGTCGTTGGTGGTGCGCCCGGCGCTGATCAGCTGGTCCAGGCGGTTGTCGCAGAAGCGGGCAAAGTTGGTCCCCGACTCGACCGCAGCGCAGGAAAACTGCGGGCTGAGGAAGTTGTCCGGGTCGCCGTTGTCGCCCGCCCAGCCCATGAACAGCAGGTCGTGCTCGCCGGCCTTGGCGCGGCGGATCAACTCGCCCCATTCGATTACGCGGATCTCGGCCTTGACGCCGATCTTGGCCAGGTCGGCCTGCAGCATCTGCGCACCAAGGCTGGGGTTGGGGTTGAGCAGGCTGCCCGACGGGCGGGTCCAGATGGTAGTGCTGAAGCCATCGCCCAGGCCGGCCTTGGTCAGCAGGGCCTTGGCTTTCTTCAGGTCCAGCGGGTAGCCGGGCAAGTCCTTGGCATAGCTCCAGGTGCTGGGCGGGTAGGGGCCGTTGGCGGCCACTGCGGAGCCTTCGAACACGGCCTTGAGGTAGGCCTGCTTGTCGAACGCCAGGTTGATGGCCTGGCGCACTTCCGGTTTGTCCAGTGGCGGGTGCTGGCTGTTGATGGCGACGAAGGCGGTCATGAAGGCCGGGGTGGTGGCCACCTTGAGGTTGCCGTCCTTGCCCGCTTCGGCAATGTCCAGCGGCTTGGGCGACAGGGCCACCTGGCACTCGCCACGCTTGAGCTTCTGCAGGCGCACGTTGGCATCGGTGGTGATGGCGAAAATCAGCGGGTCGACCGCCGGCTTGCCGGCAAAGTAGTCAGGGTTGGCGCGATAGCGCACCACGGCGTCTTTCTGGAAGCGCTGGAAGACGAACGGCCCGGTGCCGATCGGCTGGTTGTTGAGCTTCTCGGGCGTGCCGGCCTTCAGCAGCTTGTCGGCATATTCGGCGGAGTAGATCGAGGCGAAGCCCATGCTCAGCGTGGCCAGGAATGTGGCGTCCGGGTGGCTGAGGGTGAAGCGCACGGTGTTTGGCGCCGGCGCCTCGATTGCCTTGATCAGGCTGCCCAGTTGCAGCGACTGGGCATGCGGGTAGCCACCCGGTGCGGTCTTGTGCCAGGCATGGGCGGGGTAGAGCATGCGCTGGAAGCTGAACAGCACGTCGTCGGCGTTCAGCTCACGGCCTGGCTTGAAGTAGGGGGTGGTGTGGAATTTCACGCCATCGCGCAGGGTGAAATCATACACCAGCCCGTCGGCCGACACTGTCCAGCTGGCTGCCAGGCTCGGCACCACCTTGCCTTGCGCCGCGTCGAACTCCACCAGGCGGTTCATCAGCACGTCAGCTGTGGCGTTGGTGGTGGTCAGCGAGTTGTACTGCACCACGTCAAAGCCTTCGGGGCTGGCTTCGCTGCAAACGCTCAGCGGCGCGGCCTGGGCTACGCCGGCAGCGAACAGGGCGCCGGCGGCGAACAGTGAGTTGAACAATAAGGAAAGGGCGGCAGCACGCATGGTGGCTCCTTGGCTGTCGGTGGCCCATCTGCCAGTGCAGTCTGGAAAAGGCCTACCCTAGTGTGCCTGCCGGTAAATGACCACACCCTTTTTTACAAATATGGCGACGAGCGGTCGACGGCTGACGGGGCCTGCCGCTATGCTGGCCCGGCGCGTTCTGGCTTGCGGCAATGTGTATCTACTGTTGTTGCAGGCAAGTCTTTCTGGTATAAAGCAGCGCTCTTTTCTAGGGGCTCGGCCTGTCGCATAAGCGGATCCGGTCGATAAGACCTCCAGAATCACGGCGCCCAGGCGCCAAAGACTGAGAGATTAAGCGGCCAACCCATGCCGGGTTGGGCATGTGGTTTTAGAGGGCTGAGTCATGTCGAGAGTCTGTCAAGTTACTGGTAAGGGTCCAGTAACCGGGAACAACATTTCCCACGCAAACAACAAAACCCGTCGTCGTTTCCTGCCGAACCTGCAGCACCACCGTTTCTGGGTTGAATCCGAGAAGCGTTTCGTGCGTCTGCGCGTTTCCGCCAAGGGCATGCGTATCATCGACAAGCGCGGCATCGACGCCGTTCTGGTTGACATCCGTAAAGCTGGCGCCAAGGTTTAAGGGAGAACATCATGCGTGAATTGATCCGTCTGGTTTCGAGTGCCGGTACCGGCCACTTCTACACCACCGACAAGAACAAGCGCACCACCCCGGACAAAATCGAGATCAAGAAATATGATCCGGTTGTTCGCAAGCACGTGGTGTACAAGGAAGCCAAGATCAAGTAATTGATCGGCGACCTGAAAAAAACCCGCATCCGAAAGGACGCGGGTTTTTTTATGGCTGCACGGGCGTCAGATCATTTCTGCTCGAACATCACATAGATCTTGCGGCAAGGCTCCAGCACCTCCCAGGTGCCCTTGAAACCGGCCGGGATGACAAACCGATCACCGGTACGCAGGGTCTTGGCACCACCGTCCTGGTCGCGCAGCACCGAAACGCCATGGACGATCTCGCAGTACTCGTGCTCGGTGTAGTTCACCGTCCACTGCCCCACCTCACCTTCCCATACGCCCGCGGCAAACTGCCCGCAAGGGCTGGAGTAGTGGTTATAGACCGCTTGGTCTGGCTCGCCCTTGAGGATTTTTTCCGCCGCCGGGCGGTAGCGTTCGGCCTCGGTGATGACCTGCGCGAAGTCGATGATGCTGTCGATTCTCATGGTGCGGCTCCTGTTTTTGTTTAATAAAATGAACATCAGTAGGCTTTTGAGCCTTTCGTGTCAAATATATTGATAGTTTACACCGGCTGGTTTAGGGTATCGCTTGCCAGTGTGCGCTCGTCGCCCGGCCAGAATTCTGACAACGCCTGTGAGTCCTCAGTGCGGCGTTGCACCTAAACAAGAGGAGGAGTTTCGTATGACTACCCTGACCCGTGCGGACTGGGAACAACGTGCCCAGCAACTGAAGATCGAAGGCCGCGCCTTCATCAACGGCGAATACACCGATGCCGCATCCGGTGAAACCTTCGAGTGCCTGAGCCCGGTCGACGGACGCTTCCTGGCCAAGGTTGCCAGCTGCGACCTGGCCGATGCCAACCGTGCTGTGGAAAACGCCCGCGCCACCTTCAACGCTGGCGTGTGGTCGCAGCTGGCCCCGGCCAAGCGCAAGGCCAAGCTGATCCGCTTCGCCGACCTGCTGCGCAAGAACGTTGAAGAGCTGGCGCTGCTTGAAACCCTGGACATGGGCAAGCCGATTGGCGACTCCTCCAGCATCGACATCCCGGGTGCGGCGCAAGCCATTCACTGGACTGCCGAAGCCATCGACAAGGTCTACGACGAAGTCGCCCCGACCCCGCACGACCAGCTTGGCCTGGTTACCCGCGAGCCGGTAGGTGTGGTCGGTGCCATCGTACCGTGGAACTTCCCGCTGCTGATGGCCTGCTGGAAACTCGGCCCAGCGCTGGCTACCGGTAACTCGGTGGTGCTCAAGCCGTCCGAAAAATCGCCGCTGACCGCCATCCGCATCGCCCAACTGGCGATCGAAGCCGGTATCCCGGCTGGCGTGCTGAACGTGCTGCCAGGCTATGGCCACACCGTAGGCAAGGCCCTGGCCCTGCACATGGACGTCGACACCCTGGTGTTCACAGGTTCGACCAAGATCGCCAAGCAGCTGATGGTGTATGCAGGCGAATCGAACATGAAGCGCATCTGGCTGGAAGCCGGTGGCAAGAGCCCGAACATCGTCTTCGCCGACGCGCCGGACCTGCAAGCTGCTGCCGAAGCCGCTGCCAGCGCCATCGCCTTCAACCAGGGCGAAGTGTGCACCGCAGGCTCGCGCCTGCTGGTCGAGCGTTCGATCAAGGACAAGTTCCTGCCGATGGTGGTCGAGGCCCTGAAAGGCTGGAAGCCAGGCAACCCGCTGGACCCGCAGACCACTGTTGGTGCCCTGGTTGACACCCAGCAGATGAACACCGTGCTGTCGTACATCGAGGCTGGCCACAAGGACGGCGCCAAGCTGCTGGCCGGCGGCAAGCGCACCCTGGAAGAGACTGGCGGCACCTACGTCGAGCCGACCATCTTCGACGGCGTGACCAATGCCATGCGCATTGCCCAAGAAGAAATCTTCGGCCCGGTGCTGTCGGTGATTGCCTTCGACACCGCCGAAGAGGCCATCGCCATTGCCAACGACACGCCATACGGCCTGGCCGCTGGCATCTGGACGTCGGACATTTCCAAGGCCCACAAGACCGCCCGTGCCGTGCGCGCTGGCAGCGTCTGGGTCAACCAGTACGACGGCGGCGACATGACCGCACCGTTCGGTGGCTTCAAGCAGTCGGGCAACGGCCGTGACAAGTCGCTGCATGCGCTGGAGAAATACACCGAGCTGAAGGCGACCTGGATCAAGCTGTAACTCCAGGGGGCCGCGTTGCGGCCCAATCGCCGGCAAGTCAGCTCCCACAGGTTCTTCGCAGCCCGCAAGGCCTCCGTTGTACCTGTGGGAGCCCGGCTTGCCGGCGATGGGCTGCACAGCAGCCCCAACAATAGCCGGGTCGGCTCACGCTGACCCGGCTTCGTCGTTTTTGCTGTTCACGAATTCTGCCTGGGAGGCTGCAATGCGTTGGGGTACCTACTTCGCCGTACTGGCATCGGTGCTCAGTGTCGGGCTGGCGCTTGGCGTGAGCATGCCGCTGGTGTCCCTGCGCCTGGAGGCCTGGGGCTACGGCAGCTTTGCCATCGGTGTGATGGCGGCGATGCCGGCGCTGGGCGTACTGGCCGGTGCCAGCCTGGCCAGCCGCCTGGCAGGCTGGGTTGGCGTGCCCTCGGCGATGCGCCTGTGCCTGTGGGGTGGGGCGCTGTCGATCGGCCTGCTGGCCCTGTTGCCAAGCTACCCGCTGTGGCTGCTGCTGCGGCTGATGATCGGCATGTCCCTGACCGTGGTGTTCATCCTCGGCGAAAGCTGGATCAATCAGCTGGTGGTCGAGCAGTGGCGTGGCCGCCTGGTGGCGTTGTACGGCAGCAGCTACGCCTTGAGCCAGCTGGCCGGGCCGCTGGTGCTGGGCTTTCTCGGCTCCGATGACGACTTCGGTTTCTGGGCCGCGACGGGCCTGCTGCTGGTCGCGCCGCTGATCCTGCTGGGGCGTGGCGGTGCACCGAGCACGGAAGCCTGCAACGTTACCTTCGGCGACCTGTTCCGTTTCTGCCGGCGTTTGCCGGTGATCGCCTGGGCCATTGCCCTGTTCGCTTCGTTCGAGGCGATGATCCTTACCTTGCTGCCGGTGTATTGCCTGCAGCAGGGCTTCACCACCGAGATCGCCCTGTTCATGGTCAGTACCGTGGTGGTGGGGGATGCGGTGCTGCAGTTGCCCATCGGCGCGTTGGCCGATCATATGTCGCGCCGCACCCTGTTCACCGGCTGCGCGGTGACGTTGCTGGTGTCCAGCCTGGCGATTCCGCTCTTGCTGCATACCCCGGCGATCTGGCCATTGTGGGTGTTGTTCGGGGCCAGTGCAGGGGGCTTGTTCACCTTGTCGCTGGTGCTGATTGGCGAGCGCTACCGTGATGATGCGCTGGTGCGGGCCAACGCCCATGTTGCGCAGCTGTGGGGTATTGGTTGCCTGCTCGGGCCGTTGCTGGCGGGGGCGGGGAGCCAGTGGGTCAGTGGGCATGCGCTGCTGTGGCTGATGGCGGCGGGGGCTGCGGGGCTGGTGGTGTTGACTCAGCGGCGTGGGGCGTTTGAACCGGTTTCTGCCTGATGGATTTTGGGGCCGCTTTGCGGCCCTTTCGCGACGCAAGGCCGCTCCCACATTGATCGGTGTACACCGTACCCTTGTGGGGGCGGCCTGGTGTCGCGATGGGCTGCGAAGCAGCCCCAACGATAGCGGCTACAACATCTTCTCCAAGCCAACCGCCTTGCTGATCCAGGCATTGAACCGCCGCCACATCCCACCCGGTTCAGACGTCAGTACGTGCCGCTGGCCATTGTCCTCGGTGGCCCACACCAGCTTGTCACCCATCAATTTCACCTGATAGCTCAGCGCGGGCGCCATGCCCTGTTGGGCCAGTTCGCGTGTGTATTCGGCCAGCTCCGGGCTGTCTACCAGCACCCCGACCTCGGTGTTCCACAGCACTGAACGTGGGTCGAAGTTGAACGAGCCTATGAAGGTCTTGCGCCGGTCGAAAACGATCGCCTTGGTGTGCAGGCTCGAATCCGAGCTACCACGGAAGCTCAACCGCCCTGCGCTGGGATCGCCTGGCTGGCGGCGAAGCTCGTAAAGCTCCACCCCGTGCTCAAGCAAGGCCCGGCGATAGGGTGCATAGCCGCCATGCACCGCCGGCACGTCGGTGGCTTCCAGCGAGTTGGTCAGCAGTTTCACCGAAACGCCGGCGTCGGCGCGGCCGGTCAGGTACAGCAGCCCCGGTTCACCCGGCACAAAGTAGGCCGAAGCCAGGATCAGCTCGTGGTGCACGTTGGCCAGGTCTGGTGCCAGTTGCTGGCTCAGCAGCAGTTGCGGGTCTGGCTCGTCGTCAGCCAACACCTTGCTTGGGGCATCCCATAGCGCTTGGGCGTGTGCCCAGATCAGCTCGTTGCGCCACACATCGAGGCGCGGTTGCGACTGGTAGGCCATCAAGCGGTCATACAGGGCTTTGCGCTGGGTGCGCGCCTCGGCCAGGGACACTTCCAGGCGATGGCGGCTGGCACGCAGGTCGTTGGCATCCGGCTCACGCCAGAGGAAGTCGGTGATCGGCCGGCTGAGGGCGCTGTTCCAGTATTGGTCGAAACTGTGCCCCAACTGCTCGGCCACCGGGCCTATACCCAGCAGGTCGATGTCGGTGAAGTTGAGGTTGGGCTCGGCATCGAAATACTCGTCGCCAAGGTTACGCCCGCCGACAATTGCCATGCTGTTGTCCACCAGGAACAGCTTGTTGTGCATGCGCCGGTGCTGGCGCGACAGGTTGAACAGCCGGCCCATGGCGCGCGTTACGCCTGTGCTGCGGCCCAGGTGCAGCGGGTTGAACACGCGGATCTGGATGTTGGGGTGGGCATCGAGGGTGCCCATGATGGTGTCCAGGCCATCGCTGGTGGTGTCGTCCAGCAGGATGCGCACACGCACGCCACGGTCGGCGGCACGCAGCAGTTCATGCACCAGGGCGCGGGTGCTGAGGCCGTCGTGGACGATGTAGTACTGCAGGTCGATGCTCGCTTGGGCGTTGCGGATCAGTTCGGCACGGGCGCGGAACGCTTCATTGCTGTTGGGCAGCAGGCGAAAGCCCGAACGGCCGCCGTAGGGTGCTGCCTGGCGCAGTACCGAGCGGCCGAAGGCGGAGTCATTGGCGGGCAGCGCCTGGCTGGTTTCGCGGGGCGAGCTGACGCTGGCGCAGCCGGCAAGGCCGAGCAGCAGCACCAGCAGCAGAGGCAAGGCGTGCTGGAGTCTCAAGGGTGGATCGTCCTGTGCAGCAAGGGCTTTGGGGTTGGACCGTGGCGGGCGGCGCAAAGTTACGCGTGAGCGCTTTCTTCATCCAGTAGACGAAGGGCGGTTTCCCCTACCTTGCGCACGGCAGCCTCGATCTGCGGCGTCGGCCGCGCGGCGAAGTTCATGCGCAGGCAGTGGCGAAACTTGCCCGAGGCCGAGAAGATGCTGCCCACCGCAACTTGCACACCTTGCTCCAGTAAAGCCCGGTTCAGGCGCAGCGTATCGAAATGTTCGGGTAGTTCCACCCACAGCATGAAGCCACCCTGGGGGCGGCTGACGCGGGTGCCCGGCGGGAAGTAGCTGTTTACCCATTCGCTCATCAGGTCTCGGCCACGCTGGTATTGGCTGCGCATGCGCCGCACGTGGGGCTGGTAGTGGCCGCCGGCGATGAAGTCGGCGATGGCCAGCTGCGGCTGGCTGGCGCTGCTGCCGGTGCTGATGTACTTCATGTGCAGCACCCGCTCCAGGTAGCGCCCGGGCGCCACCCAGCCTACACGCAGGCCGGGAGCGAGGGTCTTGGAAAACGAGCTGCAGAACAGCACGCGGCCATCGTCGTCGAACGACTTGAGCGTACGCGGGCGCGGGTAGGTGTACGCCAGGTCGCCGTACACATCGTCCTCCAGAATCGCCACGTCGTAGCGCTGGGCCAGGCTCAGCAGGGCCTTCTTGCGGGCCTCGGGCATGATGTAGCCGAGCGGGTTGTTGCAGCTGGGGGTGATCTGGATGAGCTTGATCGGCCACTGTTCCAGCGCCAGTTCCAACGCCTCCAGGCTGATGCCGGTCACCGGGTCTGTGGGGATTTCCAGCGCCTTCATGCCCAGGCCCTTCAGGGTTTGCATGGCACCGTGGAAGCTGGGCGAGTCGACCACGACGATGTCGCCTGGCTCGCAAACCGCACGAATGCTGCACGACAGCGCCTCGTGGCAACCGGTGGTCACGACCAGGTCGGCCGGGCTCAGGCGGCAACCGGAGTCGAGCATCAGCCGCGCCACCTGCTCACGCAGGGCCAGGTTGCCGTGGATGTTGTCGTAATACAGGCCAGGCATGTCCTGGCGCCGGCTCAGCTGAGCCAGGCTACGCAACAGCGGCTTGAGGGTAGGGCTGTTGATGTCGGGCATGCCACGGCCGAGCTGGACCACATCCTGGCGCGGCGTGCTGCGGATCAGCTCCAGCACTTGTTCCCACTGCGAGATATCCACCGGGCGCTGGGCCGGGCGGCTGACGGCGGGCAGCGCTGGCAGGTGGCGGCGGTCGCTGACGAAGTAGCCGGATTTGGGCTTGGGCGAGACCATGCCGCCGTCTTCCAACATGCGATAGGCCTGCTGCACGGTGCTCAGGCTTACTCCGTGTTCCACACTCAGGGCGCGCACCGATGGCAGGCGCTGGCCGGGGCGATACAGGCCTTGCTCGATACGGGCGCCGAGCAGTTCGGCCAGGTTCAGGTAGAGGGTCACGGCATACTCCTGCGCTGCATTGGCATAGCGACCGGTACAGTTGGGCTGAAAATACAGCATTCAGTCGGCCGACGGCCAATTCTGTATGGGAATAATAAGGCTGTATTGGATCTGTATTGTCGATGGTGCCGACGCGCATCCTGTCTCCACGGTATCAACTGAACGAGAGGGTGCGGTGATGGGCGGCATGAGCGATGTGCGCTTGCAACTGATGGCCAGGGAACTGGAAGCCGGGCAGCAGGCCAAGGTATTCAACGCGCCGGAAGGGCTTGGGCGTTGGGGGCTGATGCTGCATCGCTGGCACACCCGTAGGGCGCTGCTGCAGCTGACGGATGACGAGTTGCGCGATGTCGGGCTGAGCTGGGAGCAGGCCCGTACCGAAGGGCGTAAACCCTTCTGGAAAGACTAACAACGAGACGCAAGGCCGGTCCTACACCGACCGCGTCAGTTTTCAGATCAGCTCTTTAAGCCTGTGCCACAGCATGCCCAGCGCCAGTAGCGGCGAGCGCAGGTGCTTGCCGCCGGGGAAGGTGATATGCGGCACTTTGGCGAACAGATCGAAACGCCCGCTTTCCTGGCCACTGATGGCCTCGCCCAGCAGGCGCGCGGCCAGGTGGGTGGCGTTGAGCCCATGGCCTGAGTAAGCCTGGGCGTAATACACGTTCTGCTGGCTGGCCAGGCGGCCCACCTGCGGCAGGCGGTTGGCGCCAATGCCGATCATGCCGCCCCACTGGTAGTCGATGCGCACGTCGGCCAGCTGCGGGAACACCTGGAGCATCTTCGGGCGCATGTAGGCGGCGATGTCTTTCGGGTCGCGGCCTGAATAGTGGCAGGCACCGCCGAACAGCAGGCGGTGGTCGGCGGACAGGCGGTAGTAATCCAGCGCCACGCGCTGGTCACATACCGCCATGTTCTGTGGCAGCAACGTGCGGGCGCGCTCTTCGCCGAGCGGTTCGGTGGCGATGATGTAGCTGCCGGCCGGTAGCACCTTGCCGCCCAGCTCGCGGTTGAGGCCATTGAGGTAGGCGTTGCAGCACAGTACCAAGGTCTTGGCGCGTACCCGGCCCTGGGCGGTATGCACCTGCACTTCGGGGCCGTAGTCGATGCGGGTAACCTCGGACTGCTCGAACAGCTTTACGCCCAGGCTGCTGGCCACGGCCGCTTCACCCAAGGCCAGGTTGAGCGGGTGCAGGTGGCCGGAGCCCATGTCGATCAGCCCGCCCACATAGCAGTCGGCGCCGACCACGCTGTGGATATCGTCCTTGCCGACCAGCCGCAGCTCATGCGCGTAACCCAGGCTGCGCAGTTCTTCGGCGTCTTCGGCAAAGCCCAGCAGCTCGGCCGGCTTGTTGGCCAGGTCGCAGTAGCCCCAGGTCAGGTCGCAGGCGATGGCATGCTTCTCGACCCGCTCGCGGACGATCTGCACGGCCTCCAGGCCCATCAGCTTCATGCTGCGCACGCCTTCCTCGCCTATCACCGGCAGAAACTGTTCCAGGCCGTGGCCGACGCCGCGGATCAACTGCCCGCCATTGCGCCCGCTGGCGCCCCAGCCCAGTTTGCGCGCTTCCAGCAGGATGACCGACAGGCCGCGTTCGGCCAGTTCGATGGCAGTGTTCAGGCCCGAGTAGCCGCCGCCGACGATGCATACATCGGCGCTGTGCTCGCCCTGCAGGAAGGAGTAGTCAGGGTGTGGCGCGCTGCTGGCGGCGTAGTAGGAGGCGGCATGCTGCGCGCTGTGGATCATGGGGTTGGTCCTGAGGCTGGTGGGCTAGGGGAGGAGGATAAGTCGGGGTGGGGTAGTGGGCAACAAGGCGAGGGCTGCGCCCTCGTTCGCGGGCTCGCCCGCTGCCACAGGTACTCTACAATCTGAGACCTGCGAGTTACCTGTGGGAGCGGGCAAGCCTGCGAATGGGCTTATAATCCAACTTTTCCATCAGCTTTGTACTTGGTCATGTCCTGCAACCGCCACAAGATCCACTTCCTGCGCGAACTCATCCCCTCGTTCGAGTGCGAGCCCGGCTGCCACGACTGCTGCGGCCCGGTCACCACGTCGACAGAAGAAATGGCCCGCCTGCCGCGCAAGTCCCAGGCCGAGCAGGCAGCTGCCCTGGAGCGCCTGGACTGTGTGCACCTGGGCCCCAACGGTTGTACGGTGTATGAAGAGCGCCCGATGATCTGCCGCCTGTTTGGCACCACGCCACGCATGGCCTGCCCGCGTGGCCGTGGCCCTGAGCCGATGATCGAGCCAGCAGCCGAGCAACTCGTGCACCAGTTCATCGCCACAACCCGGCAGGTGCTGGTCTAGCCTCAGTCCGGGATCGGCAGGCAGAGGCTTTCTTTCACCTCTTCCATCACGATGTAGCTCTTCGATTCGCGCACGTGCGGCAGCTTCAGCAGGATGTCGCCAAGCAGCTTGCGGTACGACGCCATCTCCGAAATGCGCGCCTTCACCAGGTAGTCGAAGTCACCTGACACCAAGTGGCATTCCAGCACGTGGGGCAGCTTCAAGACCGCGCGGCGGAACTCCTCGAAGGTGTCGCCCGACTTGTAGTCCAGGCTGATTTCCACGAACACCAGCAGGCTGCCCTTGAGGTGCTGCGGGTTCAGGCGGGCGTTGTAGCCCATGATGATGCCCTCGCGCTCCAGGCGGCGTACCCGCTCGGTGCAAGGGGTGGTGGACAGCCCAACTTTCTCGCCCAGTTCGGTGAAGGAAATACGCCCGTCATTCTGCAGGATCCGCAGGATGTTACGGTCGATCTTGTCCAGTTCACGCTTGCTCTGGTGCTGGGTTCTCATAGGGGATGCCCCTCCGTGAAAGGCGATTTTGCCGAGAATTCTCGCCAATAATAGGCTTTTATATAGTGAATTGCACTGGTCTCAAATTCCTATACTGCGCCCATTCATGCCATATCAATAAAAGTCTGCGGCGTGCCGCGTGTGAGGGATATAACGATGCGAGTTCTGGTACTTGGTAGCGGTGTAATCGGAACCGCCAGTGCCTACTACCTGGCCCGGCAAGGTTTCGAAGTGACGGTGGTCGACCGCCAGCCGGCGGTGGCCATGGAAACCAGTTTTGCCAACGCCGGCCAGATCTCGCCCGGCTATGCCTCGCCCTGGGCCGCCCCAGGCGTGCCGCTGAAGGCCATCAAGTGGCTGCTGGAGCGCCACGCTCCCCTGGCCATCAAGCTCACCGGCGACGTCGACCAGTACCTGTGGATGGCGCAGATGCTGCGCAACTGCACCGCCAGCCGTTACGCGGTGAACAAGGAGCGCATGGTGCGCCTGTCCGAGTACAGCCGCGACTGCCTGGACGAACTGCGCGCCGAAACCGGCATTGCCTACGAAAGCCGCTCTTTGGGTACCACCCAGCTGTTCCGCACCCAGGCCCAGGTGGATGCCGCGGCCAAGGATATTGCCGTGCTCGAGCAGTCTGGCGTGCCTTACGAACTGCTGGACCGCGAGGGTATTGCCCGGGTCGAACCCGCCCTGGCTGGCGTGAAGGACATTCTGGCCGGCGCCCTGCGCCTGCCTAACGACCAGACCGGCGACTGCCAGATGTTCACCACCAAGCTCGCCGACATGGCCATCAAGCTGGGTGTGGAGTTCCGTTTTGGCCAGGACATCCAACGCCTGGACTTCGCGGGCGACCGCATCAATGGCGTGTGGATCGACGGCAAGCTGGAAACCGCCGACCGCTACGTGCTGGCGCTGGGCAGCTACTCGCCGCAGATGCTCAAGCCCCTGGGCATCAAGGCGCCGGTGTACCCGCTGAAGGGCTACTCGCTGACCGTACCGATCACCAACGGCGACATGGCCCCGACTTCGACCATTCTCGACGAGACCTACAAGGTCGCGATCACCCGTTTCGACAACCGTATCCGGGTTGGCGGCATGGCTGAAATTGCCGGTTTTGACCTGTCGCTGAACCCGCGTCGGCGCGAAACGCTGGAGATGATCGTCAACGACCTTTATCCTCGCGGTGGTGACCTGAGCCAGGCCAGTTTCTGGACCGGCCTGCGCCCGGCGACCCCGGACGGCACGCCGATCGTTGGTGCCACGGCGTTCCGCAACCTGTTCCTGAACACCGGTCACGGTACCCTGGGCTGGACCATGGCGTGCGGCTCCGGTCGCCTGCTGGCCGACCTGATTGCGCGCAAGAAACCGCAGATCAGTGCCGAAGGCCTGGACATTTCCCGTTATGGCAACAGCCGGGAAGCGACCAAGCAAGGGCAGGGCGCGCCGGTTCACCAGCAGTAATAGCCTGTACCGGCCTTTTCGCGGGCTCGCCCGCTCCCACAGGTACTGCACAGTTTTCAATACCTGTGATGCTCCTGTGGGAGCGGGCGAGCCCGCGAAGAATCCAACACCGATTTCAACCCGAACCACCATAAGGCAGCCGCCATGCGTCCCGCCCGCGCCCTGATCGACCTCCAGGCCCTGCGCCACAACTACCGTCTGGCCCGTGAACTGACCGGTGCCAAAGCCCTCGCAGTGATCAAGGCCGACGCCTATGGCCACGGTGCCGTACGCTGCGCCCTGGCCCTGGAGGCCGAAGCCAACGGCTTTGCCGTGGCTTGCATCGAAGAGGCGCTGGAGTTGCGCGCCGCCGGTATCAAGGCTCCGGTGCTGTTGCTGGAAGGCTTCTTCGAAGCCAGCGAGCTGGCGCTGGTTGCCGAGCACGACCTGTGGTGCGTGGTGCACTCGCTGTGGCAGCTGGAAGCCATCGAGAAAACCCAGCTGCACAAGCCGCTCACCATTTGGCTGAAGCTGGACAGCGGCATGCACCGCGTCGGCCTGCACCCCAAGGACTACCACGACGCCTACCAGCGCCTGCTGGCCAGCGGCAAGGTTTCGCGCATCGTGCTGATGAGCCACTTTGCCCGCGCTGACGAACTGGATGCCGACGCCACCGCCCAGCAGATCGCCGTGTTCGAAGCCGCCCGCCAGGGCCTGGCTGCCGAGTGCAGCCTGCGTAACTCGCCCGGCGTGCTGGGCTGGCCGCAAGCGCCCGGCGATTGGGTACGCCCAGGCCTGATGCTGTACGGTGCCACGCCGTTCGAAGTGCCCCAGGCCCAGGCCGCACGCCTGCAACCGGTGATGACCCTGCAATCGCGGGTCATCAGCGTGCGCGAGCTGCCTGCCGGCGAGCCGGTGGGCTACGGCGCCAAGTTCGTCAGCCCACGGCCAACCCGTGTTGGCGTGGTCGCCATGGGCTATGCCGATGGCTACCCACGCCAGGCGCCCAACGGCACCTCGGTGCTGGTCGCCGGCCAGCGCACCCAGCTGATCGGCCGGGTGTCGATGGACATGCTCAACATCGACCTGACCGACGTGCCGCAAGCCACCGTCGGCAGCCCGGTCGAATTGTGGGGCAAGCAGGTGCTGGCCAGCGAAGTAGCCGCGCAAGCGGGCACCATTCCCTACCAGATCTTCTGCAATCTGAAACGGGTACCTCGGGACTACATCGGCGAATGAAACGCTGAAGCGGACAGGTTGCAGGGCGGTGTGTTGTAAATACTGAACGGCATTGCCATGATATCGTTCACATCCACCCCCTTTACCACCGTTTCAGGAGGCTCCAGCTTTGGACGTCGGCGAACGACTGCAAGTCATCCGCAAGCTCAAGGGCCTGTCCCAGCGTGAACTCGCCAAGCGTGCCGGCGTGACCAATAGCACCATCTCGATGATCGAGAAGAACAGCGTGAGCCCTTCTATCAGCTCGCTGCGCAAGGTGTTGAGCGGCATTCCCATGTCCATGGTCGAGTTCTTTTCCGTCGAGCTGGAACCTGAAAGCCCCGCGCAAATCGTCTACAAGGCCCACGAGCTGATTGATATCTCGGATGGCGCGGTGACCATGAAGCTGGTCGGCAAGTCGCACCCCAACCGTGCCATCGCGTTTCTCACCGAGGTGTATCCGCCAGGTGCCGACACCGGTGCCGAGATGCTCACCCATGACGGCGAGGAAACCGGCATCCTGCTCGAAGGGCGGCTGGAGCTGGTGGTCGGCAACGAGATCTTCATCCTTGAAGAAGGCGACAGCTACTACTTCGAAAGCACCCGCCCGCACCGCTTTCGCAACCCTTTCAACCAGCCTGCGCGCCTGATCAGTGCGGCAACGCCTTCAAACTTTTGATCCAGCGCAGTGCATTGATTCGGCAATACCCCTTTCCCGTGTAGGGTCGTTTCACGGCCTCTGGGTTCCCGCTATACTTTTCAACGCTCGCCGTTCCGTGGCCGCGAGCGTGATTAGCCACCATGAGGGTGTTCGCGTGAACCAAATCAAGAAGATGCTGGCCGTACCAGCAGCCGTATTCGCCCTCTGGGCAATGAGCGCAACCGCTGCGACCAATGACGACATTGCCAAACGCCTGGAGCCGGTTGGCCAGGTGTGCGTCCAGGGCCAGGAATGCAAAGGCATGGAAGTGGCTGTTGCAGCGGGGGGCGGGGGTGCCAAGACCCCAGATGAGATCATCGCCAAGCACTGCAATGCTTGCCATGGCAGCGGTCTGCTCGGCGCGCCGAAGATTGGCGATACCGCCGCGTGGAAAGAACGCGCTGACCATCAGGGCGGCCTGGATGGCATCCTGGCCAAGGCCATTACCGGCATCAACGCCATGCCACCCAAAGGCACTTGCGCGGACTGCTCGGATGACGACCTGAAAGGGGCGATCAAGAAGATGTCCGGGCTGTAAGACACAGCTGAATTGCATCAGGCCCGCCGTTGATGGCGGGCTTTGTATTTGTGGTGCCTGTGCTGGCCCGCCAATGCCATGCCCCATCCCTGAATCTATGGATGCGCAGGTGCCCGCTTAGGTCCGAGTCGGGTGACTGTATAACTAGCATTTTTACCAGTTTTGTTTTTCGGGCTTCAGGAGAATGCTTAAGCTTGTCATTGTGCTGGTAGGTGCGTTGCAATGGATTCGGGCTGGGAGAGCAATAACTGTTCAGAGCAGGCTGCAGGCAGTCGGGCGCAGCCGCAAAGGCTGATGCCCGGCGCTGCCCGTGGGCATCCTGGCTATTTGCCGTATGGCTATCTCTCAATTTCACAGACCCTGCTCGGTTTTAATGGTGACCGACGGGATCCTGTTACAGACTGTTATCTATTGGGCAATGGTCGTCGAGCATTCAACCCAACATTGATGCGTTTCATTAGCTCGGACAGGATGAGCCCTTTCGCAGCGGGTGGATTGAATTCATATGCGTATTGTTTGGGTGACCCTGTAAATCGTCACGACCCACAGGGAAATGTTTCGATAAAAAAATTAGCCTTGTCGTTATCGAGACGGGGGAACCATAGGACGGCAAAAGGCCCGGGGAAAGTAAATTCGTACGGGGGCAGCTACATTAGTGAAACTAGGGTTCATACAAAAATCGAAGAGAATTTTTCACCCGCCATCAATAAGATAACAATCAATCAGGATGCTAAGATTCCTGCAGGTTATGAATTGATTGGGTATCACGGCAGCAGGCGCCCGAATGCTGAGAAAACGCTGCTGTCAGGGCTTAATTCTCGCCATGGCACGGTAATGTGGTATGGGCATGGATTTTATACTTCGCCATATGTCAATGTTGCCAGTATTTACGCTGGTAAGGATGGCAGAATATACGGAGTCTACGCAAAGAATTTTAGCGAGTGGGTTCATGGAAAGCATTTTAAATTGCCCAATAGGGAGGAAATGGTGATTCTTGAGTCAGCCTATAAAAATGTTATTGTGAGGCGCGAAGTCAAATTTCCACTGGTGCTCAGCGATACATTCGAAAAGTTTATGAATTCGCCTCCAGATGAAAATTGGCGGTTATGGTCTTCCTCCCGCATGTAGTCGTCCCCCGAAGGCCATGGCAGTTCGGAATGCTGTTCTCTTCGGTCAAGGCTGTCGAAGAGCAGGCCGGTACAGGCAACCAACCCGCCAGTGCCATGTCCAACCCCTGAACCCATGGATGTCTCAGGAGGCCCCGATGCACCTCTGCTCCATCGACCAGGCTGTCGAGCAGGTCTTGTCCCGCCTGCCAGCCCACATCCACATGGGCCTGCCGCTGGGCCTGGGCAAGCCCAATGCCTTCGTCAACGCCCTCTACGCCCGGGTGCGTGAGCTGCCCGAACGGCGCCTGACTATCTACACCGCGCTGTCCCTCGGCCGCCCGCCATTGGGCGATGGCCTGCAGCGGCGCTTTCTCGAACCCTTCGTCGAGCGCGTCTTCGCCGACTACGAAGAGCTCGACTACCTCGCCGACCTGCGCAACGCCAGCCTGCCGCCGAACATCCGCGTCGAGCAGTTTTTCATGCAGCCCGGCAGCCTGCTACACAGCGAGGCTGCCCAGCAGGATTACATCAGCAGCAACTACAGCCACGCCGCACGCGACATCAACGCCAAGGGCCTGAACCTGGTCGCGCAATTGGTGGCCGCCACACCTGAAAAGCCTGTTCACCTGAGCCTTGCCTGCAACCCCGACATCACCCTCGACCTGCTGCCGATGATCGCCAAGCGCCGTGCGGCCGGCGAGACCATACTCATGCTCGGCCAGGTGCACGCCGAACTGCCCTACATGCCCGGCGATGCGGAACTGCCCATCGATGCGTTCGACCTGCTGATCGACGAGGCCGAGCAACGTCGCCTGTTCTCCACACCGAACATGCCGGTGGGCACCCAGGACCACTGCATCGGCCTGCACGCCAGCACACTGGTACGCGATGGCGGCACCCTGCAGATCGGCATCGGTGCCATGGGCGATGCAGTTGCCGCCGCGTTGCTGGCCCGCCAGGGTGACAATGCAGGCTACCGCGCCTTGCTCGACGAGCTGGATACGGGCCCGTGGCATGCGCTGATCGAGCGCGAAGGGGGGCTGGGGACGTTTGCCCAAGGCCTGTACGGCTGCAGCGAGATGTTCGTCAATGGCCTGCTGGTACTGGCCGAAGCAGGCCTGCTGCGGCGCCCGGCCGATGAGCAGGGGCCAGTGGTGCATGGCGGCTTTTTCCTTGGCCCGCAGGCGTTCTACCAGCGGTTAAGGGAGATGCCACTCGAACAGCGCGCACGTTTTGCCATGACCCGTATCAGCTTCATCAACGAGCTGTACGGGCAGGAAGAACTCAAGCGACGTCAGCGCCGCGATGCGCGCTTCATCAACACGGCGTTCGCCATGACCTTGCTCGGCGCCGGGGTGGCCGATCAGCTGGAAGACGGCCGCGTGCTCAGTGGCGTGGGCGGGCAGTACAACTTCGTCGCCCAAGGCCATGCGCTAGAGGGAGGGCGCTCGATTCTGCTGCTGCGCAGCTGGCGCGAGGCAGGCGGGGAGGTGACCTCAAACCTGTTCTGGACGTATGGCCACTGCACCATACCTCGGCACCTGCGCGATATCGTGGTGACCGAATACGGCATTGCGGATTTGCGCGGGCAAACCGACAGCGAGGTGATTGCACGGTTGCTGGCAGTGAGCGATTCGCGTTTCCAGCAGGGGCTCATCGAGCAGGCAAAAGAGGCCGGCAAGCTGCCCAAGAGTTTTGAGCTGGACGCTCGCTTTACTGACAATACGCCGCAGCGGTTGGAGGCGATCAGGGCGCGGCATGCGCGGCTGTTCCCGGAGTATCCGATGGGGACGGACTTCACAGCTGAAGAGCGCGACCTGTTGCGGGCGCTGAACTGGTTGAAGAGCAAGTTCAAGCTGAGCGAGGTGCTGGAGCTGGGCAAGGCAGCGTTGGATGCGCCGGGGCCGGAGGGGTATCAAGGGCACCTGGAGCGGATGGGGCTGGGCGCTCCGCAGGGATTGAAGGAAGAGCTGTATCAGCGGCTTTTGCTGGCAGGGTTGGCGGCGACCTGAAGATTGCCGGGGCTGCTTTGCAGCCCATCGCCGGCAAGCCAGCTCCCACAGGAGTTTCACAGAGGCCGAGCCTTGTGCAGTACCTGTGGGAGCTGGCTTGCCGGCGATGGGGCCGGTACAGGCTTACTCGATGAAGCTGACCACGCCGCCTTCCAGCGACTTCACCCGGGCCAGCGATTCAACGCGGTAGCCCTGGCTGTCCAGCTCGGCACGGCCGCCCTGGAACGACTTCTCGATCACGATACCCAGGCCGGCCACGGTGGCACCGGCTTGCTTGATGATCGAGATCAGCGCCTGCGACGCCTTGCCGTTGGCCAGGAAGTCGTCGATCACCAGCACGCGGTCGCTGCTGTTGAGGTGGCGTGGCGAAATGGCCACGGTGTTCTCGGTCTGCTTGGTGAAGGAGTACACCGAGGCAGTCAGCAGGTTCTCGGTAAGGGTCAGCGACTGGTGCTTGCGCGCAAAGATCACCGGTACGCCCAGCTTCAGGCCGGTCATCACCGCCGGGGCAATGCCCGAGGCTTCGATGGTGACGATCTTGGTCACGCCGGCGTCGGCGAACAAGCGGGCGAACTCGTCACCGATCAACTGCATCAGAGCAGGGTCGATCTGGTGGTTGAGAAACGCGTCGACTTTGAGAACCTGGTCGGAAAGCACGATGCCTTCTTCGCGAATCTTCTGATGCAGTGCTTCCACTTTGTTTTCCTCGATGTAGCAAAGGTGGCCGCAAATAGCGGCAAAGTTTAAGAGTAATGGTTGATCAGCGTTTGAGCATTGCCCGGATATCGGCCAGGGCGTTGTTGCCGCGTGCGGCCTTTACCTCGACCGGCGCATCGTCCAGGCCCTCCCAGGCCAGGTCGTCCGGAGGCAGTTCGTCAAGGAACCGGCTGGGCGTGCAGTCGATGATTTCACCGTACTGCTTGCGCTTGGCAGCGAAGGTGAAGGCCAGGGTCTGGCGCGCGCGGGTAATGCCCACGTAGGCCAGGCGGCGTTCCTCTTCGATGGTGTCGGCCTCGATGCTGGAGCGGTGCGGGAGGATTTCCTCTTCCATGCCCATGATGAACACGTAGGGAAATTCCAGGCCCTTGGAGGCGTGCAGGGTCATCATCTGCACACCTTCGGCGTTCTCTTCTTCTTCCTGCTGACGCTCGAGCATGTCACGCAACACCAGCTTGCCGATGGCGTCCTCGATGGTCATGTCACCCTCTTCGTCTTTCTCGAGGGTGTTTTTCAGCGCTTCGACCAGGAACCAGACGTTGCTGATCCGGAACTCCGCCGCCTTGTCGCTGGCGGTCTGCTGGCGGATCCAGTTCTCGTAGTCGATATCGCGGATCATCTCGTGCAGCGCGGCAATCGGGTCTTCCAGGGCTACCTTGTGGCGTACCCCGTCGAGCCAGTGCTTGAAGCGCTGCAAACGCTCGGTGTAGCGGGCGTCCAGGTGCTCACCCAGGCCCAGTTCCTCGCTGGCGGCGTACATAGAAATGCCGCGCTCGGTGGAATAGTTGCCGAGCTTTTCCAGGGTGGTGGAGCCGATTTCGCGGCGCGGTACGTTGATTACCCGCAGGTAGGCGTTGTCATCGTCCGGGTTCACCAACAGGCGCAGGTAGGCCATCAGGTCCTTTACCTCCTGGCGGCCGAAGAAGCTGTTGCCGCCCGACAGGCGATACGGCACCTGGTGGTGCTGCAGCTTCAGTTCGATCAGCTTGGCCTGGTAGTTACCGCGGTAGAGGATTGCGAAATCGCTGTACGGGCGATTGGTGCGCAGGTGCAAGGTGAGGATTTCCATGGCCACGCGTTCGGCCTCGGCTTCCTCGTTCTTGCAGCGGATGACGCGGATCTCGTCGCCCACGCCCATCTCGCTCCACAGCTGTTTCTCGAACGCGTGCGGGTTGTTGGCGATCAACACGTTGGCACAGCGCAGGATGCGGCTGGTGGAGCGGTAGTTCTGCTCGAGCATGACGATCTTCAGGGAGGGGTAGTCCTCCTTGAGCAGCATCAGGTTTTCGGGGCGGGCACCACGCCAGGCATAGATCGACTGGTCGTCGTCACCCACCACGGTGAACTGGTTGCGCATGCCGATCAGCATTTTCACCAGCAGGTACTGGCTGGCATTGGTGTCCTGGTATTCGTCCACCAGCAGGTAGCGCACGCGGTTCTGCCAGCGCTCCAGTACCTCGGGGTGCTCCTGGAACAGTTTGACCGGCTGCAGGATCAGGTCGTCGAAGTCCACCGCGTTAAACGCTTTGAGCGTGCGCTGGTAGTGGGTGTAGACGATGGCGGCGGTCTGCTCGCGCGGGTTGCGCGCCTTTTCCAGGGCCTCGGGTGGCAGGACCAGGTCGTTCTTCCAGGCACCGATCATGTTCTTGATCTCGTCGATGCCGTCGTCGCCGGAGTATTCCTTCTGCATGATGTCCGACAGCAACGCCTTGATGTCGGACTCGTCGAAGATCGAGAAGCCTGGCTTGTAGCCCAGCTTGTCGTGCTCCTTGCGGATGATGTTCAGGCCCAGGTTGTGGAAGGTACACACCGTCAGGCCACGGCCTTCCCCCGGGCGCAGCAGGGTGGCGACCCGCTCCTTCATCTCGCGTGCGGCCTTGTTGGTGAAGGTCATCGCCACGATGTACTGGGCACGGATGCCGCAGTTCTGGATGAGGTGGGCAATCTTGCGCGTGATCACGCTGGTCTTGCCCGAACCTGCACCGGCGAGCACCAAAAGAGGGCCGCCGACGTAGTCACGGGCTTCTTGCTGCCTGGGATTGAGTCGGGACATGCTAGAAACCGGGGGTCGCCAGAAAATAGCCGCGCATTCTAACAGGCATGGGGCGGTTGTGGCGCGACCGTCTGACGTCTGAGTCAGACTTTTGTCCGCCTCATTATTAGCGCCACTAATGCTAGCAACTGAAAAAATCATATTTGCCGGCTCGTCTGGTTTCGAGCACGATGCACGACAAAATACGTCGGGATGCTACGCCCGCAAATGCATGTATAAAAGTGAAAATCATTTTCATTAATGCAGTAGCATACTGGCAGATATCGTTGCACCGTGAAGTCCTAAGGAGCCCGCTTGTCCACGCCTGTCGAACCTTTGCGTTTGCTGCTGTTGGCTGATGAGCCGCAATGGGCCGCCTTGTTGCACGCCTGCATGCCTGCCCTTAACGGCAGTGCCGTGCTGCTGACCGCGCCTGACTGGGACTCGGTCGATAGCCTGTTCAGCCATGATCGCCAGGCCGTGGTGCTGGCAACTCCGGCCTTGCAGCCGGTGCCTGGGCGCTGCGAGCTGCCAACTATTCTGCTGCTGGACCACGAGCCCGAGGTGGCGCCCAGCGCCGTCAGCGACTGGCTGGTACGCGACCAGCTCAATGCCGACACCCTGCGCCGCTCGCTGCGCCATGTGCGCGAACGCGGGGTGCTGGTGGCCACTTTGCAGCGCTTGGCCGAACAGGACCCACTGACCGGCATCGCCAACCGCCAGGGCTTCCAGGCCTTGCTGACCGCGCGCCTGGCCGAGAACGAGGGCCGTGGCATTGCCTTGGGCCACCTGGACCTGGACAACTTCCGCCACGTCAACGATGCGCTCGGCCACCAGAGCGGCGACCGCTTGATCCTGCAGGTGGTGGCGCGGCTGCAAAACCAGCTCGAAGCAGGCGACCAGCTGGCTCGCCTGGGCAGCGACGAGTTCGCCTTGCTGATCGACACCCGCCGCGACGCCAACCGTGCCGAGTGGATTGCCGAGCGCATCGTCGAGGCCCTGGCCGAACCCTACTGGATCGACGGCGAAAGCCTGCTGCTGGGTTGCAGCCTGGGCCTGGCCCATGCCCGCGCGCAGAGCGGTGCCGACCCGCTGATGTGGCATGCGCACATCGCCATGCGCCAGGCCAAGGGCAGCCAGGGCTGCACCTTCCATGTGTTCAATGAACGCATCAATCGCAACGCCCGCAGCCTTGCCGACCTGGAAAGCGAGCTGCGCCGCGCGCTGCGCCGTGACGAGCTGGAGCTGCATTACCAGCCGCGGCTCGACCTGGCCGACGGGCGCATTGTCGGCCTGGAGGCGCTGGTGCGCTGGCGCCATGCCGAACGCGGGCTGTTACCGCCCAGCGAATTCGTGCCCTTGGCCGAGCAGAGCGGCCTGATCGTGCCCTTGGGCTACTGGGTGATTTCCCGCGCGCTGCGCGACATGCAGGCGCTGTGCGAGCGCGGCCTGGAGCCGCTGCACATGGCGGTCAACCTGAGTTTCCGCCAGTTCCAGGACAGCCAGCTGCTAGCCACCCTGAGTCGCCTGATCCTTGAGCATGGCGTGGACGCCCGCTGGCTGGAATTCGAACTGACCGAAACGGCGGTGATGCGCCGCAACGAGCTGGTACGCCAGACCATGGACGCCCTCGGCCGGCTGGGCGTGCGCTTCTCGCTCGACGATTTCGGCACCGGGTTTTCTTCGTTCGTACACCTCAACAGCTTGCCGATCACTTTGCTGAAGGTGGACCGCAGTTTTGTCGCGGGAATGGAAATGCGCGAGGAAAACCGCAAGCTGGTGCACGCCATGATCAACCTGGCGCACAACCTCAACCTCGAAGTGGTGGCCGAGGGGGTGGAGAGCGAAGAGCAGCTGGCGTTGTTGCGTGGGTTTGGCTGTGATCAGGTGCAGGGCTTTTTGGTCAGCAAGCCGCTGCCGGTCGGGGAGTTGATCGATTTTTTGCTGAAGGTGCCTGGCTGTCAGTTGGATGCTGTCCTTTAGGGCCCTTTCGCGGGCACGCCCGCTTCCACAGGGACCGCGCAACCCTGTGGGAGCGGGCGTGCCCGCGAAGAGGCCCTGAAGTCAGGCCGAAGCAGCAGCCCCTGCGCGCGCCACCGCCTTTCTCAAAAGCCGCTTCATCCGCCACTCAAAGCCAAAGGTCAGCGCCACCGCCGCACACGCCAGCCCCAGCGCCAGCCCCCACCAGATCCCCACCGCCCCACCGCCCAGGGTAAAGGTGAACAACCAGGCGCTCGGCGCCCCCACCAGCCAGTAGCACACCAGCCCGATCAGGAAGGTGGTCTTGGCATCTTTCAGGCCACGGATCGAGCCCATGGCAATCGTCTGCATGCCATCGAACAGCTCGAACCACGCCGCCACCATCAACAATTGCACGGCCACCTGGAAGATCGCGGCAAAGGCCGGGTCATTGCGGTCGATGAACAGCCCCACCAGCGCTTCGGGCAGCAGCAGGAACAGGGCGGCGAAGGCAAACATGATCATTGCCCCGAACCCGATACCCACGCGCCCGGCACTGCGCGCCGCCAGCAGGTTGCCAGCGCCGTAGTACAAGCCCACGCGCATGGTCACCGCATAGGACAAGCCCGTCGGCACCATGAACGCCGTGGACACGATCTGCAGGGCGATCTGGTGTGCCGCCAGTTCGGTACTGCCCAGCACGCCCATGCACAGCGCGGCGAAGGCGAACAGGCCCACTTCCACCATGTAGGTACCACCAATTGGCAGGCCCAGCCGCCACAGCTCGCGCAGGGCTGGCAGCGACGGGCGTGACAGGCCTTTGCGCAGCGGGTAGGCGGCGTAGGCCGAATGCCAGCGGATGTACAGGGCAAGGGCGATGGCCATGCCCAGCGATACCACTGCGGTGACCAGGCCGATGCCCATCAGGCCCAGCTTTGGCAGCCCGAACATGCCTTCGATCAACGCCACGTTGAACAGGTAGTTGAGCACCGTGCCGACCACACTGATCACCATCACCGGGGTCGAGCGACCCAGCGCGCTGGTAAAGCCACGCAAGGCCATGAAGGTCAGGTAACTGGGCAGCGCCAGCGGCAGCAGGGTGAGGAATTCGGCGGCCGAGGCAACGTTTTCGGGCTGTTGCCCGAACAGTAGCAGTACCGGCTCAAGGTTCCAGAGGGCCAGCGCGGCGATCAGCGCCAGGCCCCAGGCCAGCCACACGCCGTTCTGTGCCAGGCGGGTGGCACCTTCGATGTCGTTGGCGCCCTTGCGGATCGCCACCAGCGTGCCGACCGCAGCGATCACGCCCAGGCAAAAGATCGACACGAATGAGTAGCTTGCCGCGCCCAGGCCGCCACCGGCCAGCGCTTGCGGGCTGATACGGGCCATCATCAGGGTGTCGGTCAGCACCATCAGCATGTGCGCCAACTGCGAGGCGATCAGCGGCCCGGCCAGGCGCAGCAAAGCCTTGAGTTCTGTGGTGGGCGCGACATGCATGGGGTGGTCCTTTTTCCTGGGGAAAACAACGAAGGGCGATTCTGAGGCTTCGGTCAACTTTGCACAAAAGGATAAAAGCGATCCTTGGCATGAGTCTGACTCATGTATATATGCTCATTGGTGATTCGCTCCACAGTCCCGTATGGCAGGTGCCTCATGTCCCGACAGCTCCCTCCGTTGTATGCCCTGCGCGCATTCGAAGCTGCTGCACGGCTTTGCTCGTTCACCCGTGCGGGCGAAGAGCTGTCGATTACCCAAAGTGCTGTCAGCCGGCATATCCGTACGTTGGAAGAGCACTTTGCCTGCCGCCTGTTCGTGCGCAGTGGCCGCAGCCTGCAGTTGACCGAAGCGGCGCGGGTGCTGTTGCCCGGGGTGCGCGAAGGCTTTGCGGCGCTGGAGCGGGCCTGCGATAACTTGCGCGGCGAAGATGACATCTTGCGCATGAAAGCCCCATCGACCCTGACCATGCGCTGGTTGCTGGCGTGCCTTAGCCGGTTCCGCCACCTGCAACCGGGCAACGAAGTGCAGCTGACCAGCGCATGGATGGACGTCGACCATGTGGACTTCAACCAGGAACCGTTCGATTGCGCAGTGTTGCTCAGCGACGGCGTGTTCCCGGCGGAGTGGGAGGTGCGCAAGCTGTTTCCGGAGTTGCTGATCCCGGTCGGTGCGCCGGACCTGCTCGACGAAGAGCCTTGGGACGTGGGCCGGCTGGCCTCTATCGAACTGCTGCACCCCACGGTAGACAAGCGTGACTGGCGGGAATGGCTGGAGCGCATGGGGCTTGGCGACAAGGTTTCGCTCAAGGGCGGGCAGGTGTTCGACACCCTGGAGCTGGGCATGATTGCCGCTGCACGGGGCTACGGGATTTCCATGGGTGATTTGCTGATGGTGGCCGAAGATGTGGCGCAGGGGCGGTTGAGCCTGCCTTGGCCGACAGCAGTGCCCAGTGGGATGGACTACTACCTGGTATGGCCGCGCACCCGGCCGGGTGGCGAACGGTTGCGGCGCTTGAGTGATTTTCTGGCAGACGAGGTGGCGGCGATGGATTTGCCGGATGTGGAAATCCTGCCGCCTCTCTGATCGCCCGTACCGGCCTCTTCGCGGGCTCGCCCGCTCCCACACGGATCGCACAGGCTTCAATACTGTGTATTACCTGTGGGAGCGGGCAAGCCCGCGAAGAGGCCCGTACGGTTTTACATCGAACCCAGGTTCAACGCCTGCGCACAGGCCTGCAGCGAGCGGCGCTCGCTTTGCGCATACAGCGCCAGCTCATCCTGCACCGGCAGCCCGAGCGCCGCTTCGAACGCATCGCGGTTGGCATTGCTGCCGTATTCGGCCTGTGCATCGTCGCCCAGGTTGGACTGGAAGATCCCCGCCGCACTCACCGGCAGGAAGTCCTCATACACCAGCGCTTCGAAATGCACATGGCCAGCGTCGATCAGCCCTTGCAGGGTGGTCGGGCGGCCCTCCTGGTCACGTGCAGCCAGGCCTTTCTCAGTGGCAAAGTAGCGGAAGTACGCCAGGCCCTGTTCACGCATCTGCGCCAGGTCATCCGGGAATTCGGCAAAGGTATCTTTGAGCAAGGTCATGTAGCGCTCGGCATTGGCTTCGGCCGGTGCGCCACCCAGGGCGGCGCGGGTGGCGTCGAGCAGCTTGTCGTACAGCTGGCGGCCTTTCGGCGTCAGGGCCGCGCCACGTTGCTCTATCTCGCCAAAGCGCGCGGTGTGGCTGCCTTCGCTACCCTGCTGGTCGCTGAACGCGACCTTTTCCTGCAAGGCCTTGAAGCTGGTCTGGCGCAGCAGGATCGGATGGCGGCGGGTGGGCGGGCCTTCGACCACGGCCTTCGGCGGGATGCCCTTGGCCGGCATGCCGAGCTGGATCGCATCGATGTCCAGGGTGCGTGGGGTGAGGTGGTTGATGTGTGGGCCCTTGAAGGCCACCACATCGGCAATCAGGCGGTGCTGGTCGTGCAGTTGCTGGTACTGCTCGGCGGTGACGGTGGCGTCATGGTGCCAGCGGAAGGTGTGCAGCGCTTCCTGCACGAACGCTTCGGCATCGGCTGCGTTCAGGCCGCCATCGCGCTCGCACTGGGCGATCAGTTCCAAGGCGCGGGTGGTGAAGATCTGCCGCTTGGCCAGGATGCTCTGTGCCAGCTCACGCAGCTGCGGGTTGTCGATCAGCTCCAGGCGCAGCAGCGAGGTGAACACACGGAACGGGCTGACGTGCAGCGACTGCTCGTGTACTGCGCGGAAAGCGGTGGAGTGCACCGGCACGCCGGCGGAGCTCAGGTCGTAGTAGCCGACCGGTTGCATGCCCATGACGGCAAACAGGCGGGCGATAGTGGCCAGTTCTTCAGCGGTGCCGACGCGGATGGCGCCGTGGCGTTCGTGGTCCAGGCGCTCGATTTCGCCGGTCCAGCGCAGGGCTTCGGCAACCTTGGGCTGCTGGGCCATGACCTGCTGGTTGATTTCGCTCACCAGCTCCAGCAGCGTGCCGTACAGCGGCACTTCCTGTTTGTACATGAGCGACATGGCGGCAGAGAACTGCGCGCGGATGCTGTCTGGGCTGACGAAATCGTGGGCGGGCATCGCTAGCTTCCTGGTTGGGTTCGGACGCTTACATGAAAGCTGGGAATGCACTTGGCTCACAAGCGAAAAAAAGTGAGTGTGTCATTCCTTTTTTGATCGACCTTCAGGGCCATTGGGGCCGCAAAGCGGCCCCGGCAATCTCAAGGCTGAAGCTGCTCCTGAATCCACTCCACCAACGCCCGCACCTTGGGCACCTCCGCCGCATGCTCGGCATACGCCAGGTAATGCGCCCCGGCACTGCGCATCGCATGGTTCCACGGCACCACCAGGCTCCCTTCCGCCAGTTCCTTCGCCGCCAGGTAACGCGGCACCAGCGCCACCCCGCAACCGGCCTGTGCCGCGCTCAACGCCATATAGAACGTATCGAAGCGCGGACCGTGGTAGGCGCTGACGCTCTGCAATCCCAGCTCCAGGAACCACTCATGCCAGGCCTCCGGCCGCGAAGTGCTTTGCAGCAGCACCAGGTCGGCCAGGTCTGCAGCATCGCCCAGCGTGCGCCCGGCCAGCAGCTCCGGCGCACACACCGGCACTACTTCCTCACGGAACAGCTCCACGCAGGTGGCCCCCGGCCACGTGCCTTGGCCATAGAAGAACACCACGTCCGCCGAGCCCTGCAGCAGGGCGAACGGCTCCATCTCGTTGCGGATGTCCAGGTGGATGTTGGTGTGGCGTTTGCCAAAACCCTTGAGGTGCGGGATCAACCAGCGCACGCCAAAACTCGGTTGAGTGGCTACCTTCAATATCTCGGTCTGCTCGCCGTAGGTGAGCACGTAGCGGCTGGACATATCCACCTGGGTGAGGATCTTGTTGACCTCGGCCAGGTACAGGCTGCCGGCTGGGGTCAGTTGCAAGCGCCGCCGGATGCGCAGGAAAAGGTGGTGGCGCAGCATGTCTTCAAGCTGCGCCACCTGCTTGCTGACGGCGCTCTGGGTCAGGTGCAGTTCTTCGGCGGCACGGGTAAAGCTCAAATGGCGGGCTGCAGCTTCAAAGCACTGCAGGGCGGTCATGGATGGCACCAGGCGTTTGGACATAGCGGTCTCTGCGGCTCAAATCATTACCTGACGGAATGATATGCGGAATAAAGGTCGTTTGTTGTACCTATGTGATCGGATTAATACTGATCCACATCATTTTTCCACCCCATCACCGATGTAGGAGATGCACAAATGGTTGCTGGATTGCTCGAGCGCCTTGGCGTTGCCGCCGAGGCTTATACCCAGGGCGACTACCCTGTTCACACGCCGATCGACGGCAGCCAGATCGCCTCGGTGAAACTGCTCGGCAAGGCCGAGACCATCGCGCGCATCGATCAGGCCCAGAGCGCTTTCGACGCCTGGCGCACTGTGCCGGCCCCGCGCCGTGGCGAACTGGTGCGCCTGTTCGGTGAAGTGCTGCGTGAGCACAAGGCCGACCTGGGCGAGCTGGTCTCGATCGAAGCCGGCAAGATCACCCAGGAAGGCCTGGGCGAAGTGCAGGAAATGATCGACATCTGCGACTTCGCCGTGGGCCTGTCGCGCCAGCTGTACGGCCTGACCATCGCCTCCGAGCGCCCGGGCCACCACATGCGTGAAACCTGGCACCCGCTGGGCGTGGTTGGCGTGATCAGCGCCTTCAACTTCCCGGTCGCCGTCTGGGCCTGGAACACCGCCCTGGCCCTGGTGGCCGGTAACTCGGTGGTGTGGAAACCGTCTGAAAAGACCCCGCTGACCGCCCTGGCCTGCCAGGCGCTGTTCGAAAAAGCCCTGAAAGCCTTCGGCGACGCCCCGGCTGGCCTGGCACAACTGGTAATCGGTGGCCGTGAAGCCGGCGAAGCCATGGTCGATGACCCGCGCGTACCGCTGGTCAGCGCCACCGGCAGCACCCGCATGGGTCGCGAAGTCGGCCCACGTGTGGCTGCCCGCTTCGGCCGCAGCATCCTCGAACTGGGCGGCAACAACGCCATGATCCTGGCGCCGAGCGCCGACCTGGACCTGGCCGTGCGCGGCATCCTGTTCTCGGCTGTCGGCACCGCCGGCCAGCGTTGCACCACCCTGCGCCGCCTGATCGTGCACCGCTCGATCAAGGACGAAGTGGTTGCCCGCGTCAAAGCCGCCTACGGCAAAGTGCGTATCGGCGACCCGCGCAAGGACAACCTGGTGGGCCCGCTGATCGACAAGCTGTCGTTCGACGCCATGCAGGGCGCGCTGGCCAAGGCCCGCGACGAAGGTGGCCAGGTGTTTGGTGGCGAGCGTCAGCTGGCCGACCAGTACCCGAACGCCTACTACGTGTCGCCTGCCATTGCCGAAATGCCGGCGCAGAGCGACGTGGTGCGCCACGAAACCTTCGCCCCGATCCTGTATGTGCTGGCCTACGACGACTTCGAAGAGGCCCTGCGCCTGAACAACGAAGTGCCACAAGGCCTGTCGTCGTGCATCTTCACCACCGACATCCGTGAAGCCGAGCGCTTCCAGAGTGCTTCGGGCAGCGACTGCGGTATCGCCAACGTCAACATCGGTACCAGCGGCGCCGAGATCGGCGGTGCGTTTGGTGGCGAGAAGGAAACCGGCGGTGGTCGTGAGTCGGGTTCGGATGCCTGGAAAGGCTACATGCGTCGCCAGACCAACACCGTGAACTACTCGCGCGAGCTGCCGCTGGCGCAGGGTATCGTGTTCGACTGATTCGATGCTGGATGGCCGGGGGCAAAGCCCCCGGTTCGCGGCACAAGGCCGCTCCTACACAGGCATCGCGATCTCCTGTAGGAGCGGCCTTGTGCCGCGAATGGGCTGCGCAGCAGCCCCAACAAGAACAAATTGCTGGAGCCGGCCATGTCCGAACTGCGTCAAGAATGCTTGTGGGAATTCGTCAGCAAACCGACCGTTGCCGCCCAGGCCCTGGCCGGTGAGCACAAGGCTGATGTCTGCGTGATCGGCGGTGGCATCACTGGCCTGTCGGCGGCCATCCACCTGCTCGAACAGGGCAAGTCGGTGATCCTGCTTGAGGCCTGGAAGATCGGCCACGGTGGCTCCGGGCGCAACGTCGGCCTGGTCAACGCCGGTACCTGGATCCGCCCCGACGACGTCGAGGCCACCCTTGGCCAGAAGCAGGGCAGCCGACTGAACAAGGTGCTTGGCGAAGCCCCGGCTGAAGTGTTCGCCATGATCGAGCGCCTGGGCATCGACTGCCAGGCCCAGCACAAAGGCACGCTGCACATGGCGCACAACGCCACCGGCATCGCTGACCTCGAGGCCCGCCACGAACAATGGCGCCGCCGTGGTGCCGACGTGGAGTTGCTGACCGGCACCCAGTGCCAGGAATACTGCGGTACCAACAAGATTTCCGCCGCGTTGCTCGACCGCCGCGCCGGCACCATCAACCCCATGGGCTACACCCAGGGCCTGGCGGCTGCCGTGGCGCGCCTGGGTGGCAAGCTGTTCCAGCAGTCTTCGGTCGAAGGCCTGGAACGTGATGGCGATGGCTGGCGGGTGAAGACTGCGCGTGGCTCGGTGCGCGCCGACAAGGTGGTTGTTTCCACTGGCGCGTACACCGAAGGCGACTGGAGCAACCTGCAGAAGCAGTTCTTCCGTGGTTACTACTACCAGGTGGCGTCCAAGCCGCTGCAGGGTGCCGCGGCCGACAAGGTACTGCCACATGGCCAAGGCTCGTGGGACACCCGCACCGTGCTTAGCAGCATCCGCCGCGACGATCAGGGCCGCCTGCTGCTCGGCAGCCTGGGGCGGGTCGACAACAAGCCGGCGTGGTTTGTGCGCAGCTGGGCAGACCGTATCCAGAGCCACTACTACCCGGAGCTGGGCAAGGTCGAGTGGGAAATGCACTGGACCGGCTGTATCGACTTTACCCCTGACCACCTGATGCGCCTGTTCGAGCCGGCGCCAGGGTTGGTTGCGGTTACGGGTTACAACGGGCGGGGCAACACCACGGGTACCGTAATCGGCCGTGCGTTTGCGGAGTTTCTGCTCAAGAGTGACGCGGACAGCCTGCCGATTCCGTTCTCGCCAATGAGCGGCGTGAGTGCGCCTTCGCTGCGGACCGCATTCTACGAATCCGGCTTCTCGCTGTACCACGCGGGGCAGTGCCTGAGGGTTGTGTTGTAAGTACTGGCCTCTTCGCGGGCACGCCCGCTCCCACAGGAATCGCGCAGATGCTGAAGCCTGTGGGGTTCTTGTGGGAGCGGGCATGCCCGCGAAGAGGCCGGCCAGGTTTACTTGTGCAACCAGCTGAGGAAGCCGCCTTTCTTGATCAGGGCCGGCTTTTGCAGCAACAACGACTCCCGGCTTTGCCGCCGGAACCGCTGCAGTTTGCTCAACGCCGTCTGCACCTCGCCACGCTGCTGCAAACAGCTCTTCACCTGTTCCTTTTCGATGCGGTACAGCACGCAACCGGTCAGTGTGCGGAACTCGGCGAACGAGTCATCCTCATCGATGATCCCCTCGATCCCCAGCACCTCACCCGGACCCATGCGCCCAGCCTCGATCCGCTTGTCGCCATCACGCACCGACGCCGACACCACCCCGCTGCCAATCACCAGCAGGTGCTCGGAATGCTCACCCACGCCCAGGATCACCTGGTCCGCCAGGTACTCCACCGCCGTCATGCGCTGGCTCAGCGCGTCACGCTCCTCATCGCTTAGCGAGCGGAACACCCGCACTTCGTCCAGCACCTCGCGCTGGCGGCTGCGCGGCGGCACGGCCAGGTCCACGTTCCACATCACCCCGCTGGCCTCCAGGTGCCGGTGGGCAAGGTCGAACAGCTGATTGCGTGCGTCGCCCTTGGTGCCCGCGTCGGCCACGAAGCCGCTGGCCTCGTACTCCACGGACTCCAGCGTCGAGGCCTTCACCGTCACCTTCGGCTTTGGGGTCGCAAGAATGGCACTCACGCCCTGCAAGGCCTTTTCCAGCGTATCGAACACCCGCTTGGGCCGCACCTTGGCCGGCACCACCACGCTGATCGACACCCCATGCACATCGGCCGGGCGGCTGTGGTTGAGCAGCCGCGCCTTGGCCGCGACCGAGTTGGGTATCACCGCCAGGCTGCCGGTGCCGGTCAGCAGCCGCGTGGCGCGCCAGTCGATGTCCAGCACCTTGCCTTCGGTGCCGTCGATGGAGATTGAATCGCCAATCTGATAGGGCCGCGTGGTGTTCAGCACGATGCCGCTGAACACGTCCGCCAAGGTGCTCTGCAACGCCAGGCCGATGACGATGGCCATCACCCCGGACGTAGCCAGCAAGCCCTTCACCGGCAATTGCATCACATAGCCCGCGGCAGCCACTACAGCGACCAGAAAGATCAACGCCCCCAGCACATCCTGCAGCAACCGCCCGCCATGGCTGCCCCGGGCCACCAGCAGCAGGCCGAACACCACCGTGACCGTGCGCGCGCCAAACAGCCACCAGCCGATGGCCAGTACCGTGGCCATGAGGTTGCGCGAGACATCGTCGGGCCAGGGTGGCGGTTGCAGCGGGCTCATGCCGGCGGCCACCAGCACCGAGCTGAACAGCAGGAATATCACCAGCCGCGTGCCGATGCGCCAGGCGCGGCGCTGCATGGGGATGACTTGCCAGAGCACGAGGTCGAGCAGGATGAGGGTAGTGCCGAGCAACAACGGGGACGACTGGATGAACGCCAGCATGGTGGTCTCGGGGGTGAGGGGAGGGCTGTGGGTAGTAATAGAGCAGGTTTGCCGGGCAGGCAATGCAAGCCTGTGCTGGCCCCTTCGCGGGCTTGCCCGCTCCCACAGGTAAAGCGGTGGTTGTGAATCTTGTGCGATCCCTGTGGGAGCGGGCGAGCCCGCGAAGAGGCCAGCAAAACTAACGCCAATCTATCGTTCCTAAAACAGAACGCTAAAGCCAAAAACCGCTGTCTACCGCTCCAAAGGTGATGGTTTTAATCTTCTCCCATCAACGCGAAACACCCAACTTACTGAAGACAGAAACCCTTAGGAGCAACGACCATGACCAACTTCAAATACAACCGCCTGAACAAAGACGACGCTGCCGTACTGCTGGTCGATCACCAGGCTGGCCTGCTGTCGCTGGTGCGTGACATCGAACCGGACGCTTTCAAGAACAACGTGCTGGCCCTGGCTGACCTGGCCAAGTTCTTCAACCTGCCGACCATCCTCACCACCAGCTTCGAGCAAGGCCCCAACGGCCCGCTGGTCCCCGAGCTGAAAGCCCTGTTCCCGGATGCGCCGTACATCGCTCGCCCCGGCCAGATCAACGCCTGGGACAACGAAGACTTCGTCAAGGCAGTAAAGGCCACCGGCAAGAAGCAGCTGATCATCGCCGGCGTCGTGACTGAAGTGTGTGTTGCTTTCCCGGCCCTGGCGGCCCTGGAAGAAGAGTTTGATGTGTTCGTGGTGACTGATGCCTCCGGCACCTTCAACGCCATGACCCGCGACGCCGCCCACAACCGCATGAGCCAGGCCGGTGCGCAGTTGATGACCTGGTTCGGCGTAGCGTGCGAGCTGCACCGCGACTGGCGCAACGACGTTGAAGGCCTGGCCGCGCTGTGCTCCAACCACATCCCGGACTACCGCAACCTGATGACCAGCTACAACGCCTTCAACGCCGGCAAGTAAGCCGACGTCCCCGGGCACCGCCAGTCGGTGCCCGCCAAGGCCAGCACACCCATCCAATCCTCCGCCCGTTCACCGTTGCACAGTGGATGCGGGCAAGCTCATCCAAAGGAACGCCGATGAACACTGCACTCCAGGACAACCGTGAAGTGGTGACCGTATGCCTGCAACACCAGGTTCTCGCTAGCCCGACGGGCGCCACGCCGGCCCAGCCGCCGCGCTGGAAGCAGGCGCTGCTGACCTACCTGGTGATCTGCCCGATGACCATGATCATTCCGCAGCTGCTGGCGCCGCTGTTCGCACGCTTTCCGCAGGTGGGCGGCCCGATCACAGGCAACCTCATCGTCAACCTGTTCGTCATCCTGCCCGTGGTGTTCTACATCATGCCTTGGGTAACCCGCCGCTGTGCCAACTGGCTGCGCGGGCAGCACAAAGTATGAACACGGCTAACCTTCTTCAACCCACCGCACATCCATCCAAGCCCTGACCGTGCATCAACCGGCATGCTTCGCAGTCGCCCTGCCGGCCCCAGTCGGAGAAGCCTATGTCCCAGGACCGCAACGACAAGACCCGTCGCCAGTTCCTCGCCACCAGCACCGTGCTCGGTGCCGCCGGCGCGCTCTGGTCTGCATTGCCCTTCGCCGGCCAGGCCGGTTCCGCTTACGCATCCATCCAAGGAGGTTCCATGACCGCTGACCTGATTCTGTTCAATGGCAAACTGCACACCGTTGACCGCGAAAAGCCCACCGCGACTGCTGTCGCCATCAAGGATGGGCGCTTCATCGCCGTGGGCAACGACGCCGAGGCCATGGCCCACAAGGGCACTAGCACGCAGATCATCGACCTCAAGCAGCGCACGGTCATCCCCGGCCTGAACGACTCGCACCTGCACCTTATCCGCGGTGGCCTGAACTACAACCTGGAGCTGCGCTGGGAAGGCGTGCCGTCGGTGGCCGATGCCCTGCGCATGCTCAAGGACCAGGCTGCGCGCACGCCCACCCCGCAGTGGGTACGCGTGGTGGGTGGCTGGAACGAATTCCAGTTCGCCGAAAAACGCATGCCAACCCTTGAAGAGATCAACCAGGCTGCGCCCGATACCCCGGTGTTCCTGTTGCACCTGTATGACCGTGCGTTGCTCAACCGCGCCGCGCTAAAGGCTGTCGGCTATGACAAGGCCACCCCGAACCCGCCGGGTGGCGAAATTCAACGCGACAAGTTCGGCAACCCGACCGGCATGCTGATCGCCCGCCCGAACGCGATGATCCTCTACGCCACCCTGGCCAAAGGGCCGAAGCTGCCGCTGGAGTATCAAGTCAACTCGACGCGCCAGTTCATGCGTGAGCTGAACCGCCTGGGCCTGACCAGTGCCATCGACGCCGGTGGCGGCTATCAGAACTTCCCTGACGACTACTCGGTCATCCAGGAGTTGGCCGACAACAACCAGCTGACTGTGCGCATCGCCTACAACCTGTTCACCCAGAAGCCCAAGGAAGAGCTGGACGACTTCAAGAAGTGGACCTCCAGCGTAAAGCTGCACAGCGGCACCGACTTCCTGCGCCACAACGGCGCAGGCGAAATGCTGGTGTTCTCCGCCGCCGACTTCGAGGACTTCCTCGAACCGCGCCCGGACCTGCCACAGACCATGGAAGAAGAGCTGGAGCCGGTGGTGCGTCACCTGGTCGAGCAACGCTGGCCGTTCCGCCTGCACGCCACCTACAACGAATCGATCACGCGGATGCTTGACGTGTTCGAGAAGGTCAACCGCGACATCCCGTTCAACGGCCTGCCGTGGTTCTTCGACCACGCCGAAACCATCACCCCGCAGAACATCGAGCGCGTGCGCGCCTTGGGCGGTGGTATCGCCGTCCAGGACCGCATGGCCTTCCAGGGTGAGTATTTTGTCGACCGCTACGGCGCCAAGGCTGCCGAGCAGACCCCGCCCATCAAGCGCATGCTCGACATGGGCGTACCGGTGGGTGCCGGTACCGATGCCACCCGCGTGTCCAGCTACAACCCGTGGACCTCGCTGTACTGGCTGGTCAGCGGCAAGACCGTCGGCGGCATGGAGCTGTACCCGGAAGGCCTGGATCGCGATACCGCACTGCAACTGTTCACCCAGGGCAGTGCCTGGTTCTCCAGCGAGCAGGGCAAGAAGGGCCAGATCAAGGTGGGCCAGCTGGCCGACCTGGCGGCGCTGTCGCTGGACTTCTTCAGTGTCGATGAAGAGGCGATCAAGGGCATCGAGTCGGTGCTGACCATCGTCGATGGCAAGGTGGTGTACGGCGCTGGCGAGTTCGACAGGCTTGGCCCGCCGCAGGTGCCGGTACTGCCGGAGTGGTCGCCAGTGGCCAAGGTGCCGGGGCACTGGCGCGTCGGTACGCCATCGTTGGCAGCCGCCGTGCACCAGTGCAGCGGGCCATGCGGCGTGCATGCGCACAGCCATGAAAAGGCCCGGCATTCGAGTGTGCCGGTGAGTGACTTCCAGGGCTTCTGGGGTTCGCTGGGTTGTTCCTGCTTTGCTTTCTAAGCTGCTTTGCCTGGATAAATGACGGCCGCTTCGCCGGACAAGCCCGCTCCCACAGGTTCACCACCCATCCCGAGGGCAGTGGGGTAACTTGTGGGAGCGGGCTTGCCCCGCGAAAGGGCCGTTACTGACAGCCACCGACTCACGCCATGTCGCTGATCGCAAATTCCTCAGCCAGATGATCGATCAGCGCCCGCACCGACGGCAATAACCCCCGCCGCGACGGGAAGATCGCATGCACGATGCCGCAACGCGGATGCCACTCAGGCAGTAATTCCACCAACCGCCCCGAAGCCAGGTCCTCGCGGACCGCCACCCGCGGCAAATGCGCGATCCCCACCCCAGCCACCACGAAATGGCGCAGGGCAAACAGGTCGTCGGTCACCATGCGCGGTGTATGCGGGATGACGATGCTGCGGCTGTTGTCCTCACCCTGGAACAGTTCCCACTGGTACTCGCGCTGGGCGCTGCCCCAATGCACGCTCGGTAGCGTGCCCAGCAGCTGTGGGTCAAACCCTTTGGGCAACTGCGCCAGGTAGTGCGGCTGGCCGACCAGGCACTGGGTGCTGTTGCTCAGCACCTTCATCACCATGTCGGTGTTCTCCAGCGGCGGAAAGCGCACGCGCAGGGCGATGTCGAAGCCCTCGTGCAGCAGGTCGACGCGGCGGTTGGTGCTCTCGATGAACAGTTCCACCTGGGGGTACTTGAGCATGTAGCGGGTCAGCATCGGCCCGACCCAGGAGTTGAGCAGGGTGGTGGGGCAACTGATGCGAACCAGCCCGCGTGGCTCGCTGCGGTTGCGCTCGATGATTTCCGCCGCGCCCTCGGCCTCCACGCGCATGGCCAGGCAACGGTTGTAGTAGGCCTGGCCGATTTCGGTCAGCGAACAGTGCCGGCTGGTGCGGTGCAGCAGGCGCACGCCCAGGCGGTCTTCAAGGTCGGCGATGCGCCGGCTGAGTTTCGACTTGGGCATGTCCAGCGCCCGCCCGGCCGGGGCGAAGCCGCCGTGCTCCACGACTTGGGTGAAGTAGTAGAGGGAGTTGAGGTCTTCCAATGATCGTTCTCCAAACGGAACGCTAAGGACGGTTTTCGCAGTCTAGTGCAGCAAAGGTGATGATTTTAATCTGTGCCCATCAACGCGAAACCCCCCGGATTGCTGAAAAATTCATAACCCTTAGGAGCACAGACCATGAGCAAATTTACCTACAACCGCCTGAACAAAGACGACGCTGCCGTACTGCTGGTCGACCACCAGGCTGGCCTGCTGTCCCTGGTGCGCGACATCGAGCCGGACAAGTTCAAGAACAACGTACTGGCCCTGGCTGACCTGGCCAAGTTCTTCAACCTGCCAACCATCCTCACCACCAGCTTCGAGCAAGGCCCTAACGGCCCGCTGGTGCCAGAGCTGAAAGCGCTGTTCCCGGATGCGCCGTATATCGCCCGCCCAGGCCAGATCAACGCCTGGGACAACGAAGACTTCGTCAAGGCGGTGAAGGCCACTGGCAAGAAGCAGCTGATCATTGCCGGTGTGGTGACTGAGGTCTGCGTAGCCTTCCCGGCGCTGTCGGCGCTGGAAGAAGAGTTCGATGTGTTCGTCGTGACCGATGCCTCCGGCACCTTCAACGAAATGACCCGCGATGCCGCCCATGACCGCATGAGCCAGGCCGGTGCGCAGCTGATGACCTGGTTCGGCGTGGCCTGCGAGCTGCACCGCGACTGGCGCAACGATGTCGAAGGGCTGGCTGCGCTGTGCTCAAACCACATTCCGGATTATCGCAACCTGATGACCAGCTATAACGCGGTGACTGCGGGTAAGTAACACTAAGTAACCTGATGATTGGCCTCCCCTGAGGCGATATCGTTGACTTGATCGTAGAGTGTTGTTAGCGTTTGACTTGAGCGCGAAACCAGCTGCCATTCAGCGGCACTAGCTGGCGTAGGAACCCCGTCGATGGCTGAATCATCAGCGTCGGGTGAGACCTCCACACCCCCGCTTGAGGGTGTGTATATGAATATCAAGCGCAAATACAGGGCCACTGGTGACAGTGGCCCTTTTTTTCGTCGGCAAAAAAGTGTACCGCTTGTAGAGCAGCTTTCCGTGGCGATGTTTATTCAATGCTTTTGCATCGCACTGCATGAAATTCCACAGCATTTTGCCGTTGTCGAGTGTCACGATTACCAGCATCTGCCGCCTGGTTTCGTAGGCGCCGATGAACGCCAGTCTGCAGGTATCATTGGTGTAAGCGACCTTCCATACCTCAAATGGTCCGATTAACGTATCCAGCGCTACTTTCACATAGCGTTCCCGGGCGTCCTGTCTCTTCTCGACGATGTGGTGGATACAGCTGCGCAGAATCCGGATGTCGCCCATTGGGCTGCTGATGCTTACTTCCTCAGTTTTTTCGCTGTCGAAGCCCAGCTGCTGCGCAGCAACCTCGATTGCAGCGTCATGCGAATCAGCAGGCGCTAGTTCTTCGATAGCCTGGGTGCGTAGATCGCGCGCAAGTGTTCTGAGGTCGGGTAGTTGTTCGTCCAGCCAGGACATCTGGCCTTTGTTCTCGGCAATTGTTGCGGCTGGGTTTTTGGGTCTCAATGAGATACCTGACGGGGAACAGTCGCTGATGCGGCGGCGGGCCAGGTGAGCCTATGCCGAAGTGTTCCCCCGAACAATCAGACGGAGGGTGACGCGTTTTGTAGGTCGTTTCCTGAATGTCGGTAGAGCAGGCTGATCATTGCAGCCTGCTCAAAGCTTATCCAATGCGCTTCAACTTATTGGCTGTGACTCAATCCCATCCAGCAGTGCCTCAACCAATCCTTCTGCCATTTCGATTGCATTCAGGTTGCTCCAGAACAGGCTTTTGCCGGTGTCATCCAGATGCTCCAAGGCTTTGTAGCCGCAGTCGTAGGCGCCGCGCAGGTACTGGGCGACATGCACCAGGGCGTCGTGGGCGGAGACACCCGGGTTTACTGTGAACAATGGGGGATGGCCGGCATCGCAGTGGCTGAAAGGGCGTTGTGTGGTGTTGGGGAGGGGTGGATCCGGAACAATCTTTTTCATTGCTGTAAGCTCTCTAGGTTGTACTGCAACCATCCGTTTCCACGCGAAGGGTGGCAGTTGTACGCGGGGTGGAAAACCGGTGAGAGGCAACCCGGTAGGCCATACGGCCTCCCGCGCACAACTGCCATTGAAGACAGCACCTCAGACCGAGACGGGTTTCCACACCCGATCGCTGAACCGACAGCGACCCGGTCAGCCAAGAGAGCAGGCCTTCCCCGGACAATCAGACGTGCGTCGACACGGTGTGTAGGATAAATCCTCGGGGACGGCGTTAACGTAGGAAATGGTTGGCTGGAAAGTAGGACCTTGCTGAGAATCGGACGATTCTGTGATGGTTTTTTTGGGGGCGCGTAATGGCGGCGACGTGATCGTCAGGAGGTTGCAGGATGGCCTCCAAGTGCCAGGCGATAGGTTTTTGGCGCCTGTGAGATCGAGCGCCGCCCGCGCGGCGCTCGATCTCACAGGCGCCACAACCCTCAAGGCGTACGACAAAAACTCTCAATCCGCATCCGAATCAAACAACCGCTCCAGCTCCACCCGCGCCTCCTTGGCCGTCTGCATCACCTTGGCCCGGTCATCGCGTACCCGCCCCTGGGCCACCAGCACTTCTTCGTCATGCTGGGTAAACCGCGCGATACGGTCCGCGGCCTGTTCATCGCTCAAGCCCAGCCCTACCAGTGCCCGACGGGTCATCTCCAGGCTGGAGTAGAACGTCTCGCGAATCGGCTCGGCGCCTGCATCCACCAACTTGTGCACATGCTGGCGGTTACGTGCTCGGGCGAGCACCTTCAGGTGTGGGTACAGGCGCTTCACCCGTTCGGCGGTATGAATGGCGGCTTCTGGGTCATCGATGGTGATGATGAAGTACTCCGCTTCACCCACCTTGGCGGCGTGCAGCACCTCGGGGCGCAGTGGGTCGCCGTAGAACACCGGCACCTGTTCGAACATGCGGGTCATCTCGATGGTGTCCACCGAGGTTTCCAGGGCAATGAACGGGATCTTCTGTGCCCGCAGGATGCGTGCGACGATCTGGCCCATGCGGCCCATGCCGACAATCACCACCCGCGGTGTATCCGTCTGGATCTGCTTATACTGCTCGGGCACTTCACGCGCCGGTTGCGGGCGTTTGAGGGCGCGGGCGCAGCCCAGCATCAGCAGCGGGGTGATGGCCATGGACAGGGTAATGGTCATCAGCAGCAGGTCGTAGGTCTGGGTGTCGAACAGGCCTTGGTCCTTGCCCAGCTTGAACACCACAAAGGCGAACTCGCCACCGGCCGCCAGCACCATGCCCAGGCGCAGGGCGCTGGCGCTGTTCAGGCCACCGACCAGGCGGCCGACGCCTATCAGCAGCGCCAGCTTTACTGTCACCAGCGGCAGGGTCAGGCCCAGCACCACCAGTGGCATGTCCAGCAGCAGGCGCAGGTTGGCGCCCATGCCCACGCTGATGAAGAACAGCCCCAACAGCAGGCCCTTGAACGGCTCGATCTGCGATTCCAGCTCGTGACGGTATTCCGAGTCGGCCAGCAGCAGGCCGGCGAGGAAGGCGCCAAGGGCCATGGAGATGCCGGCTTCTTCCATCAGCCAGGCTGTGCCGATCACCACCAGCAGCGCGGTGGCGGTGGACACTTCCGGCAGGCCGGTGCGGGCCACGGTGCGGAACACCGGGCGCAGCAGGTAGCGGCCACCGACGATCACCACGGCGATGCTGGCGAATACCTTCAGGCCGTGTTGCAGGCTGTCGCCATGGCTGGTGTCCGGACCACTGGCGGCCAGTAGCGGCACCAGGGCGATCAGCGGGATCGCGGCGATGTCCTGGAACAGCAGGATGGCGAACGCCAGGCGGCCGTGCGGGGCGTTGAGCTGCTTGCTCTCGGCCAGGCTCTGCAGGCCAAGGGCGGTGGACGACAGCGCCAGGCCCAGGCCGAGCACGATGGCTGCTGGCAGCGTCTGGCTGAAGCCGAACAGGGCAATGGCACCGATCAGCGCGCCGGTCAGCAGCACTTGGGCGGTACCCACACCGAACACCGACTTGCGCATCAGCCACAGACGCTTGGGCGACAGTTCCAGGCCAATGATGAACAGCAGCAGGACCACGCCCAGCTCGGAAATGTGCGCCACGCTCTCGGTGTCGCGGATCAGGCCAAGTGCCTGCGGGCCGATGGCTACACCGGCCAGCAGGTAGCCGAGCACGGCGCCCAGTTGCAGGCGCTTGGCCAAGGGGACGGCGACGACGGCAGCGAGTAGAAAGATCACCGCGGTTTGCAGAAGGCTGCCTTCGTGTGGCATTGGCTCTTACTCCATGAGCTGCCGGGGCAGCGTTTGAACAGTTTGGCCGACGATTCTGAGGGGTGAGGTGGCATCAGACAATCAGCTGCCCGGAAGAAACATTGTCCCGTAAAAAGGGACAGTTGCCGCGGGCCGTTGCCAATTGCAGGTTCTGCTGATGGGGCTGAAATTTCCAGGGCCGCTTTGCAGCCCTCATCTAACTGCTCCCCGGCCGGTACTGCAGGGCCTCGGCCAGGTGCGGCCGGCCAATCGCCTCGCACCCCTCCAGGTCCGCCAGTGTTCGTGCCACTTTCAATAACCGGTGCGCTGCCCGCAACGACAACGTCAACCGTTCGCATGCCCCTTCCAGCCAGGCCTGGTCCGCCGCGGCCAATCCGCAATGGCGGCGCAACCCTTCGAGGTCGAGAAACGCATTCACACACCCTTGCCGGCGCTGCTGTACCTCCCGCGCCTGCGCCACCCTTGCAGCCACATCGGCACTGGCTTCACCACAGGGCTGGTTGTTCAGCGTGGTGCTTTCGCGGGCCACGGTCAGGTGCAGGTCGATGCGGTCCAGCAGCGGCCCGGACAGCTTGTTGCGGTACCGCGCGATCTGCTCGGTGCTGCAACGGCAGCGGCCAGTGGGGTCGCCCAAGTAGCCGCAAGGGCATGGGTTCATCGCCGCCACCAGCTGAAAGCGTGCCGGAAAGCGCACCTTGTCGCGGGCGCGGGCAATCACGATCTCGCCCGATTCCAGCGGCTCGCGCAGTACCTCCAGCACACGCCGCTCGAACTCTGGCAGCTCATCGAGAAACAGCACGCCATGGTGGGCGAGGGTGATTTCGCCCGGTTGCGGACGGCTGCTGCCACCGACCAGTGCCGGGCCGGATGCGGAGTGGTGGGGGTGGCGAAAGGGGCGCTGCGGCCAGCTGCTGAGCGGTGTATGCCCGCTGACCGACTGGATGGCCGCCACCTCAAGTGCCTCGTGCTCGTCCAACGGTGGCAGCAGCCCTGGCAGGCGGCTGGCGAGCAAGGTCTTGCCGGTGCCGGGTGGCCCGGTGAATAGCAGGTTGTGCGCCCCAGCCGCCGCCAGCATCAATGCGCGTTTGGCCGCCAGCTGGCCTTGCACCTCGCTCAGGTCAGGGTAGGGACGTTGATGCAGGACCAAACCGTTGGCCGCGTAAGGCGCCAGCGGCACCTGGCCGTTCAGGTGGGCGACCAGCTCCAGCAGGTGCCCCACCGCATACACCACCAGCCCGCCGGCCAGGCTGGCTTCCTCGGCATTCTCCCGTGGAACCACCAGCGAGCGGCCCGCCTCGCGTGCCGCCAAGGCCGCCGGCAGCACGCCTTGCACCGCCCGCAATTTGCCCGACAACGCCAGTTCGCCCAGGCACTCGACCTCTGCAAGGCTGGCCGTGGGCACCTGGCCGTCGGCGGCCAGGATGCCCAGGGCAATGGCCAGGTCGTAGCGCCCGCCGTCCTTGGGCAAGTCGGCGGGGGCCAGGTTCTGGGTTATGCGCCGCTGTGGGTAGTTCAGCCCGGAGTTGACGATGGCACTGCGTACCCGGTCCTTGCTTTCCTTGACCGTGGTTTCTGGCAGGCCAACCAGGGTGAGATGAGGCAGGCCGTTGGCCAGGTGGGTTTCGACGCTGACCGAGGGTGCCTGCACACCCACCTGGGCGCGGCTGTGGACGATGGCTAGGGACATGGACGCTCCGTTGTCGCTGAAAAAGGGCCGCTTCCTGCGGCTGGGTCAAGGATAGCGATGGTGGCCACGACAGGCGCAACAAGTGTGCGTCGTGGTTTTGCAGAGCAGGTTTTTTCCCTGTGTTTTCTTAAAAATCGGCAAAAAATGGATCCAATAATCTTTGCGCAGGTGCGTGGTATGGCTTAGTGTTGTTGGGCAAATGCCGTTGCCATGGGATGGCACAGCGTCTTCTTTCAAATGGACTTGAGGTATTGCGCCGTGCAAACGCTCACCCACATGCGCCAGGTCATCCGCGAACTGGTGCAGGCCAAATCATTCATTGAACTCACCTGCTTTTTCGACAGCCTTGAGGCGCAATGGCGCCAAGCCCCGCCCGGCGAGTTCCCGGCCTACCTTGTGGCCATCGAAGGGCACATGCTGGTCGACCCGCAAAGCCAGGGTGACAGGGCCCTGAGCCAAGTTATCAAAGCCTGGATTCACGCCTGCCCGAAGGCTTATCACCCACAGGTGGTAATGGGCATGCACTGCTTCCACCGGGCTTGCCAGGTGCAGGGTGCTGGCCAGCACAACGCTGCGCGCTTGCTGGCCGTTGAGCAAATATGTGAAACCGCGACCGCGCACCTGTTGCGTGCAATGGACCGCTGCGCAAAACCCGTGGCAGCGGCCATTGGCATGCTGCGTATCAGTGCGCAGCTGCGCGAGCCTGGCTGGTTGATCGAACTGTTTCAGGGGCAGCCTGCGCGGTACAGGCCCAGCGCCCATGCCGATGTGGAAGTGCAGGAAGCCGCGGCGCCATTACTGGTGAAGCATGGGTTGTTGCCCTTGGCCGAGCTGCCCCAAACGTTGCCGGCGTGCCTGAGCAGGCGGGTCGATCACGAAAACGAAGCACCACGCTATTACTGGTTGCGCCATGCGCTGGTGGCCCGCCCTGGTTGTTTCGAAGCGGTCCAGGCCCTTGCCGTTTACCTGCTGCCCCGTTGGGGTGCCAGTTTCGATGCGCTGGAGCTGTTGGCCAATGGACCGTTGTGCGAGGCGTGGGACGAAGCGCTGCGCAATGCGTTGCGCTGGATGGCCGTGGAAGAACGGCTGAAGCTGCCACATGCCGAGCAGTTGCAGGCCGTCGCCGATTGGCAGCAACTGTTCGATGCCTGGCTGCAACGCCCGCTAAGGCCCAGGGAAAGCGCCGTCGTGCTGGCTTGGCGCGGCGCGCTGCGTAGCAGTGCCTTGCAAGACCATGCCGGCGGCATGCGCGATTTCGCCGCGAGCTTGGCATGTAACGCCGATCACGGTGCCATCGCTGCCATGGGCGAGCCATTTCGCTGCCTGGTCGGGCTGATAGTTCGCGATGGCATGGCAGATGAACACCAACTGTTGCGCACCGCCATCGAGCGCCTGTGTGAAGGCCGCTCGCATGCTGGCGCCTGTGCAATGCGTGCTGCCGGGCATCGCTTCGGCCTGTGGGGGCTGCCACGTTCGGCCGAGCAGGCAAGGCTATGGTCGCAGGTGGCGGTAACGCGCCAGCGCGCGGGCCAGGCGCCAGGCTTCGAGGTGCTCGCTGTTGCGCGGCTGCTGTGGGCTGCCAACCGGCATGAGGTGGCGTGTTACCTGTACGAGCGCTGTGCCGAGCTGAGCTTGCCGGGGGCTGCCCTAGGCCTGTACGAGCTGCACAGTGGCGGCCTGGGCAACACCCCGGCGGACTATCTGGATGACGAGGCGGCTGAGTATTGGCTGCAGCGTGCGGTAGAGGCGGGCAGCAGGCAGGCCAAGTACAACCTCGCCTGCCTGCGCATGGATGGCGATGAGGACCTGAATGAGCGAAGTGCCATGCTGGCTGTCAGGCGCCTGCTGGTCGATGCATTGGGTAATCCGCAGACCAATGCTCGCGCGCGCTTGCATCTGGGAATGCTGTTGCGCCAGTTTGGCGAAGTGCAGGAGCGATCCGAGGCGGTTGCCTACCTGTCGAGCCTGGTCGAGCACCCGGACGCGTGGATTGCCGGGCGTGCCAGTGCCGAACTGGGGTTGGCCTGGATGCAGGGGCGCGGCACCCGCAAGCAGAGCCGTTTTGCCGCCATCGAATGGGCCAACCGTGCGGCTGCCTTGCAGCCTGGGGATTCAGCCATCGAAGACATCCAGGCCGAGATCCTCAACTCGCACAACCGGGTGAAGACCCTGGTTACCCAGTGTGGTGCGACCTTGTTTCGCGGCACCTTGCACGCCAGCGAGTTGCCGCCGAAACAGTCAGTACCCGAGCCGGCCCGGCTACGGGCCTCGGCCTGATACCCTCAGGGCTTGGCGCCGAGGATAATGTGCGAGGCCTTGATCAGTGCAGTGGCCTTCACACCCGGTGCCAGGCCCAGCTCCTGCACGGCTTCGCGGGTCACGATGGCAAACACCTCGGTGCCGCCGGCCAGCTTCAGCACCACTTCGGCATTCACTGCACCATCACCCACCCGCACCACTTCGCCTTCCAGTGCGTTACGGGCCGATAGCTTGTAGCCTGCGGCGTCGGTCAGCAGTACCACCCACGGCGCCTTGACCAGCGCCACGGCGTCTTTGCCGACGTTGATGCTCAGTTTATGCAGGCTGGCCATGGTGACCACCGCTACCAGCTTTTCGCCGCCCCCCAGGGTCAGCTCGACTTCGGCATTGACCGCGCCGGGCTGAACGTTGGTGACTTTGCCTTCAAAAACATTGCGTGCGCTGACTTTCATGGGGAACGCTCCGTGTATCGGTTGTTATTCCTGCGCGCCGGGCGTCATGCGTGCTTCCAGCTCGGCAACTTGTTTTTCCAAGGCCTCCAGGCGAGCGCGGGTGCGCGCAAGCACGACCATCTGGCTGTCGAATTCGTCACGGCTGACCAGGTCCAGCTTGCTGAAGGCACCTTGCATCAGCACCTTGAACTGGCTTTCCAGTTCTGCGCGGGGCTGTGCAGTATCGCTGCTGAACAGGCGCGAGGCCTGGTCGCTCAGGGCATCGAGAAGGGCTTTGGGCGCAAGCATGGGGCAGTCCACTGAAACTGAGAATGGCCGGCAGTGTAGCACGCACAAACCTGACGTTTGAGTGCACGTTTTTCGCGCAATGCGCCCTGCTTGTGCGCACCGGAACTGTGCATGTTTCCCATGCTGGCGACTGGCCAATCCCGACCCTTTCGCATAACTCGCTGTTTTCTGGTGATTTGCCGGAACTGGCAAGGTTTCTGCAAAGACCTGTACGAGCCATGCACTGATGCAGTTCTTTGTGACCAAGCAGTGCGCACGCGGAGCCGGATGCCGACGACGCGTTACAAAGCCAACCGCTGCGCTTAGACTTGAGACGGGTTTGTTTTCCTGGGGCAAGTCCACCAAATCGGGAGAGAGTTTCATGAAGCTAGTCACAGCCATCATCAAGCCGTTCAAGCTGGACGACGTGCGCGAGTCGCTGTCGGAAATCGGCGTGCAGGGCATCACTGTTACTGAAGTCAAAGGCTTCGGCCGGCAGAAGGGCCACACCGAGCTGTATCGCGGTGCTGAATATGTGGTCGATTTTCTGCCCAAGGTGAAGATCGATGTCGCCATCGATGACAAGGACCTTGATCGGGTAATCGAAGCCATCACCAAGGCAGCCAACACCGGCAAGATCGGTGACGGCAAGATTTTCGTGGTGAATCTGGAGCAGGCGATCCGCATCCGTACCGGCGAAACCGATACCGACGCGATCTAAGCAGCAAAAAAGCCTCACCAAACCCAACGCCCCAGGAGAAAACAACATGACTCTGCGTAAGATCGCAGGGCTAGGAGCCCTATTGTCCCTCGTAATGCCCGGGCTTGCCCTGGCAGAGGAAGCTGCCCCAGCGCTGAACTCCGGCGACACCGCCTGGATGCTGACTGCAACGGCGCTGGTGCTGTTCATGACTATCCCCGGCCTGGCCCTGTTCTATGGCGGTATGGTGCGTTCCAAGAACGTGCTGTCGGTGATGATGCAGTGCTTTGCAATCACCGGCCTGATGAGCATTCTCTGGGTCGTCTACGGCTACAGCATGGCCTTCGATACCACCGGTATGGAAAAGGGCGTGCTCAACTTCAATTCCTTCGTCGGCGGCTTCTCCAAGGCCTTCCTCAGCGGCGTAACGCCCGAGAACCTGACCTCGGCCACCGCGCTGTTCCCTGAAGCGGTCTTCATCACCTTCCAGATGACCTTCGCCATCATCACCCCGGCACTGATCGTGGGTGCTTTCGCCGAGCGCATGAAGTTCTCCGCGATGCTGGTGTTCATGGGCATCTGGTTCACCCTGGTGTATGCGCCGATCGCGCACATGGTGTGGAGCGGTGACGGTGCACTGATGTGGGACTGGGGCGTACTGGACTTCGCTGGCGGCACCGTGGTGCACATCAACGCGGGTATCGCAGGCCTGGTTTGCTGCCTGGTGCTGGGCAAGCGCAAGGGCTACCCGACCACGCCGATGGCCCCGCACAACCTGGGCTATACCCTGATGGGCGCCGCCATGCTGTGGATCGGCTGGTTCGGCTTCAACGCAGGCTCCGCCGCTGCCGCCAACGGCACCGCTGGCATGGCCATGCTGGTCACCCAGATCGCCACCGCTGCTGCTGCACTGGGCTGGATGTTCGCCGAGTGGATCGGTCACGGCAAACCCAGCGCCCTGGGCATCGCTTCGGGCGTGGTTGCCGGCCTGGTTGCCATTACCCCGGCTGCAGGTACCGTGGGCCCGATGGGCGCCCTGGTGATCGGCCTGGCTTCGGGTGTGATCTGCTACTTCTGCGCCACCACCCTCAAGCGCAGGCTCGGCTATGACGACTCGCTGGATGCCTTCGGCGTGCACGGCATCGGCGGCATCATCGGTGCCATCCTAACCGGTGTGTTCGCAGCCCCGGCGCTGGGCGGCTTCGGTACCGTCACCGATATCGGCATGCAGGTCTGGATCCAGGCCAAGGGCGTGATCTTTACCGTGGTCTACACCGCCATCGTCACCTACGTGATCCTCAAGGTGCTGGATGTGGTGATGGGCCTGCGGGTCAACGAAGAAGAAGAGTCGGTCGGCCTCGACCTGGCTCAGCACAACGAACGCGGCTACAACCTGTAACTGCGACGCGGTAAAAACTTGCCCGGCTTGCCGGGCATTTTTTTGCCAGATTTTCAGCATTTCGCGCTTGGCAAACGGTTTATCCGTCACGTTCGCGACGTAGGTAAAAAACTTACAAGTCGTAGGGCGTTTATGGTGCTTTGCTTTTTCCACGGGCGCGCTAGAATGCGCGCCGAAGGGTGTTTGACGTGTAGTCCACACACTTCGCCAGCCTTTGCTAGGCTTGCCAATAGCGTGTGGCCAGCAGGGGCTAGATGGATTTGTCAGGTCCTGCCAGGAGCAGGGCCTGCTGGGTGCCGCCTCCCATCAGGAGCGCCGACCCAAGGGCAGTGGCCTAACCCACGGCCAGTTGAATTTTCACTGGTGGCTGCCGGTCTACGGCTGCACTGGTCTATAACTAACCTGCTTTTCGCAAGTCATGAGGTAGAACATGAGCGACGACGATCTGGAAAACGACGACCTCGAAGTAGGCGATGAAGACGAGGCTGATGAAGGCCTCGAAGCGGCGGCTGACGACGGCGTTGAAGACGCTGGCGATGACGACAGCAGCCCGGCACCTGCTGCCAAGGGCAAATCCAAGGCGGCTGTCTCGGTAGACGAGATGCCGAGCATGGAAGCCAAGCAGAAGGAGCGTGATGCACTGGCCAAGGCGATGGAAGAATTCCTTTCGCGCGGTGGCAAGGTGCAGGAAGTCGAGGCCAACGTGGTCGCCGACCCGCCCAAGAAGCCGGACAACAAATACGGCAGCCGCCCCATCTGAGTGGCTGAACGCAAAAAAGCCCGCCGTCGCTGCGGGCTTTTTTTGTGCCTGTGAGTTTTGTGCTGGCTGTACTGGCCCTATCGCCGGCAAGCCAGCTCCCACAGGATCACCGAGGGCCTCAGCCTTGCGCGATCCCTGTGGGAGCTGGCTTGCCGGCGATAGGGCCGCACAGCGGCCCCTGTCAGCGCCAGCGCGAAAGGATATCGGGCAACTGCGAAAGGCGCTGGATCTCGGCATCCGGTGCCTGCTCACCCGTCCAGGCCTTGCCCTGGGGGTTGAACCAGACGGCCCGTAGCCCGGCGCGCTGGGCGCCTGCGATGTCATCCCCGGGGTGGTCGCCGATGTGAACGGCGGCGCTGGCGTCCGCCTCGCCGCGGCGCAGGGCTTCCAGGAACGGTGCCGGGTCCGGCTTGCCGATGCCGAGGTCTTCGGCGCACAGGGCAAAGCGAAAGTAGTCCGCCAGCCCCAGCCGGCTCACATCGGCATTGCCGTTGGTGACCACGCCCAAGGTGTAGTGATGGCGCAAGATCTCCAGCACCGGCTGCACCTCGGGGAAGATCTCCACCTGGTGGCGAGCGTGGAGGAACACTTCAAAGCCTTCGTTGGCCAGGGACTGCGCTTGCTTTTCGCTGTAGCCGACCTCCTCCAGGGCATGGAACAGCACCCGTCGGCGCAGGGCGCTGATGCGGTGCTTGAGGCCGGGCTCGGCCTGTACCAGGCGCTCACGGATGGCGAACAGGTGCTCCACCGGCACGCCGCCCAGGATCGGGGCGTTGGCTTCGAGCCAGTCGCGCAGCACGACTTCGGCGCTGGCGATGACCGGCGCGGTGTCCCACAGGGTGTCGTCGAGGTCGAATGTGATCAGCTTGATGCTCATGAGTCTGTGCCTTTGCTGCGTTTGGCCCGAGGGTGGGCGCTGTCGTACACCGCGGCCAGGTGCTGGAAGTCCAGGTGGGTGTAGATCTGCGTGGTACTGATGTCGGCATGGCCGAGCATCTCTTGCACCGCCCGCAGGTCCTGGGACGATTCCAGCACATGGCTGGCGAAGGAATGGCGAAGCATGTGCGGGTGCAGGTGCTGGCCCAGCTCGCGCTCACCCGCCTTCTTCACCCGTTGCTGCACAGCCCGTGGCGTGATGCGGTTGCCCTGGCGGGTGATGAACACTGCGCGGTCACGCGGGTTGCCGATGCCGCGCAGGCAGTACCAGGCCTGCAGCGCCTCGCGGGCCTTGCGGCCAACCGGCAGGACGCGGGCCTTGCCACCCTTGCCCAGCACCTGCACCAGGCCGGCGGCGAGGTCGATGTGATCGAGGTCGAGGTTGGTCAGCTCGGACAGGCGCAGGCCAGACGAATAAAACAGTTCAAGAATGGCCTGGTCACGGCGGGCGATGAAGTCGTCGTCGACGCCGCCATCAAGCAGCTGCAGGGCGCGGTCGGTGTCCAGCACCTTGGGCAGCCGGCGCTCACCCTTGGGCGCGCTCAGGCCGGTGGCCGGGTCGTGCTGGCACAGGCCTTCGCGGTTGAGGTAGCGGTACAGGCCGCGCACCGCCGATAGCAGCCGTGCCAGGCTGCGCGAGGACTGGCCATGGTGGTGCAGGCGCGCGATCAGCTGGCGCAGCTGCTGGATCTGCAGCGCCTGCCAACCGTCAATTGCGTGTTCCTTGCAATAGGCGATGACCTTGTCCAGGTCGCGACGGTAACCCAGCAAGGTGTGCTCCGACACCTGGCGCTCGTTGCGCAGGTGTGCGCAATAAGCCTCCAGCTGGCGTTCCATCAGCGTACCGAGCGCAGGGTCTGGGTAACGCGCGGTACAACGCGGCCGAGCACTTCGGCGATGTAGCCGAGGAACAGGGTGCCGACGCTGCTCTTGTAGTGTTGCGGGTCGCGGCTGCCGATCGCCAGCACCCCGTGCAGCCCCTGGTATTCGAGGGTGGCCACGGCGCTGGAACCCACCTCCCGGCGCTGTTCTTCACCGAACAGGAACGCCAGCTCGTGTTCACGGAGGTTGCCACTGACCGTCTTGCCGCCGCCCAGCAGTGCACCGATGGCCTGTTGCGCCTCGGCGTTGCTGACCCAGCGCCCGACCGGCGCAACGTTGTCGCCGAACAGGATGAGGCTGACGAAGGGCACCTGGAATTCCTGGCGCAGGCTGTCTTCGACCGCCATCACCACTTCTTCCAGGGTACCGGCGTCGAGCAGGTCGAGGATCAGCCGTCGGGTCTTGTCGAACAGCCGGTCGTTGTCGCGGGCCACGTCCATCAGTTGCGAAAGGCGATGGCGCATCTCGATGTTGCGGTCACGCAGCAGCTTGAGCTGGCGTTCCACCAGGGACACGCTGTCGCCACGCTGGTGCGGGATGTGCTGTTCGATCAGCAGCTCATCGTGCTCGGCGAAGAAGGTGGGGTGGGCGCGCAGGTAGGCGACCACCGCTTCGGCATCGAGCTCGGCGGACTGCTGGGGTACAACCTTGGGCTGATCGGTCATGGCGGTTACTCGCTTAGAGACGAACCTGTCCTTCGTAGACGCGCACGGCAGGGCCGGTCATCAACACGGGCTTGCCGGGGCCGGCCCATTCGATGTGCAGGCGGCCACCGGGCAGGTCGAGGGACACCGGGGAATCCATCCAGCCTTGGCTGATCGCTGCCACGGCCGCGGCGCAAGCGCCGGTGCCGCAGGCCTGGGTTTCGCCCGCGCCGCGTTCCCACACGCGCAGGTTGGCGCGGTGGCGGTCGATGACCTGGAGGAAGCCGGCATTCACCCGCTGCGGGAAGCGTGGGTGGTTTTCGATCTTCGGGCCCAGCTCATGCACGGGGGCAGTATGCACGTCGTCGACGCGCAGCACGGCATGCGGGTTCCCCATGGACACGGCGGCAATCGAATGCAGCTGACCGTCGACTTCCAGTGGGTAGTTCAGCGCCTGCTCGTCAGCGACAAAGGGGATTTCGGCAGGAATGAACCGCGGTGGGCCCATGTCGACACTCACCTGGCCGTCGTTCTGCACGTCCAGCACGATGATGCCGCTCTTGGTTTCCACGCGAATGCGCTTTTTCGCGGTCAGGCGCTTGTCCAGCACGAAACGGGCGAAGCAGCGCGCACCGTTGCCGCACTGTTCCACTTCAGAGCCGTCGGCGTTGAAGATGCGGTAGCGGAAGTCCACTTCCGGATTGTTCGGCGCCTCGACGATCAGCAACTGGTCGAAGCCGATGCCGGTATGGCGGTCACCCCATTGCTTGGCGTGCTTTGGCTGGATATGCGCGTGCTGGCTGACCAGGTCGAGGACCATGAAGTCGTTGCCCAGGCCGTGCATCTTGGTAAAACGCAGCAGCATGGGCTTACTCCGGCAGCAGGCTTTCGCCAGCGTACAGTTCGGCGATGGTCTCGCGGCGGCGTACTTCGAACGCCTGGTCGCCGTCGACCAGGATTTCAGCGCAACGGCCACGGGTGTTGTAGTTGGAGCTCATGACAAAACCATAGGCGCCCGCGGACTGCACGGCCAGCAGGTCACCTTCGGCCAGGTTCAGCACACGGTCCTTGCCGAGGAAGTCGCCGGTCTCGCAGATCGGGCCGACCAGGTCGTAGGCACGGCCTTCGCCTTCGCGTGGGATGACCGCGCTGACACCCATCCAGGCCTGGTAAAGGGCCGGGCGAATCAGGTCGTTCATTGCCGCATCGATGATGGCGAAGTCTTTGTGTTCTGTGTGCTTGAGGTATTCCACGCGGGTCAGCAACACGCCGGCGTTGGCCACGATGTAGCGGCCCGGCTCGAACACCAGGGCCAGGTCGCGCTTGCCTACGCGTTCGCGAATAGCCTTGATGTAGTCGGCCACCAGCGGTGGCTCTTCGTCGCGGTAGCGCACGCCAACGCCGCCACCCAGGTCCAGGTGGCGCAGGTGGATGCCGCAGTCGGCGAGGCGATCGACCAGGTCCAGCAGGCGGTCGAGGGCATCGAGGAACGGCTCCACGGTGGTCAGCTGCGAGCCGATGTGGCAGTCGACGCCGACCACTTCCAGGTTCGGAAGCTGCGCGGCACGCACGTAGATAGCCTCGGCGTCGGCGATGGCGATACCGAACTTGTTTTCTTTAAGGCCCGTGGAGATGTACGGGTGGGTGCCGGCGTCTACATCCGGGTTTACCCGCAGCGACACCGGGGCAACCTTGCCCATTTCGGCGGCCACGACTTGCAGGCGCTCCAGCTCGTCGGTGGATTCGACGTTGAAGCAGTGCACGCCCACTTCCAGGGCGCGGCGCATGTCTTCGCGGGTTTTGCCGACGCCGGAGAACACCACGCGGTCGGCGCGCCCGCCAGCAGCCAGCACGCGCTCCAGCTCACCGCCGGAGACAATGTCGAAGCCTGCGCCCAGGCGTGCCAGCACGTTCAGCACGCCGAGGTTGGAGTTGGCCTTGACCGCGAAGCACACCAGGTGCTCCGCGCCTTGCAGGGCGTCGGTGTAGCTACGGTACTGGGCCTCGATGTGGGCGCGCGAATACACGTAGGTGGGGGTGCCGAAACGTTCGGCGACGGCCGACAGGGCCACCCCTTCCGCGAACAGCTGGCCGTCGCGGTAGTTGAAAGCGTTCATCTGGTTTCCTTACTGCGCAGGCGACTGCTCGGGCTCGGACTGCAGCTCGGGCTGCTGCGCTGGCGCCGGGGCGGGCTTGGCTTTTGGCTGGTGCTGGTGCGACTTGTGCGCTTTGCCGTTATCGCCGTCTTCAGGCAGATACAGCGGGCCTTTCTGGCCGCAGGCCGAAACGAGGCAGGCAACAGCGACCAGCGCCGCGAAGGAGGAAATCAGGCGCTTCATGGGTGAAATCCTTAGAAAAATGCAGTATTGCGCCCGAGTATACCGAGCGACCGGCGGCTTGCCTATGCAAGGGCCGGTCCGCCGGGCGGGCTATTCTTACCGCCTTCAATGGCTAATCTTTGCATTCGGCGCCAAGCGCCCGTATCTTGCCCGGCTTGCCTGTAACGCAGCCAATTTCGAGGTTCCTGCAATGAGTTTGAGTGAAGCGCGTTTCCATGATCTGGTCGACGCGACCCAACAGGCCCTGGAAGACCTGTTCGACGAGAGCGGCATGGACCTGGACATGGAGAACTCCGCCGGGGTCCTCACCGTCAAGTTCGAAGGTGGCGCCCAGCTGATCTTCAGCCGCCAGGAACCGCTGCGCCAGCTGTGGCTGGCCGACCGTTCCGGTGGCTTCCACTTCGACTACGACGAAGAAAGCGGCAAGTGGGTGTGCGAGAAGAGCGAAGAGCTGCTGGGCGAAATGCTCGAGCGCATCGTCTGGGAGCGGGCCGGCGAGAAGCTGGACTTCGACGAGATCTGACATGAGCAGCGCCCAGGCCCGGCCACCCAAGCCGCTCTACAGCAACGTCAGCCCCGCCGTGCCATCGCCGTGCATCAGCGTTTGCCGGCTGGACGAACAGCGGGTGTGCACCGGCTGCCAGCGGCATGTGGAGCACATTCGTGAATGGCGTTCCGCCGATGACGAACGGCGTCGACAAATCTGCCGCGAGGCCCAGCTTCTGCGCGACCAGGCTAAGGCACACTGAGAGCAGGGGCTTGAGTATTTGCCCGGCTGTGGTAGTGTCGAGTTCTGCGTCGGTGACGCCAAAGCATTCACAAACCCCGCCCTTGGGCGGGGTTTTGCTTTATCTGCCCGACGAAAATCGCCTGTTCAAAGGAGTCTGACTGGATCATGAGCACCAAGCCTTCCCTCATCCTCACCCGATTGGACGTACAGCGTCTGGAGCGTCTTATCGACAGCCTCGACGAGAGTACGCCGGGTGTGCTCGCCCTGCAGGACGAGCTGGACCGCGCCGAGCAGGTGGTCGGTCACGAGGACGTGCCAGCGGGCGTGGTGACCATGAACTCGCGCGTGCACTGCCGTGAGGAAGCCAGCGGCAAGGACTACCACCTGACGTTGGTCTATCCGAAGGACGCAGGGCCGGAAGGCAATGTCTCGGTCCTGGCACCGATCGGCTGCGCTTTGCTGGGGCTGTCGGTGGGCGAGCAGATCGACTGGCCGGCACCGGGTGGCAAGACCCTCAAGCTGAAGCTGCTGGAAGTGGAGTACCAGCCCGAAGCGGCGGGCGATTACGACCTGTAAGGGCAAGGGGGCCGCTGCGCGGCCCATCGCCGGCAAGCCAGCTCCCACAAGGGTTGCACAAGGCCCGAGGCCGGCGCCGTACCTGTGGGAGCTGGCTTGCCGGCGATGGGCTGCAAAGCAGCCCCTGATCATTCACTTAGCACCTGCTCCAACCCCTCATTCAACGCCTGCTCCAGCACCCGCTTGTAGCTCAGGTACACCTGCGTCGCGCCCAGCCGGTCATCCAGCAGCTCGGACAAATCCAGGTCGGTGATGTAGCACCGGTATTGTCCGGCACCGCGCCGTTGCCCGATGATCTGCCTGGCCACCACTGCATACAGCTGGCCACCATGCTCCAGCTCGGAAAACTCTTGCTGGTCGCAGTACAGCGTCACATGTGCCGCACCCGCCATTCCGGCCTGGATGATGGCCTGCACCTCATAGTAAGGCTGGCCGCTGCCTTCGACCGGAGCCTGGCGCGCCTCGATGCTGCGCGCCTTGCCAGCGCCGGAAGGCAACAGTTGCGCGTAGTGGATGTCCAGCGAGGCAGCGCGCTGGGTATCCAGCGGCAGCCGGGCATCACGGCGCATCACCACTGATCGCAGGAAGCGTTGCAGTGGCAGCAGCAGGTGGGCTTCGTCATGCAGGGGAAGGCGCTGCTGCCACAGGGCATTGTATTCATCCAGCACATACAACTCGGCCCAGCCACCCTGCAGGCGGTAGAAGACCTGGATGCAACCCGGCCGGCCCTGTTCCAGCACCAGGCGCAAGTCGTGGTCCAGCAGTGCGTTGCTATCCAGGTACAGCGGGCTGTAGGCGCTACGCTCCTCGCCCAGGTGGGCCAGCAGGGCTTCGTGCTCGGCCAGGGTGGCCAGGCCGACATGCCCGGCCAACAGCTCCAGCACATGGGTGTGTTGGGCCACCTGTAGCAGGTAGCGGTGGTTTAAGCCTTGGTCCAGCAGCAGCTGCACCGTGTCGAAAATTTCCTCCACGCGCTGGCCGATGGCCTGCGCGCGGCTCTGGCAAAAACAGCGCACCCGTACCCGTGGCCGGTGGCCGCGCAGCACCGGGCTGTTGAGGAAGTCCCGCAGGCAGCGCACCAGCGCGTGCTCACCGTCGTAGCGCTGGACCAGCACTTCGTTCCAGCTGTTCAGGGTGACCTGGTCCAGGGTCAGCACCAGGTTTTCGCGCACGCCTGCGTAGCTCAACGAATCGGTACGCTCGGTGGTCATCAGGATGTTCAGGTCGCGGTGATGGCGCAGCGGGTCGATGGCGACATTGACCAGCAACAGCACCTCGTCGGCAACGCTGGGCTGCAGCAGGCGCACTTCGCTGACGATCGGCAAGGGCAGGGGAATGCTTTGCTGCAGGCAACCCATCAGGTTGAACAGCTCGAACTCGCTGAGGTCGCTGACGCCCGGGTGCAGCGCCAGGCGCGTGCTGCTGTCGATCACGCCGTTGCGGTGGGCCCAGGCCAGCAGTTCAAGCAGCTCGCGGCAGCGTTTGATCGGGCTGAAGTGCTCCACCTCGTGGGTACTCAGGTTGCCGCTGTACAGCTCCCAGTGGTAGCTGCCGGGCTCCTTGCGGTTGGGCGCCTGGACCAGGGTCAGGGTGCCTTCGGCCAGGTCCGGGGCGATGCCGGGGTTGATCACCTCGACCTTGCCGGCGCGGCGCTCGAAGGCCGCATACAGGCGCCGGCCCAGCACATTGAGGTCGCGCTGGTCGGCGCGGCTGCTGGCGTTCTGGGTGCTGGCAAACTGGCTGAGGAAGCGGTAGCTATGGTTCAGCTCGGCCACCAGTTCGCGGCGCTCGACAGCGACTTGCTGCACTTTCCATTGGCTGCGGCTATCAAGCAGGGCCAGCTGACGCTCGTCCCAGCCCCACTCGTCTGCCAGGCGCTGCAACAGCCGGCGCTGCCAGCCATTGGCGCGGCCCTGGTCGCTGAGCTTCTTGTTCACCTTCAGGTACAGGCTGCGCCTTACCAGTTCCAGGCGTGCGGGCTCGCCACGTTGCAGCAGGTAACGTTCGATGCGTCGGTACACCATCACATACGGGTCCAGCTCGTCGAGGTCGAGCTGGTTGGCGAACACCGCCTGCTTGTAATCCAGGCTCAGGCAGCGGACGGCCGGGTGTTCACTGGCGTAGGTCTCGGTCAGCAACAGCTTGAGCAGCGATTTGTAGGGCGAATCAATGCCCTTGAACAGTTGCCACAGGCCGGCACCGACGAACTCGCCGGGCGGGATGTGCGCCAGGTTGCCGAGGTCGAGGGCATCCTGGCTGCGGATGAAACGCTTGGTCAGCAGGGTCTGCGTGTAGGCGCGGTAATTGTGCTCCTGGTAGACGGGTACCAGCCACCACAGGGGTGTGCGCCCTGCCAGCCAGAGGGTGGTGCGGTAGAACTCGTCCAGTAGCAGGTAGTGCTGGGTGGTACCGCAGTCGTCGGAGCCCAGTTGGCCGTCGCGTTGGCCCTGGGCAAAGCCTTGCGTGTCGATCAGGAAGAAATGCGCCTCGGCGCCCAGGCTTGCCGCCCAATCCTCCAGCAATTGGCACTTGCGGCGCAGTTCTCCCAGCAAGTGCTCGGGCAAGCCGGGCGCATGGCACACCCACAGGTCCATGTCGCTGTGCTCGGCCTGGGCCAGTGAGCCCAGGCTGCCCATCAGGTAGAGGCCGTGGATCGGGCGTGGCGGGTTGCCATGGCGGGCCTTGTAGGTGAACGAGCGGGCCAGGCGCTGGGCCTCGACCACCAGCTCGGCACCTGGCTCGTAGCCCGACACGCCAGCCGGTGTGCTACCCGAGACGTAGCCCGGCAACAGCGGATGGTTCACGTGAAACAGCAGCGGCAGTAGCGTCAGTACCTGTTGCTGGCGTGTCGACAGGCCTTCCATTGCCCGTTGCAGCCTCCCCTGGTTCAGCTGCAGGAAACGCGCACGCAATGTCGCCAGGACCTTGCGATCGATGCCTTCGTCCAGGTCAGGGCGGATTTCGTGAGGGTGGTTCATTGTGCGCTCGGGCAGGCCAGTAAAGCTGTGGCGAGTGTAGCCTGAGTGGTGGGGCCGGATAAGCGCTAATTGGGATTTTTGGCGCCATTTTTCCAGCGCGCGCCTGCTCCAGCTTTGGCTGCGCTTCAGGCATGATGGGCGCACTGATTTCATGTAGAGAAATTCCGATGCGTGTATGGATCGATGCCGACGCCTGCCCCAAGGCGGCCAAGGATCTGATCGTCAAGTTCGCCCTCAAGCGCAAGTTCGAAGTGGTGATGGTGGCGGGCCAGGCCGTGGCCAAACCAGCGTTCGCGATCGTGCGCCTGATCGTGGTACCCAGCGGCATGGACGCAGCCGACGACTATCTGGTCGAACACGCTGTGCCGGGCGAGTTGGTGATCTGCAGTGATGTGCCGCTGGCTGACCGCCTGGTGAAAAAGGGTGTGAGCGTGCTGGACCCGCGCGGGCGCGAATTCGACGAGCGCAACATGGGTGACCGCCTGGCGGCGCGCAACCTGTTCACCGAGCTGCGTGAGCAGGGCCAGGTGGGGGGAGGGCAGGCGGCTTATGGTGAACGTGAAAAGCAGGCGTTTGCCAATGCGCTGGACCGGATCATTGCCCGGCTTTCCAAAACCTGAATACAGTTCGGGGCGTCGGCTCTTTCGCTGACCTGTGGGAGTGGTTTTACCCGCGAAGCAGGCAGCCCCGCAGGGCCGCGCATGCCTGGGGCTTACTCGTGTGTGAGTTCCAGCACCCGGTCCACCAGCTTGTAGATCCCGCCCGCCGCTTCGCTGATCGACTTGGCTTCCATGTAAGCCGGGGTAGTTACCAGCTTGCGCTGGGTGTCTTCGACAATGTCGTGTACATCGCACTCCTCATGGGTGCCGCCCATCTTCTCGACAGCCGCCGCAGTACCGGCGTCGCTACCGATGGTGCAGACCACGCCCGGCCCGTAGATCTTTGCGGCCAGTGCCGGCGAGATGCAGATCAGGCCAACCGGCTTGCAGGCGTCGGCAAAGGCTTCGGCCAGCTCCAGCACGTCCGGGTTGACGCTGCAGTTGGCGCCTTCCACGGCGAAGTTGGACAGGTTTTTCGCCGCCCCGAACCCCCCCGGCACGATCAGCGCATCGAATTCCTCGGCCTTGGCTTCGCGGATGTCCTTGACCTCGCCACGGGCAATGCGCGCCGACTCCACCAGCACATTGCGCGACTCGGGCATTTCCTCGCCGGTCAGATGGTTGATGACATGCATCTGCGCAATGTTCGGCGCGAAGCACTGCACCTGCGCACCGCGCTGGTCGAGGCGCAGCAGGGTGATCACGCTTTCGTGGATTTCGGCGCCGTCATACACGCCACAGCCGGAAAGAATCACCGCTACTTTTTTTGTCATGCTCATTACTCCAGTGTCGAGGCGCTAAATGTCCTCTAGTTTGGCAGATGTCGCCATAGGGGTTGCCGCAGGCGCGGCCTAATCTTGATGGATACCGCCTGAGGCCGTACCCATGGACCTGATATTGCTGGCCGTGCCGTTCTTCTTCGTGCTCATCGCCGTGGAGCTGGTGGCCGACCGTGTGCGTGGCCAGCGCAACTTTACCTTGGCCGATTCGATCAACAGCCTGAGTACCGGCGTGCTGTCGACCAGCACCGGGTTGCTGACCAAAGGCGCAGGGCTGGTGACCTATGCCCTGGCGTTCGAGCACCTGGCACTTTTGCGCCTGCCGCCCGAAGCCTGGTGGGTATGGCTGCTGGCCTTTGTCCTGTACGACTTCTGCTACTACTGGCTGCACCGACTGGGCCATGAACGCAACGTGCTGTGGGCCGCGCATTCGGTGCATCACCAGAGCGAGGAATACAACCTCACCACCGCGTTGCGCCAGACCAGTAGCGGGTTCATCTTCTCGTGGATCTTCTACCTGCCGCTGGCACTGCTGGGCGTGCCGCCACTGGTGTTCATCACCGTGGCATCGCTCAACCTGCTGTACCAGTTCTGGGTGCATACCCGGCACATTCCCAAGCTTGGCTGGCTTGAGTGGGTGTTGATTACGCCATCCAACCATCGCGTCCACCATGCGCAAAACCCTGTTTACTTGGATCGCAACTACGGCGGTGTGTTCATTCTCTGGGACCGTCTGTTCGGCACCTTCAAAGAGGAGGACCCGGCCGAGCCTGTGGTGTTCGGGGTAACCACGCCGCTGGCCAGCTGGAACCCGCTGTGGGCCAACCTGCAGTTCTATGCCCAGCTCTGGCATGACGCCCGGCACACTGCCAGCCTGCGGGACAAGTTGCGCATCTGGTTCATGCCCACCGGTTGGCGCCCGGCCGATGTGGCCGCACGTTACCCACAGGCCAAGCAGGACCTGGCGCAGTTTCGCAAGTTCGAGGTTGCCCTGGGCCGCCCGCAGCAAGCTTACGTGGCGGCGCAGTTCGTGGTGTATGTGGCCTTGGGCAGCTACCTGATGGACGTAGCCGAACGCGTGCCGGCCGCCGCGCTGGTGCTCGGCTGGTCGCTGATGGCGTTTGGTCTGTTCGTGCTGGGCGGGTTGCTGGAGAACCGGCCCTGGGCTGCGCGCCTGGAACTGGCGCGGCTTGTGGTGAATGCGCCGGCGCTGTACCTGGCCGGCGCAATGGGCCTAGCGGTGGTCGCGCCGCTGGCCTGGTTCCTGCTCGTGGTCTATAGCCTTCTCAGCCTGTGGGGCCTGGGCCTGGTCCGCCGCCTTGCGCTCCGCGCGCAAGGCGCGGAAACGCCGGCGCAGCCACAACAAAACGCCCAGCCCCACCAGGCCACCAAGTACCCATAGCTCGTAACGCTTCACGTTGCCCAGCAGGCCTTCGAGGATGGCGCCAAAGTGGTACGCAGCCGCGCCCAGGGCTATTGCCCAGATGGCCGCGCCAAAGCCATTGAGCAGCAGGTAGCGGCGCGGTGGGTAGCCCGACAGGCCAATGGCCACCGGCATGACCGTACGCAGGCCATAGACGAAGCGGAAGCTCAGCACCCAGATGTCGGGGTGGCGGCGGATGTGGTCCAGCGCCCGGTCACCCATTGCTTGCCAGCGTGGTTTGCGCGCCAGGATCCTGCGCCCGTGACGGCGGCCCATGAAGTACCACAGCTGGTCGCCGGCATAGCTGCCGAGGAACGCCACCAGGCACACCAGCTTGATGTCCATGTACCCACGGAATGCAAGGAAACCCGCAAGCACCAGGATGGTCTCGCCTTCGAAGAAGGTGCCTAGAAAAAGGGCAAAGTAGCCGAAATCCTGCAGGAATTGTTGAAGCATTTTCTGAGGTGCTGGCGAAATGAACGCGCAGCCTACCCCTTCGCGCGCATTCGTGAAAGTGTCCAAATGTGTCTCGACGTGAACAATTCCTACACAGACAATGCCAGAGGCCACGCGCCATGGCTTGCCCTGGTGTGTAACACAGGCGTCATAATGGGCGCTTATCTTGCCGCTCAATTGATGATAGGGCGTTAACGTCCTCAGGAACGCCAGATGAATAATGAAGTGCTCACCCCTGTCGCGATCAAGGAAGCCCAGGAGCTCCCGGAAGAGTTGGTGCAGACCCCGCCAGACCTGCCGCCGGCGCCCGAGCCGGAGCCTGTAGAGGAGCAGGTCGCCGAGCCTGTGGCCGCGGCGCCCGCGCCCGCGCCGGCCCCGGCAATAACCGTCCCCGGCCTGGACGACAGCAGCCTGTACATTCATCGCGAACTCTCGCAGCTGCAGTTCAACATCCGCGTCCTGGAACAGGCCCTGGACGAGAACTACCCACTGCTCGAACGCCTCAAGTTCCTGTTGATCTTCTCCAGCAACCTCGACGAGTTCTTCGAGATCCGCGTCGCCGGCCTGAAGAAGCAGATCAACTTCGCCCGTGAACAGGCCGGTGCCGACGGCCTGCAGCCGCACCAGGCGCTGGCGCGTATCAGCGAGCTGGTGCATATCGAGGTAGAGCGCCAGTACGCGATCCTCAACGACGTGCTGCTGCCGGAGCTGGAAAAGCACCAGATCCGCTTCATTCGCCGCCGTTACTGGACGCCCAAGCTCAAGACCTGGGTGCGCCGCTATTTCCGCGACGAAATTGCCCCGATCATCACCCCGATCGGCCTCGATCCGACCCACCCGTTCCCGCTGCTGGTGAACAAGAGCCTCAACTTCATCGTCGAGCTGGAGGGGGTCGATGCCTTCGGTCGCGACTCGGGCCTGGCGATCATCCCGGCCCCGCGCCTGCTGCCCCGGGTTATCCGCGTGCCTGAAGAGGTGGGCGGCCCGGGTGCCAACTACGTGTTCCTGTCGTCGATGATCCACGCGCACGCCGACGACCTGTTCCAGGGCATGAAGGTGAAGGGCTGCTACCAGTTCCGCCTGACCCGTAACGCCGACCTGGCGCTGGACTCCGAAGAAGTCGACGACCTGGCCCGCGCCCTGCGCGGCGAGCTGTTCTCGCGCCGTTACGGCGACGCCGTGCGCCTGGAGGTGGCCGACACCTGCCCGAAACACCTGTCGGACTACCTGCTCAAGCAGTTCAGCCTCAGCGAAAGCGAGCTGTACCAGGTCAATGGCCCGGTCAACCTCACCCGCCTGTTCAGCATTACCGGCCTGGACAGCCACCCTGAGCTTCAGTACACGCCGTTCACCCCGGCGATCCCCAAGCTGCTGGTGAACGCCGACAACATTTTCAGCGTGATCAGCAAGCAGGACATACTGCTGATGCACCCCTTCGAGTCCTTTACCCCGGTGGTCGACCTGCTGCGCCAGGCCGCCAAGGACCCGCACGTGCTCGCCGTGCGCCAGACCCTGTACCGGTCCGGGGCCAACTCGGAAATTGTCGATGCCCTGGTGGACGCTGCGCGTAACGGCAAAGAGGTCACCGCGGTGATCGAACTGCGCGCGCGCTTCGACGAAGAGTCCAACCTGCAGATGGCCAGCCGCCTGCAAGCGGCCGGTGCGGTGGTGATCTACGGCGTGGTCGGTTTCAAGACCCACGCCAAGATGATGTTGATCCTGCGTCGCGAGCAGGGCGAGATCGTGCGTTATGCGCACCTGGGCACCGGCAACTACCACGCCGGCAATGCCCGCCTGTACACCGACTACAGCTTGCTGACCTCAGACGACGCCCTCACCGAGGACGTCGGCAAGCTGTTCAGCCAGCTCATCGGCATGGGCAAGACGCTGCGCATGAAAAAGCTGCTGCACGCGCCGTTCACCCTGAAGAAGGGCATGCTCGACATGATTGCGCGCGAAACCCAGTTTGCCCTCGAAGGCAAGCCCGCGCACATCATTGCCAAGTTCAACTCGCTGACCGACGCCAAGGTCATCAAGGCACTGTACAAGGCCAACCAGTCGGGTGTGAAGATCGACCTGGTGGTGCGTGGCATGTGCTGCCTGCGCCCAGGCATTCCGGGGGTTTCACACAATATCCAGGTGCGCTCGATCATCGGCCGCTTCCTTGAGCACACGCGGGTGTTCTACTTCCTCAATGGCGGCGAAGAGCAGATCTACCTGTCCAGTGCCGACTGGATGGAGCGCAACCTCGACAAGCGCGTCGAGACCTGCTTCCCGGTGGAAGGCAAGAAGCTGTTGCTGCGGGTGAAGAAGGAGCTGGAAGGCTACCTGACCGACAACACCCACGCCTGGACCTTGCAGCCAGACGGGCGCTACGTGCGCATCACCCCGACCGGCAACCAGAACCCGCGCAGTGCCCAGGCGACCCTGCTGGAGCGCCTGAGCAACCCGGTCCTCAACGTACGCTGAGGACGAAGCCGACCCGGGCCAGCCACTCCGCCTCGTTGGCGAAGTCGGCCTGGGTCAGCTGGTTCTGTTCCAGCCAGCCTTCAGGGAAGGCCACATCCAGGCTTGCATCGCCAGCCTTGAGCACCACCTTCGGCATCTGCTGGTTGCCACGGATGTGGTGAAACAGAATGGCGAAACGCAGCAGCACGCACAGGCGCAGCAGCTTGATGCCTTCGTCACCCAGCTCGGCGAACTTGTCCTTGGGGATGTTGCGGCGGTGGCCGCGTACCAGCAAGGCCATCATCTGCTGGTCCTCGCGGGAGAAGCCCGAAAGGTCGGAGTGCTCGATCAGGTAGGCGCCGTGCTTGTGGTAGTGATAGTGGGCGATATCGAGGCCTACTTCGTGCACTTTCGCGGCCCAACCCAGCAGATCGCGCCAATTTCCGTCTTTCAGCCCCCAGGCATCGGCCACTTGGTCGAAGGCATGCAGCGCCTTGCGTTCCACGCGCGCAGCCTGGCCCTGGTCCACGTGGTAACGCTCCATCAACGAGTTGAGGGTGCGTTCGCGCACGTCTTCATGGTGGTGGCGGCCGAGCAGGTCGAACAGCACACCTTCGCGCAGGGCGCCGTCACAGTGGTCCATGCGCTGCAGTTCCAGCGCGTCGAAAATCGCTTCGAGAATGGCCATACCCGCCGGGAAGATCGTGCGGCGGTCCGGCTTGATGCCGTCGAAGTCGATCTTGTCGACTTCCCCCAGCTTGAACAGCTTGCGCTTGACCCAGGCCAGGCCCTCGGCGTTGACCTCACCATTGCCCAGGCCACCGGCCTTGATGGCGGCCCCGATGGCGCGGATGGTGCCGGACGAGCCGATGGCCTCGTCCCAGGTCAGGCGATGCAGGGCATGCTCGATGCTCATCAGCTCCAGGCGCGCGGCCGTGTAGGCCTGGGCGTAGCGGGCCGGGGTGATCTTGCCGTCGCGGAAGTAGCGCTGGGTGAAGCTGACGCAGCCCATCTGCAGGCTTTCGCGCAGCAGCGGCTCGAAGCGCTGGCCGATGATGAATTCGGTACTGCCGCCGCCGATGTCCGCCACCAGGCGCTTGCCGGGGGTGTCGGCCAGGGTGTGCGACACACCCAGGTAGATCAGGCGCGCCTCTTCACGGCCGGAGATGACCTCCACCGGGTGGCCGAGGATGGCTTCGGCGCGCTGGATGAATTCGTTACGGTTGCGCGCTTCGCGCAAGGCGTTGGTACCGACGATACGCACGGAGCCTGCGGGCATGCCGTTGATCAGCTGCGAAAAGCGCTTGAGGCAATCCAGGCCTCGTTCCATTGCCTCTTCACTGAGTTTGCGTTCTTCGTCGATGCCGGCGGCAAGCTGAACCTTCTCGCCGAGCCGCTCGAGAATGCGGATTTCGGTATGGTGGGCCTTGGCCACGACCATGTGAAAACTGTTGGAGCCAAGGTCGATGGCGGCGATCAGGGACAGGTTCTTCGCGATGGTATGCGGCATGATCTGGTTGTTCTCGGTCGTTAACCCGGCAATCGTGCCACGATAGCAGGCTGACGCCAACGCGTGACACGCAGCCGATGTGCTCGCCTTGATGCAAGGCAATGTGCCATTCGATTCTATGACGGCTGTATGACAGTTTCGATTCGCGGCGTCTTGCACAACTATAGTTACAGTCAATCGTCCGTGGCTTCCTGTCGGCGGCGGGGGCGGCTATGATGGGCAACGTTTTTTATTGCTTACGACCTTGGAGATTTCCATGAGCGACAAAATCAAACACGTCACCGACGCCAGCTTCGAAGCCGACGTACTGCAGGCTCAAGGCCCGGTGCTGGTCGACTACTGGGCTGAATGGTGCGGCCCATGCAAGATGATCGCTCCGGTTCTGGACGATATCGCTGCTACCTACGAGGGCAAGCTGACCGTCGCCAAGCTGAATATCGACGAGAACCAGGAAACCCCGGCCAAGCACGGCGTGCGTGGTATCCCGACGCTGATGCTGTTCAAGAACGGTAACGTCGAAGCCACCAAGGTTGGCGCGCTTTCCAAGTCGCAGCTGGCCGCGTTCCTCGACGCCCACCTGTGATGTGAAAAAAGCCCCGCAAATGCGGGGTTTTTCTTTTCCAGAGCACTAGACGCAGAAAAAAGCAAGTGTTACATTCGGCCTCGCACTGCTTTTCCAGTGCCCTCTACACGCCGTCGCCGAAGCATCCCTAATTCGAATCAGTACGCGATCCTGTCGCCATCTAGCGGCGCGGCCTCATTAAGCCAGAAGCTTAATTCTCCCTTCTTACATGATTACGTCACTCCCCTTATGAACCTGACTGAACTCAAGCAAAAGCCGATTACCGATCTTTTGGAAATGGCCGAACAGATGGGCATCGAGAACATGGCCCGTTCGCGCAAACAGGACGTGATCTTCGCCCTGCTGAAGAAGCACGCGAAGAGCGGCGAAGAGATTTCGGGTGACGGCGTGCTGGAGATTCTCCAGGATGGTTTCGGTTTCCTGCGCTCGGCTGATGCGTCCTACCTGGCCGGCCCGGACGATATCTACGTCTCGCCCAGCCAGATCCGCCGTTTCAACCTGCGTACCGGCGACACCATCGTCGGCAAGATCCGCCCGCCGAAGGAAGGGGAGCGTTACTTCGCCCTGCTGAAGGTTGATACCATCAACTTCGACCGTCCGGAAAACGCGAAGAACAAGATCCTGTTCGAAAACCTGACGCCGCTGTTCCCGAACAAGCGCCTGAAGATGGAAGCCGGTAACGGCTCCACCGAAGACCTGACCGGTCGCGTCATCGACCTGTGCGCCCCGATCGGCAAAGGCCAGCGTGGCCTGATCGTCGCCCCGCCAAAAGCGGGCAAGACCATCATGCTTCAGAACATCGCGGCCAACATCACCCGTAACAATCCCGAGTGCCACTTGATCGTGCTGCTGATCGACGAGCGCCCGGAAGAAGTGACCGAAATGCAGCGCACCGTGCGCGGCGAAGTGGTTGCTTCCACCTTCGACGAGCCGCCAACCCGCCACGTGCAGGTTGCCGAAATGGTGATCGAGAAGGCCAAGCGCCTGGTCGAGCACAAGAAGGACGTGGTCATCCTGCTGGACTCCATCACCCGTCTGGCGCGTGCCTACAACACCGTGATCCCAAGCTCCGGCAAGGTGCTGACCGGTGGTGTCGACGCCCACGCCCTGGAGAAGCCGAAGCGCTTCTTCGGCGCCGCGCGTAACATCGAGGAAGGCGGTTCGCTGACCATCATCGCCACCGCGCTGGTCGAAACCGGCTCGAAGATGGACGAAGTGATCTACGAAGAGTTCAAGGGCACCGGCAACATGGAGCTGCCGCTGGACCGCCGCATCGCCGAGAAGCGCGTGTTCCCGGCCATCAACATCAACCGTTCCGGTACCCGCCGCGAAGAGCTGCTGACTGCCGACGACGAACTGCAGCGCATGTGGATTTTGCGCAAGCTGCTGCACCCGATGGACGAAATCGCTGCCATCGAGTTCCTGGTCGACAAGCTCAAGCAGACCAAGACCAACGACGAGTTCTTCCTGTCGATGAAGCGCAAGTAAGCTTCGCAGGCATCACGCAAAAGCCGGGGAAACCCGGCTTTTTGCTGTTTGTCACAAAAGACCGTTCGCCAGCACGCCGAACGAAGGCCAACATGCTGCTTGTGGCGTGGGGGCCTGCCTGATCCAGGCATTTGCCTCCTGCCTCCCGAAGACCAGCGAAGCCGGGCTGGTTGATGAATCGTCACACGGATGTCTCTTATAAGGTACACTTGGATGTACGCAGTTCATCACGTTCTATCCGCTAATGATGTGGATGTTTACCAGGCATGGCTGAACACCATCCGTGACACAAGGGTGAAGGCGCGAATCACTACAAGGGTCGACCGGGCGGCGCAGGGCTATTTTGGCGTGACCCAACCAGTGGGTGATGGCGTGTTCGAGATGAAACTGGACTTCGGGCCAGGCTATCGCGTCTATTACGCCATCTCCGGGCGGAAGATCATTTTCCTGCTCGGAGGTGGCACGAAAGACCGGCAGCAGGCCGATATTGATCAAGCCAGATCTCTGTGGCAGAGGCATAAGGTAGCGCTATGACCGGCACACGCTCGCATGAAGAAAGTGTTCTCGAAATGCTCCGCAAGGATGAGTCTTTCGCCATCGATTATCTTGCGGTTGCGCTTGAAGAAATCGATGAGCCTGGTGGCGCCGCAGGTTTTCTGACGGCGGTTCGGCGCGTAGCGGAAGCGCGTGGTGGGATGGGTAATCTGTCCCAGGCCACGGGGCTTGCGCGTCCAAACCTCTATCGAGCCTTGGCTGCTGATGGGGACCCGAGATTGTCGACTGTGTTGAAGGTGCTGCAGGCCCTTGGAATCGGGTTGTCAAAGGTTGTATCGCATAATCGGTGAGGCGCAAGGTAAGCGTCCCGACCAAGGCGTGAAGCGGTCACCAATGCATTTTTGCCCCCAAACCATGCCCGAACGGCGCTACACTCTGCACCCCGACCGATACGGCCAACACGAGGCTTTTGCATGCAGTATCGCGACTTGCGCGACTTCATCCGTGGCCTGGAACAGCGCGGCGAGCTCAAGCGCATCCAGGTTCCGATCTCCCCAGTCCTGGAAATGACCGAGGTCTGCGACCGCACCCTGCGTGCGAAGGGCCCGGCATTGCTGTTCGAAAAGCCCACCGGCTTCGACATTCCGGTGCTGGGCAACCTGTTCGGCACCCCCGAACGCGTGGCGATGGGCATGGGCGCCGAGTCGGTCGAAGAACTGCGAGAAATCGGCAAGCTGCTGGCCTTCCTCAAGGAGCCCGAGCCACCCAAGGGCCTGAAGGACGCCTGGTCCAAGCTGCCGATCTTCAAGAAGGTCGTGTCGATGGCGCCGAAGGTCGTCAAGGACGCGGTATGCCAGGAAGTGGTGGTCGAGGGTGATGATGTCGACCTCGGCGCACTGCCGATCCAGCACTGCTGGCCAGGCGACGTGGCGCCGCTGATCACCTGGGGCCTTACCGTCACCCGCGGCCCGAACAAGGACCGCCAGAACCTGGGCATCTACCGCCAGCAGGTCATTGGCCGCAACAAGGTCATCATGCGCTGGCTGAGCCACCGTGGGGGCGCCCTCGACTATCGTGAGTGGTGCGAGAAAAACCCCGGCCAGCCGTTCCCGGTTGCCGTGGCCCTGGGTGCTGACCCGGCGACCATCCTCGGTGCCGTGACCCCGGTGCCGGACACCCTCTCCGAATATGCCTTCGCCGGCCTGCTGCGCGGCAATCGCACCGAGCTGGTCAAGTGCCGTGGCAGCAACCTGCAGGTACCGGCCACCGCCGAAATCATCCTGGAAGGCGTGATCCACCCGGGCGAAATGGCCCCGGAAGGCCCGTATGGCGACCATACCGGCTACTACAACGAAGTGGACAGCTTCCCGGTGTTCACCGTCGAGCGCATTACCCACCGGCAGAAGCCGATCTACCACAGCACCTACACGGGCCGGCCGCCAGATGAGCCGGCGATTCTCGGCGTGGCATTGAACGAAGTGTTCGTGCCGATCCTGCAGAAGCAGTTCCCGGAAATCACCGACTTCTACCTGCCGCCGGAAGGCTGCTCGTACCGCATGGCGGTGGTCACCATGAAAAAGCAGTACCCGGGCCACGCCAAGCGCGTGATGCTGGGTGTGTGGTCGTTTCTGCGACAGTTCATGTACACCAAGTTCGTTATTGTCACCGATGACGATATCAACGCCCGTGACTGGAACGATGTGATCTGGGCCATCACCACGCGCATGGACCCCAAGCGTGATACGGTGATGATCGACAACACGCCGATCGACTACCTGGACTTCGCGTCGCCGGTATCGGGGCTGGGGTCGAAGATGGGCCTGGACGCCACGCACAAGTGGCCGGGCGAGACTACACGCGAATGGGGGCGGGTCATCGTCAAGGACGAAGCCGTCACCCGCCGTATCGATGAGCTGTGGGATCAGTTGGGAATAGATTGATGCAGGTAACGTTGCAGCCGTCCGGGGCGGTGCTGGCGCTCGAACCCGGGGAACGGATCCTGGATGGAGCGCGGCGGTTGGGCTATGACTGCCCGAATAGCTGCCGCAATGGCAATTGCCATGTCTGCGCCGCGTTGTTGGTCGAAGGGCGGGTACGCCAGGACGGCGAAGTCCGTGACCATGGCGAGCTGTTTACCTGCATTGCCGAACCGCTGGAGGACTGTGTTTTGCTCTGGGATGGTGTGCTCGCCCTGGGCGAGCTGCCGGTACGCAAGCTGGCGTGCAGCGTCAGTGAATGCGTCGACGTTGGTGGCGACGTCTGGCGGGTGCGCCTGCGTGCGCCAGCCGGCAAGCCACTGCGATACCACGCCGGGCAGTACCTGATGATCGAGCGCGAGGGCGGCAAGCCTGCCGCGTTTTCGCTGGCCTCCGCACCCCACGCAGGGCGAGAGCTGGAGCTGCACGTGCTGGCGCGTGAGCCAAGTGCATTGCAACTGATCGAGCAGCTCAAGCGTGATGGCTTGGCACGCATCGAAATACCGTTTGGCGACACCCACCTGGCCGAGCTGCCCGACGGGCCACTGGTGCTGATTGCCGCCGGCACCGGCATGGGCCAGATGCACAGCCTGCTCGAGCATTGCCGCGCCAACGGCTTCAAACACCCGGTACACCTGTACTGGGGCGTGCGTCGGCCCGAAGACTTCTACCAGATCGAGCACTGGGACGAATGGCAGCGCCTGCCCAACCTGTTTCTGCACCAGGTCGTCAGCGACCTGTGCGGCTGGGAAGGCCGCTGCGGCATGCTGCATGAGGCGGTCTGCGAGGACATCGCCGACCTCAATACCGTGCATGTATATGCCAGCGGTTCACCGAACATGATCTATGCCACCCTCGACGCCTTGGTCGAAGCCGGCATGGATGCACACCGCATGCGTGCGGATGTGTTTGCCTACGCGCCACGCGGTTAATAACCGAAGTTTGAAAGAGTGGGTATAAGGCGGTAATTGTTACCGCCTTGGCTAATAACTTTCACAGTTGCCGAAACAGTAATTCCCAGTCGTCGGAACCGCGCATGAAACTCTGCCGCGAGGGCTTGAGTATTCCTGCAATTCTGGCCTATGGTTACTGCAAGCGCCCTTGCTACAGAGGCTTGGGGCGTATCTCAATCGAATCTCGCTACATCCGTAGTTCATAGGGATAATGGCGGCAGCTTATGTCGGCACTTGAAAGTATGTCTTGGGAAGTATCATACCCTCCGGCACTCGACTTCGGTCAGCAACATACTCACGACCAGTTGTTCAACTCCATGAAGACGACCATGTCTCGGCATCAGGGCGGGCCCGTGTGGCTGTTCGCTTATGGTTCATTGATCTGGCGCCCGGAGTGCAGTTCGGTGGAACGCCAGCGGGCGCGGGTGCATGGTTATCACCGGGGCTTGTACCTGTGGTCGCACGAGCACCGTGGCACCCCGGAAACCCCAGGGCTGGTGTTCGGCCTGGACCGTGGTGGCTCCTGCAGCGGCTTTGCCTATCGGCTGGATGAAAGCAGCCTGGATGACTCGTTGATGGCCCTGTGGCAACGGGAGATGCCGTACCCGGCCTACCGGCCGCACTGGCTTAGCTGCCGGCTGGGCGATGGCAGCAAAGTGCAGGCCTTGGGCTTTGTGCTGGAGCGGCATTTGCCGTGCTATGCGGGCAACCTGCCGGATACCTTGCTCAGTCAGATCCTGGCCAGTGCCAAGGGGCGTTATGGCACTACGCGCGACTATGTCGAGCAGACCTTGAATGCCTTGCGCAGCCACCAGATGCCAGATCGCAACCTGGAGGCGCGGTTCAGGCGTTGCCATAACCTGCGTGAAGTTTGAGGTTTTGGGGCCGCTGTGCGGCCCCAGAATAATCAATGCATCAACACCACCAACTTACCCACAGCCTGCCGCTGCCCCAGTTTCTCGATGGCAGCCCCGGCCTCGGCCAGTGGATAAGTCTGCGACACCAGCGGCTTCAACTTGCCTTCGGCATGCCAGGCAAACAGCTGCTTGAAGTTGGCCGCGTTATCCTCGGGCTGGCGCTGTGCAAACGCCCCCCAGAACACCCCCAGCACCGCCGCGCCCTTGAGCAGCACCAGGTTGGCCGCCAGCTGTGGAATGCTGCCGCTGGCAAACCCCACTACCAGCAGTCGGCCATTCCAGGCCAGCCCGCGCACTGCCTGCTCGAACAGCTCGCCCCCCACGGGGTCGTAAATGACGTCCACGCCCTGGCCACCGGTCAGCCGCTTGATTTCTTCGCGCAGGCTGGCCTGGGTGTAGTCGATCAGCTCATCTGCCCCGGCCGCCTTGGCCACGGCCAGTTTCTCGGCACTGCTGGCTGCCGCGATCACCCGCGCGCCCATGGCCTTGCCGATTTCCACCGCCGCCAGACCGACCCCACCGGATGCGCCCAGTACCAGCAGCGTCTCGCCTGCTTGCAGTTGGCCGCGCTGGCGCAGGGCGTGCATCGAGGTGCCATAGGTCATGCCGAAGGCGGCAGCGGTGGTGAAGTCCATGCTGGCCGGGATCGGCAGTACGTTGTAGAAAGGCACCGCCACCTGCTCGGCGAAAGCACCCCAGCCGGTGAGCGCCATGACCCGCTCGCCGACCTTCAGCGCGCCGGCTTTTTCCCCGACCGCGGCCACCACGCCTGCGGCTTCGCCGCCGGGTGAGAACGGCAGCGGTGGCTGGAACTGGTATTTGCCTTCGATGATCAGGGTGTCGGGGAAATTGACACCGGCGGCCCGCACATCCAGCAGAATCTCGTTTTTCCTGGGCTGCGGGCTGGCCACGTCTTCCAGTACCAGATCGCGCGCCGGACCCAGGGTTTTGCACAACACAGCTTTCATCGGGGCTATTCCTTTGCGGGTAGTGGCCGATAAGTGTAGGAGGGCCGCTTGCCGGGTCAACGAGCATGGCCCGCCCTGATGGGCCGGCATAAGCCCGGGCTTGGGTTTGAGCGGCGTGCTGGGTAAGCTGGCGCCAACTGTATTGAGGAGCGAATTCGTGAAAGCGTGGATCTTGATGGTACTGGCGCTGCTGCTGCCGGCTGCGGCCATGGCCGAGGAAGCCAAGGAAGGGGCGCCCAAGGTCGCCTACATCAGCCTGAGCCCGCCCTTTGTCGGCAACTATGCCCTCGACGGCGGCCCGCGGCTGCGCGTGTACAAGGCCGACGTGGCCCTGCGCGTGACCGGTGACGAAGCGGCCAAGGCGGTAAAGCATCACGAACCTCTGATCCGCAACCAGCTGGTAGCACTGTTCACCCAGCAGACCGTGGACAACATGAGCAACGTCGAGGCCAAGGAACACCTTCGCCAGGAGGCGTTGAAGCAGGTGCAGCAGGTGCTGGAAGCGGAAGAAGGCAAGCCGATCGTCGAAGACCTGCTGTTCAACAACCTGATCGTGCAGTGATCAATGTGGGAGCGGGCGAGCCCGCGAAGCAGGCGGCGCGGTGAATGGCACCGGCTTCGCCGGTGTTCGCGGGCTTGCCCGCTCCCACAGTTGCCGACCATAGATCCTGAGGTATCATGAGGCCAGGCTGCGGCGAAACCGCGCCAGGGCGACGCTGAAAAACACCAGGCCGATCAGCGCCAGCGCCAGGATATCCGGCCAAACCACCGCCCAGCCGGCATCCCGGAACAAGATCGCAGTGCCCAGGCTGACAAAGTGCGTCGACGGTGACCCCTGCATCACCCATTGCAGCCATTGGGGCATGCTGTCCAGGGGTGTGCTGCCGCCAGACAGCAACAGCATCGGGATGATCACCGGGATTGCCAGCAGGCCGAACTGCGGCGTCGAGCGTGCCAGGGTGGCGAGGAAGATGCCCAGCGCGGTACTGGCGAACAGGTACAGCGCGGTCACGGCCAGAAACAGCCCCATCGAGCCGGACAGCGGCACACCCAGCGCGCCTTTCACGACCACCACCAGCGAAACCCACGTGCAGATCACCACCACCAGCGCGTTGCTGCCGATTTTCGCCAGCATGATTTCCAGTGCGGTGAGCGGCAGCACCAGCAGGTGGTCGAGTGTGCCATGCTCACGCTCGCGCAGCAGCGCGGTGCCGGTGAGGATGATCGCCAGGATGGTGATGTTGTTGACGATCTGGATCACCGCCAGGAACCAGCCCCCCTCAAGGTTGGGGTTGAACAGCGCCTTGGGGTTGATCAGCACCGGGCTTTGCACGTTGCCGCGCTGGCTGTAGTCGAGCAGCTCGCGCTCGAAGATGCGGCCGATGTAGCCGGCGCCCATGAACGCCTGGCTCATGGCCGTGGCGTCGACGTTGACCTGCAGCTCCGGCGAGCGCCCGGCCAGCAGGTCGCTCTGGAAGTTCACCGGTACGTTGATCACGAAGGTGTACTCGCCGCTGTCCATGGCCTGGTCCAGGCGTTCTGCGGGCAGCGACACGGCGGGCTGGAACTCGGGCGGTTGCAGGGCCTGGGTCAATTTGCGCGACAGCAGGCTGTGGTCTTCGTCCACTACCGCGACGCTGGCGTTGTGTACGCCGATCACCGAGCCGGCGGCCGGCATGTAGATCGCCACGCTGAAGGCATACAGCAGGAACAGCAGCAGCACGCTGTCATGGCGCAGGCTGGTCAGTTCTTTCAGGCCCAGGCGCAGGGTGTGGTTCAGGCGCGACATGTCAGGCCTCCTGCTTCTTCAACATGGCCAGGCTCAGGCCCGTGAAGGCCGCGAAGAAGCCCAGCAGGATCAGGCACTGCGGCCACAGCTCACGCAGCCCCAGCGCCTTGGTGAAGGTGCCGACCGCGATATCGAGAAAGTAGCCCGCCGGGAACAGCTGGCCCATCACCGCCGCTGCGCCGTCCAGCGACGAGCGTGGCACGATCAGCCCGGAAAACTGGATGGTTGGCAGGCTGGTGATGATCATGGTGCCCAGGATGGCCGCGATCTGGGTGCGGGTGAAGGCCGAGATCAACAGCCCCAGGCTGGTGGTGGCCAGCAGGTAGGCCACGCCACCACAGGCCAGGGCCAGCACGCTGCCCTTGAGCGGCACGGCGAACAGCCAGCGGTTCATGGCCACCAGCAGCGCCAGGTTGATCAGGCTCACGGCCAGGTAAGGCATCTGCTTGCCAAGCAGGAACTCCAGGCGGGTGAGGGGGGTGGCGTAGAAGTTGGTGATGGAGCCGAGCTCTTTCTCGCGGACAATGCCCAGCGCGGTGAGCATGGCCGGGATGAAGGCCAGGATCAGCGCCATCACGCCGGGGCCGATGGCATTCACGCTGACCACGTCCTGGTTGTAACGAAAACGTGTTTCCAGGCGCACCAGCTCCTGACGCGGCTGCGGCTCTGGGCTGGCCTTTGCCAGTTGCTCAAGGTTGGCCTGATGCACGGCTTCCACGTAGTTGCGGCTGGTTTCTGCGCGGAACGGCATGCCGCCGTCGAGCCAGGCCGCCACCACCGGTTGGCGCCCGGCGTACAGGTCGCGGCCAAAGCCGGGCGGAATCTCCAGCGCCAGTTTGATTTCCGAGCGTTGCAAACGCTGGTGCATCTCGCGGTTGTCACGAATCGGCGCCTGTTCGGCAAAATAGCGTGAGCCACGGAAGGCCTCAAGGTAGGCCCGGCTTTGCGGGCTCTGGTCCTGGTCGTGCACGGCGAAGGCAAGGTTTTCTACGTCCAGCGAAATGCCGTAGCCGAAGATCACCATCATGAACAGCGCGCCTGCCAGGGCGAAGGCCAGGCGTACCTTGTCGCGCAGCAGTTCCTTACCCTCACGGCTGGCCACCGCCAGCAGGCGGCGCAGGCTGAAGCCCTGGCGCAGCGGCGGAGCGGGCGTAGCTGCCTGCTCCAGCACGGCGTTGTCCGCGGCTGGCGGCGCGAGCTCCTGGGCCTGCTCCAGGCAACGCACGAACGCGTCCTCCAAAGTGTCCCCGTGGTACTGGCGCTGGAGGGCATCGGGGGTGTCGCAGGCCAGTACCCGCCCGGCATGCATCAACGAGATGCGGTCGCAGCGCTGGGCTTCGTTCATGAAGTGGGTGGAGAGGAAAATGGTCACGCCCTGTTCGCGTGACAATTGCACCAGCAGGCGCCAGAAGTCGTCGCGAGCGGCTGGATCGACGCCGGAGGTCGGTTCATCGAGAATCAACACTTCCGGGCGATGCAGCACCGCCACCGCCAATGACAGGCGCTGGCGCAGGCCAAGGGGCAGGGCGCCGGACGGTTGGTCGGCAATAGCGGCGAGGTCGAAGCGCTCGATCAGCTCATCGATGCGTTGGGCGCTCTCGGCTTTGGGCAGGTCGAACAGGCGGGCATGCAAGGCCAGGTTCTGCCGGGTGCTGAGCTCGCCATACAGCGAGAAACTCTGCGACATGAACCCGACCCGCTTGCGCGTGCCCAGGTCACTGGCGTCCACCGGGCGGCCGAGCAGGCTGGCGCTGCCCTCGCTGGCCGGCATCAGCCCGGTGAGCACTTTCATGGTGGTGGTCTTGCCGCAGCCGTTGGAGCCGAGGAAGCCGAAGATCTCGCCACGGCCAATGGCGAAACTGACCTTGTTCACCGCCGTGAAGTCGCCAAAGCGCAGTGTCAGGTCGTGGGCCTCGATGGCGACCGGGCTGTCCGTGGCCGGGCGCGGCGGGATGCGCAAGGGTTGCTGCTGCGCCTTGCCCTCGCCCTGGTAGTGGGTGAAGGCGTCGTCCAGCTTGCCGCTGGGGGTGACCGCAGCCAAGTCGTGGCTGGGGCCGGCGGCCAGCAGGCGGCCGCCATCGAGCATCAGGCAATGCTCGAATTGTTCGGCCTCTTCCATGTAGGCGGTCGCCACCAGCAGTGTCAGCTGCGGGCGCTGTGCGCGAACCTGTTCGACCAGCTCCCAGAAGCGCCGCCGCGACAGCGGGTCGACGCCGGTCGTGGGTTCGTCGAGAATCAGCAGGTCTGGCTCGTGGATCAGCGCGCAGCACAGCCCCAGCTTCTGCTTCATTCCACCCGACAGCTTGCCGGCCGGGCGCTCGGCAAAGCGTTGCAGGTCGGTGGCCTGCAGCAGATTGGCCATGCGCTGTTCGCACTCGCGGCGGCCCAGGCCGAACAGGGTGGCGAAAAAGCGGATGTTCTCGCTGATCGACAGCTCCGGGTACAGGTTATTGCCCAGCCCCTGCGGCATGAACGCCACTTTTGGGTACAGCGCCGCGCGATGACGGCGCTGGCGGATCGAGCCACCCAGCACCTGCAGCTCGCCCTGTTGCAGCCGTTTAACGCCGGCGATCAACCCCAGCAAGGTCGATTTGCCGGCGCCGTCAGGGCCGATCAGCGCGCAGCGGGTGCCAGCAGGCAGGCTGAAGCCGAGGGTGTGCAGGGCCACCAGGCCGCCGTAGCGGTGGCCGATGCCCTCGGCCAGCAGTGCCGGGGCGTTCATTGCAGGTTGGCCGGCCAGTCCACCTCAGCCGTGCGCACATACCCGGCGCCTGGCATACCCGGTTTGGCCTGCGGCACTGCGCCGGGGTCGGTCAGGCGAAGCTTGACGCGGAACACCAGCTTTTGCCGCTCGTCGCGGGTTTCGACCTGCTTGGGGGTGAACTGGGCCTTGGCTGCGACAAAGGCCACTTTGGCCGGCAAGGCGCGCTCGGGCAGGGCGTCGAGCACGATGCGCGCCTGGTCGCCTACGGTCAGCGTGCCGCTGGTGGAAGCCGGCAGGTACAGGTTCATGTACTGGTCGCTGGGGTCGATCAGCATCAGCACGCGGCCGCCGGCACCCAGCACTTCACCGGGCTCGGCCAGGCGCAGCTGGATAATGCCGTTGATGGGCGCACGCAGGCTGCTGTCGTCGATTTCGCTGGTGAGCTGGGCCACCTGGGCTTCGGCTGCGCCGATGGCGGCTTTGATCGCTGCCAGCTGGGCGCGGGCGGCGACCACGGCGGCGTTGGCGGTGTCAAAGCGTGCCTGTTGCTGGTCGAGCAGTTGCTGGCTGGCGTATTTGCGCTGGAAGATTTCGCGCACGCGCTTGAGGTCCTGGCTGGCCAGCAACAGTTCGCTCTGGCGCAGCTGTACGCTGGCCTGGGCCGCGGCGTAGTTTTCCCGCGCGCGCAGCACTTCGGCTTCGGCCTGGGTGCGCTGGGCTTCCATGGTGCGGGTGTCAATGCGCGCCAGTAGCTGGCCGCGGGTGACCTTGTCGCCTTCGTCGACCAGCACTTCGGCCAAGCGGCCGGGGATCTTGCTGGCGATCTGCACTTCGGTGGCTTCGAGGCGGCCGTTGCCCATGCTCAGGCCTTCGGGCAGCTGGTCGTGGAGCGACTTCCAGTACCCCAGCCCTGCGGCTGCAGCGAGCAGGGCGATCAGCGCGGTGGCGAAGATTCTGGGGGCGTATCGGTTCATCGATCTGCATCCTTGCGGTTTTGCACACCACATCATGGCGCGGGGCCATTCGTGGCGTGTTGATATCGGTCAAACCCTTGACCTTAGCCACTGTTTCAACACAACGCGACAATCACCGCCCATTGTTCGGGTGTCACCGGCATCACCGACAGGCGGCTGCCTTTCTGCACCAGCGGCAGCTCGGCCAGGCCGGACTGCTGTTTCAGCCTGCCCAGTTCCAGCACCCGTGGCAGAGTTTGCACATGGGCCACATCCACCGCACTCCACGGGTTCTTGTCGGCCGTGGCCTTGGCATCGTAGTAGTGGCTTTGTGGGTCCAGCGCGGTGGGGTCGGGGTACGCCGCGCGTGTGATTCTGGCAATACCGGCGATGCCCGGTTGCGGGCAGCTGGAGTGATAGAAGAAAAATTCGTCACCCACATTCATGGCCCGCAGGAAATTACGCGCCTGATAGTTGCGCACGCCGTCCCAGCGCGCTTCGCCAAGGCGGCCGAGGCCTTCGATGGAGAGTTCGTCGGGCTCGGATTTCATCAGCCAATAGGCCATGGATGCTGCTCCTGAAAAGGTTTGAAATAACCTGTTGCACGAAACCGACAGCCGGTTGGCGTCAAGGTTTGCGTGCGGACGCAGGTTGTCGGAAAATGCGCCCCGTTTAAAGCGCGATGCGCTGGCGATACCCAGAAAATCGCCAAGCACTGAACAGTTTGCCTGGGGGGCAATCTTCAATGAATCAACGCAAAAAGCCGGATCTGCTGTGGATCCTGGTGTTCATTTTTGGCCTGGGTGTGGTCACTACCGGTTATGCGCAGGGTTTGTGGGAGCGCAAGCTGGACAGCGCCTACCAGATGCCGGTCGACGCCAGCCAGCCACAACGTTGATGCCCCCGCTGGCGCCGCTCAACGCGGTGCCAGGTACCAGCCACGGTCCGAGACCGTCCCCTGCAGTGGTACATCCCAGCTGGCCTGCGCCAGCCGCTCGACCTTCTGGCATTCGTGCGCCAGCCCCAGCAGCAATGGTTTTTTCCAGGTTTGCCGACGCGCCTGGTAGGCCAGGCTGCGATCATAAAAGCCGCCGCCCATTCCCAGACGCCCGCCCACTTCGTCAAAACCGACCAGCGGTAGCAGGATCAGGTCCAGCGCCCAGACCGGTCGCTGCCGCTTGCGGTCGGTCACCGGCTCTGGAATACGGAAGCGGTTGGGCTTGAGCTTTTCGCCCTGCTCGAACCGCTGGAATACCATGCGCGTGCGCGGCCAGGCGTGCAGCACCGGCAGGTAGGTACGCTTGCCGCGACGCTGGGCTTCGCGCAGCAGCAGGCAAGGGTCGATTTCGCCGTCGTTGGGCAGGTACAAGGCAATGTGGCGGGCGCGGCGGAACAATGGGTGTTGCGCCAGCTGGCGGTACAGGCCGAGGGTGGCCTTGCGTTGCTGGGCAGGGGTAAGGGCGCGGCGGGCATTGCGAAGCAGGCGACGGAGCTGGGGGCGGGTGAGCGGCGCGGTGTCGGTCATGGCACGGGCGATCCCAGATGTACTGGCCGGCACTGGACGGTGGGCCAAAACGAATTGCCCGCCTGAAGGGGCGGGCAAAAAAATTCAGGCTCCCCGATCAGACCGCTGTCGGTGTAGCCCTTGAACCCGAAAGTTCAAGGTGGAGATTGCAGGGGGCGTTAAGGCTTTCCGTCGGGCGGACATGCACACCGGCCCCAGCGTGCAACCCCCGTGGTTGTGCGTATCGGCTCAGGGACATAACCGACTGGCGCATCCACCAGGGAGTGGCGCCAGTATACCAATCTCAGCCGATTTTGGTATCCGTGTCGTCGGACAAAGCCTTGTCTACCCGATCCAGCAGGTCACGCACCTGTTCGCGGTTGGCGCCGCTGGCCGGGGCTTCGGCGCGATCTTCCTGGCGATGCAGCATTTCGTGGGTAATGTTCAATGCCGCCATGACCGCGATGCGGTCGGCGCCAATCACCTTGCCGCTGCTGCGGATCTCGCGCATCTTGCCGTCCAGGTAGCGCGCGGCGCTGACCAGGTTGTTGCGCTCTTCCGGCGGGCAGATGATCGAGTATTCCTTGTCGAGGATCTGCACGGTGACGCTATTGCTTGAACTCATGAGTCTTGCTCCAGAGCCTTGAGGCGTAAGATCATCGACTCGACCTTGCGCTTGGCGATCTCGTTCTTTTCGATGAGGTGGGCGCGCTCTTCGCGCCAGGATTTTTCCTGAGCTACTAGGAGTGCATTTTGCCGTTTTAGTTGCTCGACGCGTTCGATCAGCAACTCGAATCGGCTCATCAGTGCCTGAAGGTCGTTCTCTTGCGTGGGTTGCACTCGATTCGCTCCGTCGTTGAGTCACCTGGCGATGATGCCTCTCCCTGGGCGGCGACGGCCAGTGCCGATGGTCTTGGCGCGCCTGCCGGTGCTAGGATACAAGGTCTCCATTCTAGTCATTGCGCCGTCTGGCGCCTAGCTGCCCATGCCCAATACCCAATCGCCTTACATCGCCTTCGCCATGCTGCTCTCGAGCAATGGTCATCCTGTCACCCCGGCCGAACTGCACGGCCTGCTGGTCGGCCGCAGCTGCGCCGGCGCCGGCTTCGACGCCGATGCCTGGCTGGCCGATGCCGCCCAGTTGCTGGAAAACGAGCCGGGTGACACCGTGCGCAACGCCCTGATCGGCCTGCAGGAAATGGTCAAGGGCGAGCTGACCAGCGACGACATGGCCATCGTCCTGTTGCTGCCTTCCGACGACGCCGCCCTGAGCGACCGCGCCACCGCGCTGGGCCAGTGGTGCCAAGGCTTCATTACCGGTTTCGGCCTGAATGCCGGCGGCAAGGACTTGTCTGACGAAGCCAAGGATGTGCTGCAGGACCTGGTGGCCATTTCCCAGGTACAGGAAGCCCTCGAAGAGTCCGAAGACGGCGAGAGCGACTACATGGAAGTCATGGAGTACCTGCGCGTGGCACCTCTGCTGCTGTTCTCCGAGCTGGCCAAGCCGGCCGCACCCGCGCCCAAGCCATCGCTGCACTGATCAACCGGGGGTAGTCTGCCCATGAGCCACATTCCCAAGGGCGAGTATGCCCGTCGGCGCAAGGCGCTGATGGCGCAGATGGTCCCCAACAGCATCGCCATCCTGCCCGCCGCCGCTGTTGCCATCCGCAACCGCGACGTCGAGCACGTGTATCGACAGGACAGCGACTTCCAGTACCTCAGCGGCTTTCCGGAGCCTGAGGCGGTCATTGCGCTGATCCCGGGGCGTGAACATGGCGAGTACGTACTGTTTTGCCGTGAGCGCAACCCGGAGCGCGAACTGTGGGACGGGCTACGGGCCGGCCAGGAAGGCGCGGTGCGCGATTTCGGCGCCGACGACGCCTTCCCCATCACCGATATCGACGAGATCCTGCCGGGCCTGATCGAAGGCCGCGAGCGGGTGTACAGCGCCATGGGCAGCAACCCCGAGTTCGATCGGCGGCTGATGGACTGGATCAACGTGATCCGCTCCAAGGCCCGCCTGGGCGCGCAGCCGCCGAACGAGTTCGTTGCGCTGGATCATCTGCTGCACGACATGCGCCTGTATAAATCGGCAGCGGAAGTGAAGGTGATGCGTGCCGCCGCAGCCATCTCGGCGCGGGCACATGTGCGGGCCATGCAGGCCTGCCGGGCCGGGCTGCACGAATACAGCCTGGAAGCCGAACTGGACTACGAGTTCCGCAAGGGCGGCGCGAAGATGCCGGCCTACGGCTCGATTGTCGCGGCCGGGCGCAATGGCTGCATCCTGCACTATCAGCAGAATGACGCCCCGCTCAAGGATGGCGACCTGGTGCTGATCGACGCCGGTTGCGAAATCGACTGCTACGCCAGCGACATCACCCGCACCTTCCCGGTCAGCGGGCGCTTTTCCCCCGAGCAGAAGGCCATCTACGAGCTTGTGCTCAAGGCCCAGGCCGCGGCGTTTGCCGAAATCGCCCCAGGCAAGCACTGGAACCACGCCCACGAGGCGACCGTGAAGGTCATTACCGAAGGCCTGGTCGAGCTTGGCCTGCTTTCGGGCGAGGTGCAGGCGCTGATCGACAGCGAGGCCTATCGCGCCTTCTACATGCACCGTGCCGGGCATTGGCTGGGCATGGATGTGCACGACGTGGGCGAGTACAAGGTGGGCGGCGAGTGGCGGGTGCTGGAGCCCGGCATGGCGCTGACCGTCGAGCCGGGCATCTACATAGGCGCCGACAATCAGGCCGTGGCCAGGAAATGGCGCGGCATTGGCGTAAGGATCGAGGACGACGTGGTGGTGACCAGGCAAGGTTGTGAAATCCTGACTTCGGGCGTGCCGCGCACGGTTGCCGAGATCGAGGCGCTGATGCAGGCCGCCCGCAAGGACGCGGCATGAACCGCGTGAACCTGGCGATCATTGGCGGTGGCCTGGTGGGCGCAAGCCTGGCCTTGACCCTGCAGGCCGGGGCCAAGGCGCGCGGCTGGAAGATCTTGCTGATCGAGCCGTTCGCCCCCGGCGACAGCTTCCAGCCCAGCTACGATGCGCGCTCTTCGGCGTTGTCGTTCGGCACCCAGCAGATCTACCAGCAGCATGGCCTGTGGCAGGCTATCGGCCGCCGTGCCGAGCCGATTCGGCAAATTCACGTGTCCGACCGTGGCCGTTTCGGCGCCACCCGCCTGGATGCCCAGGAAGAGGGTGTGCCGGCGCTGGGCTACGTGGTGGAAAATGCCTGGCTTGGCCAGTGCCTGTGGCAAGGGCTGGACAGCGACGTGGTGAGCTGGCGCTGCCCGGCGGAAGTGACCTCGATGGAGGCGATCGAAGGCGGTTACCGCCTGGGGTTGAATGACGACACCCAGCTGGAATGCGACCTGGCGGTACTGGCCGACGGTGGCCGTTCCGGCCTGCGCGAGCAGTTGGGGATTCACGTGCGTCACACGCCCTACCAGCAGAGCGCGTTGATTGCCAACATCACCCCGGGTGAAGCCCACGGCGGCCAGGCGTTCGAGCGCTTCACCGAAGAAGGCCCCATGGCCCTGCTGCCGTTGCCGGAAAACCGCTGTGCGCTGGTGTGGACCCGCCAGGGCATGGATGCGCGGCGCCTTGCCGACATCGATGAGCGCAGTTTCCTGCGCGAACTGCAAGGCGTGTTTGGCTATCGCCTGGGCGCGTTGCGCCAGGTCGGGGCACGGCACCTTTACCCCTTGTCGCTGATCGAGGCCCAGGAGCAGGTGCGGCCGCACCTGGTGGTCCTGGGTAATGCCGCGCACAGCCTGCACCCTATTGCCGGCCAGGGCTTCAACCTGTCGCTGCGCGATGTGCAGTCGCTGGCCGATGCATTGCTGGCCGGCCCGCAGCAGCCTGGCGACCTGGCCACGCTGCAGGCTTACGCCAAGCGCCAGCGTCTGGACCAGGCCATGACCATCGGCTTTTCCGACCAGGTCACCCGGTTGTTCGGCAGCAACCAGCCCTTGCTGGCCGCCGGGCGTAACCTGGGGCTGCTCGGGCTCGACTTGCTGCCGCCGGCCAAAAGCTGGTTCGCCCGCCAGGCCATGGGCCTGGGCACCCGCCCCGATCCGCGGGGGCAGGCATGAGCAACTCGCGTAAACTGGCACGTCGTGCGCGTATGTTGCGCTGGATGCTGAACCTCTACCCGCCGTACCTGGGGGCGGGCATCCGCGTGCAATCCATCAGCCCCGACCTGCGCAGCGTCAAGGTGGCGATGAAGCTGACCCGCTGGAACCGCAACTATGTCGGTACCCAGTTTGGCGGCAGCCTGTATTCGATGGTCGACCCTTTCTACATGCTGCTGCTGATCGAGCAGTTGGGCCGCGACTACATCGTCTGGGACAAGGCCGCCAGCATCGACTTCATCTCGCCGGGCAAAGGCCCGGTGTATGCCGAGTTCCACGTCGATGACGCGCTGCTGGACGACATCCGCCAGCAGACCGCCACCGGCAAGAAGTGCCTGCCGCGATTGCAGGTCGATATCCGCGATGGCGCCGGCGAGCTGGTGGCGCGGGTCGATAAAACCCTATACGTGCGGCTCAAGCCGCAAGCGAGGCTGGCGTAAGGCATGGAAATGCGCGCAGATCTGTTGATTGTCGGTGCCGGTATGGTCGGCAGTGCACTGGCCCTGGCGTTGCGCCACAGTGGCTTGCAAATCCTCTTGCTCGATGGCGGCCCGCTGACGGTCAAGCCCTTCGATGCCCAGGCGCCCTTCGAACCGCGTGTCAGCGCGTTGTCGGCGGCCAGCCAGCGCATCCTCGAGCGCCTCGGCGCGTGGGACGGCATCGCCCAGCGGCGTGCTACGCCATATTCCGACATGCATGTGTGGGATGGCAGCGGCACCGGGCAGATTCACTTCTCGGCCGCCAGCGTGCATGCCCAGGTGCTTGGCCATATCGTCGAGAACCGGGTGGTGCAGGATGGCCTGCTGGAGCGCCTGCACGACAGCGACATCGGCCTGCTGCCCAATGCGCGGCTGGAGCAGTTGCGTCGCTCGGGGGACGAGTGGTTGCTGACCCTGGCGGATGGCCGGCAACTGCGTGCTCCACTGGTGATCGCCGCCGACGGCGCCAACTCGGCGGTGCGGCGCCTGGCCGGTTGCGAAACCCGCGAATGGGATTACCTGCACCATGCCATCGTCACCAGCGTGCGCTGCAGTGCCGGGCACCAGGGCACGGCCTGGCAGCGCTTCACCGATGAGGGGCCTTTGGCGTTTCTGCCGTTGACCCGCGATGGCCAGCAAGATTGGTGCTCGATCGTGTGGTCGACCACTCCGGAGCACGCCGAGCAGTTGATGGCACTGGATGAAGCCGCCTTCCTGCAGGCCCTGGAGCGGGCCTTCGAGGGGCGCCTGGGTGACGTGCTGCAGGCCGACCCGCGGGTGTGCGTGCCGCTGCGCCAGCGCCACGCCAAACGCTATGTGGACGAGGGCCTGGCCTTGATCGGCGATGCTGCGCACACCATCCACCCGCTGGCGGGGCAGGGCGTCAACCTGGGCTTCCTGGATGCTGCGGTACTGGCCGAGGTGCTGGTCAATGCCTGCGAGCGTGGCGAGCGGCTGGCAGATGTGAAGGTGTTGAGCCGTTACGAGCGGCGGCGCATGCCGCACAACCTGGCGCTGATGGCGGCCATGGAGGGCTTTGAGCGGTTGTTCCAGGCCAACCCGCTGCCGTTGCGCTGGTTGCGTAACAGCGGGTTGAAACTGGTGGAGCAGATGCCGGAGGCCAAGGCGCTGTTTGTGCGCCAGGCGTTGGGTTTGAGTGGTGATCTGCCGGATCTGGCCAAAGCCTGAAGGCTGCTCCTGCAATGGGCGGTGCATGCTCTGCAACATCCGGTAACTGCTAGGTAGATGAGCCAGAAAATGGGATTCACTACCATTCGCACCTCTCAAACGATCCGAGGAGTGCTTCCCATGTTGCCACGCAAGCCCCTACTGGCCGCCCTGGCCCTGACCCTGTTCGGCGGCACCGCCCAAGCGGCGGACGAAGTGGTGGTGTACTCCTCGCGCATCGACGAGCTGATCAAGCCGGTGTTCGATGCCTATACCGCCAAGACCGGGGTCAAGATCAAGTTCATCACCGACAAGGAAGCCCCGCTGATGCAACGCATCAAGGCCGAGGGCGACAACGGCGTGGCCGACCTGCTGTTGACCGTCGATGCCGGCAACCTGTGGCAAGCCGAGCAGATGGGCATCCTGCAGCCGATCAAGTCCGACATCATCGACCAGAACATTCCGCCGCAGTACCGCGCCTCGTCCCACGACTGGACCGGCCTGAGCCTGCGCGCCCGCACCATCATCTACTCCACAGAGCGGGTCAAACCCGAGGAGTTGAGCACCTACGAAGCCCTGGCCGACAAACAGTGGGAAGGCCGCCTGTGCCTGCGCACGGCGAAGAAGGTGTACAACCAGTCGCTCACCGCCACCCTGATCGAGACCCATGGCGAGGCGAAGACCGAGCAGATCGTCAAAGGCTGGGTCAACAACCTGTCCACCGATGTGTTCTCCGACGACAACGCGGTGATCCAGGCCATCGAGGCCGGCCAGTGTGACGTGGGCGTGGTCAACACCTATTACTACGGCCGCCTGCACAAGCAGAACCCGAGCCTGCCGGTGAAGATCTTCTGGCCCAACCAGGGGGACCGTGGCGTGCACGTCAACCTGTCGGGTATTGGCCTGACCAAGCACGCGCCACACCCGGAAGCGGCGAAAAAGCTGGTGGAATGGATGACGGGCGAAGACGCGCAAAAGCTGTTCGCCGACATCAACCAGGAGTTCCCGGCCAACCCGAAGGTGAAGCCTTCCGAGGAAGTGGCAGCATGGGGCAGCTTCAAGGCTGACAGCATTCCGGTTGAAATTGCCGGCAAGCGCCAGGCCGAAGCCATTCGCTTGATGGATCGCGCTGGCTACAACTAAGCGCCAGGCCGTATCCTTCCGGGGCCTGCAAGGGCCTCTTCGCGGGCATGCCCGCTCCCACAGGATCTGCACTGCCTTTGAGGGTTGTGCGGCCCTCTGTGGGAGCGGGCATGCCCGCGAACGACCGCAAAGCGGTCGCACATCAGCCACAGAGACATAGAACTTGCCCCACACCCCCCAACGCCGCTGGTACCTTCCGGTCTCCCTGATCGCCGCCCTGGTGCTGCTGCCCCTGAGCGTCCTGCTGTTGTCCTGGCAGTCGATCGATACGCAGATCTGGTCGCACCTGCTCGACACCCAGATGAGCCGCCTGTTGGGCAATACCCTGACGCTTGTGGTGGGCGTAGGTATCGGCGTCACCGTGCTAGGCGTGAGCCTCGCCTGGCTCACCAGCCTCTGCGAGTTCCCAGGCCGGCGCTGGCTGGACTGGGCGCTGATGCTGCCGTTCGCCATCCCTGCCTATGTGCTGGCGTTTGTATTCGTCGGCCTGCTGGACTTCGCCGGCCCGGTGCAAAGCGCCCTGCGTGAGGTGTTCGGGCCGATGCGCCTGCCGCGGGTGCGCTCCACCGGCGGGGTGATCATCGTGCTGGTGCTGGTGTTCTACCCCTACGTCTACCTGCTGGCGCGCACGGCCTTCCTGGCCCAGGGCAAAGGCCTGATGGAAGCGGCGCGCGTCCTCGGGCTATCGCCCCTGCAAGCGTTCTGGCGCGTGGCCCTGCCCATGGCGCGGCCAGCGATCGGTGCCGGCATCGCCCTGGCCTTGATGGAAACCCTGGCCGACTTCGGCGCGGTGGCCGTGTTCAATTTCGACACTTTCACCACCGCCATCTACAAGACCTGGTACGGCTTCTTCAGCCTGTCCAGCGCCGCCCAGCTGGCCAGCCTGTTGCTGCTTGCAGTGATGCTGGTGCTGTTTGGCGAGCGCCGTGCCCGGGGCGCCAGCCGCAGCGGCAACGAGCGGCCGCGGGCGCAGGCGTTGTACCACCTGCGTGGGATGAAGGCGTTGCTGGCCAGTGGCTGGTGCCTGCTGGTGTTTGCTTGCGCCTTCGTCATCCCGCTGCTGCAGCTGCTGGCGTGGTTCTGGCAACGCGGCCGGCATGACCTGGACGAGCGCTATATCGGTCTGGTGTTGCACACCTTGTACCTGGGCAGCATGGCGGCACTGGTCACGGTGAGCGTGGCGCTGTTGCTGGCCTTTGCCCGGCGGCAGGCGCCGACTGGGGGTATCCGCGCCGGGGTCGGCCTGGCCAATCTGGGCTATGCCTTGCCCGGCTCGGTGCTGGCAGTGTCGATCATGCTGGCCTTCAGTTACCTCGATAACCACTTGGTCATCCCGCTGTCCAGCTGGTTGGGCGGGGCAGGCAAGCCGCTGCTGCTGGGCAGCCTTGCGGCATTGCTGTTGGCCTATCTGGTGCGTTTCATCGCCGTGGCCTACGGGCCGCTGGAAAGCAGCCTGGAGCGTATCCGCCCGTCACTGCCCGAGGCCTCCCGTAGCCTCGGCGTGAGTGGGCCCAGATTGTTTTTCAAGGTGTATCTGCCGCTTCTGGTGCCCGGTGCCCTCAGCGCCGCCCTGCTGGTGTTCGTCGATGTGCTCAAGGAGATGCCGGCCACCTTGCTGATGCGACCGTTCGGCTGGGACACCTTGGCGGTACGGGTGTTCGAGATGACCAGCGAGGGCGAATGGGCACGTGCCTCGCTGCCAGCATTGACGCTGGTACTGGTGGGCCTGCTGCCGGTCATCGGCCTGATCCGCCGTTCGGCACATCGACCAGGTCACAATCACTGAGGGTGCCAGCCTGCGTCCTTGCGGCTACAATGCGCGGCATTCGCGCGGTGGGTCCTACAAGAAGAGCTGACGATCAAACGTCATCGACCGCCGCCGCTTCGCCACGCCCGGAAGGAGAAACCCATGGGACAGCGCACGCTTTTGTATGACCTGCACCTGGCGCTTGGCGCCAAAACGGTCGATTTCGGTGGCTGGGACATGCCCCTGCACTATGGCTCGCAGGTTGAGGAGCACCACCAGGTGCGCAGCGATTGCGGGGTTTTCGATGTGTCCCACATGACCGTGGTCGATGTCGATGGCAGCGACGCAACTGCCTGGCTGCAGCGTTTGCTGGCCAACGACGTGGCCCGCCTCGAAGAAACCGGCAAGGCGCTATACAGCCCGCTGCTCCATGAGGAGGGCGGGGTGATCGACGACTTGATCGTCTATCGCACGGAAAACGGCTACCGCCTGGTCACCAACGCCGCCACCCGGGCCAGAGTGCTCGATTGGCTGCAACAGCAGCGGGCCGGTTTTACCGTGGGCTTCCAGGTCCGCCCCGATCTTGCCATTCTCGCCATCCAGGGCCCGCGTGCCCGTGAAAAGGTGGCAGCCCTGCTCAGCCCCACGCGCGCAGCACTGATTCGCGAACTGCGCCCGTTCGAAGGCGTTGCCGAGGGCGACTGGTTTATTGCCCGCACCGGGTATACCGGAGAAGACGGCCTGGAGATCATCTTCCCGGGCGATCAGGCGGTGGCATTCTTCAACGACCTGGTCGGCGCCGGCATCGCCCCAAGTGGCCTCGGCGCCCGCGACACCCTGCGCCTGGAAGCCGGCATGAACCTGTACGGCCAGGATATCGACGAAGCCCACACCCCGCTGACCTCCAACCTGGGCTGGAGCATCGCCTGGGAGCCGGCCGAGCGGGACTTCATCGGCCGCGCCGGCCTGCTGGCAGAAATCGAACAGGGTGTGCAGGAAAAACTGGTCGGCCTGGTGCTGGAAGAGCGCGGCGTGCTGCGTGCCCACCAGGTGGTGCGTGTGGCCGGGATTGGCGAAGGGGAGATCACCAGTGGTAGTTTCTCACCTACGCTGAGCAAGTCCATTGCCCTTGCGCGCGTACCCATGGCTACCGGTGACCGGGCCGAGGTGGAAATCCGCGGCAAATGGTACCCGGTGCGGGTGGTCAAACCGACCTTCGTGCGCCACGGCAAGATCCTGATCTGAACATTTTTTAACCGGCGGGCGTACCGCTGAGCCAATCGAGGAATTCAAGACATGAGCAATATCCCCGCCGACCTGCGTTTTGCCGAAAGCCACGAGTGGGCTCGCCTGGAAGCCGACGGTAGTGTGACCGTGGGTATCAGCGACCACGCCCAGCAAGCCCTGGGTGATGTGGTGTTCGTCGAGTTGGCTGAAGTCGGCAAGGTATTCGCCGCTGGCGATGCGGCCGGTGTGGTCGAGTCGGTCAAGGCCGCTTCGGACATCTACGCCCCGATCGGTGGCGAAGTGATCGCAGTCAACGAAGAGCTGGCCGACAGCCCGGAGCAGCTCAACGAAGAACCTTACGGCGCGTGGATCTTCAAACTGAAGCCAAGCAACCCGGCCGAGCTGGACAAGCTGCTGGATGCTGCTGGCTACAAGGCCGCTATCGGCGAGTAAGACCGCGTCGCCTGCTTCGCGGGCGCGCCCGCTCCCACAGGGATAGCGCCCGCCGCTGGCCTTTGATCAACCTGTGGGAGCGGGCATGCCCGCGAAGAGGCCGGTACTGACCAAGCAAGTTTCCCCGCAGAATCGGCAATCCCTTCCTAGACTTGTAAGTCTCCATGAGACCTGGTCTAGGAAGAGAGCGTCGTCATGTCCCAGTCGCCATCCCTGCATCAACTGCAAGAGCTCAACCCTTTCCTGCGTCGCCACCTGGGCCCCGATGCCGCAGAGCAGCAGGCCATGCTCAACGTGTTGGGTGTTGCCAGCCGCAACGAGCTGATCGAGCAGACCGTACCGCCAGACATCCGCCTCAATCGCCCCCTCGACCTGCCAGCGGCGCTGGACGAACAGGCCGCCCTGGCCAAGCTCGCCGGGTACGCCGAGCAGAGCCAGGTCTGGACCAGCCTCATCGGCATGGGCTACCACGGCACCATCACCCCCACTGTCATCCTGCGTAACGTGCTGGAAAACCCCGGCTGGTACACCGCCTATACGCCGTATCAACCCGAAATCGCCCAAGGCCGGCTGGAGGCGTTGCTGAACTTCCAGCAAATGGTCATCGACCTCACCGGGCTGGCGCTGGCCAATGCCTCGCTGCTCGATGAAGCCACCGCCGCCGCCGAGGCCATGGCCTTGGCCAAGCGGATGGCGCGCAACAAGAGCAACGGCTTCTTTGCCGACCAGCATTGCCACCCGCAGACACTGTCGGTGCTGAAGACCCGCGCCGAGGGCTTTGGCTTCGAACTGATCGTCGACGCTGTGGATAACCTTGGCAAACACGCGGTGTTCGGCGCGTTGCTGCAGTACCCCGATACCCACGGCGAGGTGCGCGACCTGCGCCCGCTGATCGACCATCTGCACAGCCAGCAGGCGCTGGCCTGCGTGGCTGCCGACCTGCTCAGCCTGGTGGTGCTGGCGCCCCCCGGCGAGCTGGGCGCCGATGTGGTGCTGGGCTCGACCCAGCGCTTCGGCGTGCCGATGGGCTACGGTGGCCCCCACGCGGCCTACTTCGCCTGCCGCGACGACTACAAGCGTGCCATGCCGGGGCGCATCATTGGCGTGTCTCGCGATGCCCGTGGCAACACGGCGCTGCGCATGGCCCTGCAAACCCGCGAGCAGCATATCCGCCGCGAGAAGGCCAACTCCAACATCTGCACGGCCCAGGTGTTGTTGGCCAACATTGCCGGCTTCTACGCGGTGTATCACGGCCCTGAAGGCCTGCAGCGCATCGCCCAGCGTGTGCACCGGCTGACCTTCATCCTGGCGGCTGGCCTGGAAGCCAAAGGCATCCAGCGGCTCAACCAGCATTTCTTCGACACCCTCACCCTGGATGTAGGCGGTGCCCAGGCGGCCATTATCGAAAGCGCTGAAGCCGCGCACATCAACTTGCGCATTCTTGGCCGGGGGCACCTGGGCGTGAGCCTGGACGAAACCTGTAACGAGCACACGGTGTTGCGCCTGCTCGACATCTTTCTCGGTGTGGACCACGGCCTGGAGATCGCTGCCCTCGATCAGTTGGCCCTGCCCGAAGGCATTCCTGCCGGCCTGGTGCGGCGCACGCCGTTTCTCGCTCACCCGGTGTTCAACCTGCACCACAGCGAAACCGAGATGCTGCGCTACCTCAAGCAGTTGGAGAACAAGGACCTGGCCCTGAACCAGTCGATGATCCCGCTGGGTTCGTGCACCATGAAGCTCAACGCCACCAGTGAGATGATCCCCATCACCTGGCCCGGCTTTGCCCAGATGCACCCCTTTGCCCCGGCGGCCCAGGCCACGGGTTACAAGGCGATGATCGATGAACTCGAGCGCTGGCTGTGCGCGATTACCGGCTTCGACGCCATCTGCATGCAGCCCAACTCCGGTGCCCAGGGCGAGTACGCAGGCCTGATGGCCATTACTCGCTACCATCGCAGCCGCCACCAGCCACAGCGCACGCTGTGCCTGATCCCGTCGTCGGCCCACGGCACCAACCCGGCGTCGGCGCAAATGGCGGGCATGGAGGTGGTGATCGTGGATTGCGACGCGCACGGCAACGTCGACCTGGCCGACCTCAAGGCCAAGGCCCACGCGGCCGGGGAGCGCCTGTCATGCCTGATGGTCACGTACCCGTCCACCCACGGGGTGTACGAAGAGGGTATTCGCGAAATTTGCGAAGTGGTCCATCAGCACGGCGGCCAGGTGTACATGGATGGCGCCAACCTCAATGCCCAGGTGGGCCTGACGCGTCCGGCCGACATTGGTGCTGATGTCTCGCACATGAACCTGCACAAGACTTTCTGCATTCCCCACGGCGGGGGTGGCCCAGGCATGGGTCCGATCGGTATCCGCGCGCACTTGACGCCGTTTGTAGCCAGCCACCCCGTGGTACCGGTGCCCGGCCTGGACCCGAACAACAGCGCGGTCAGCGCTGCGCCCTGGGGTAGCGCAAGCATCTTGCCGATCAGCTGGATGTACATTGCCATGATGGGGCCGCAGTTGGCCGATGCCAGCGAGGTGGCGATCCTTTCGGCCAACTACCTGGCCAGCCAGCTGGGCGGCGCCTTCCCGGTGCTCTACCGCGGGCGCAACCAGCGGGTGGCGCATGAATGCATCCTGGACCTGCGGCCGTTGAAGGCACTGACTGGCATCAGTGAGGAGGACGTAGCCAAGCGCCTGATGGACTATGGCTTCCACGCCCCGACCATGTCGTTCCCGGTGCCGGGTACGCTGATGGTAGAGCCAACCGAAAGTGAGTCGAAAGCCGAGCTGGACCGGTTCGTCGAGGCGATGCTGGCGATTCGTGCGGAGATTGGCGAGGTGCAGGAGGGCAACTGGCCGGCGGAGAACAATCCGCTCAAGCACGCGCCGCATACCTTGGCCGATGTGCTGGGGGTGTGGGACCGACCCTACAGCCTGGAGCAGGCGGTGGCGCCCAGTGCTCACGTGCGCCAGCACAAGTACTGGCCGGCGGTGAACCGGGTGGACAACGTGTATGGGGACAGGAACCTGTTCTGCGCGTGTGTGCCGGTGGAGGCTTACCGCTGAGATTGGTGCTGGGTTTTTCGCGGGCCTGCCCGCTCCCACAGGAATTGCACAAGATTCAGCCTTGTGCAGTCCCTGTGGGAGCGGCAGGCCCGCGAAGCAGGCGACGCGGTTACTCGGCTACCGCATTCTTGGCCAGGATGGCATTGGCCAGCTCCATGTCGGAAGCCTGCATCCCTGGGTGCTCTGCCCGCGCCTGGCGCATGGCCGCTTCCAGGAACGGCCCGCGGATCGCGCCTTCGCTGGCGACGAAGCTGCTAGCGTCATCCTGTGCGGCCACAACCAGTTTGTGATCTCGCGAGGTCAGGTAGCTCGATGCCGTGGTTGCACCGGAAGTCATCACGTTACGCCAGAAGGTATCGGCCATGGCCGAGCCAATGGGCAGCGAAAGCAAGGCAGCGGCAGCGATGGCGGTTTTGAGACGCATGTTGAAACACCTCGAAGGGTGAGGGTTGAAGATGCGCGGTTGGATCTTTCCGGGCAAGGCAAGTTCCTTGAATACAAAGGACTTTTCGTCAGCTGCAGACGCGCAGCACTTCCTCGGCACGGGTCTGCCCGCAAGCCACTTTGGCCTCGCCGCAACGGCGCAGGTCAACCAGGCCATCGTCCAGTGCCTGTTGCCGCAAACGGGTAAGGTCGGCGTTCGGGCCAATCAATGCACGCAGGCTTTCGCTGGGCTGCAGCAGCTCGAACAGGCCCGTACGCCCATGAAAACCGGTGCCACGGCAGGTCAGGCAACTGGCTGATGGATTCGCCACACAGTCTGGGCACACAGTACGCACCAGTCGCTGGGCCATGACCCCGACCAGCGTGGCCTTGATCAGGTAGTCGGCCACACCCAGCTCTTGCAGGCGGGTGATTGCAGCGCAGGCGTCGTTGGTATGCAGGGTCGACAGTACCAGGTGCCCGGTCAGGGCCGCCTGCACCGCCACCAGCGCCGTTTCGCGGTCGCGGATCTCGCCGATCATGATGATGTCAGGGTCCTGGCGCAGCATGGCCCGCACGGCGCTGGCAAAACCCAGGTCTAGCGCGGGCTGTACCTGCAGCTGGTTGAAGGCCGGTTCCAGGCGCTCGATAGGGTCTTCGATGGTGCACAGGTTGACCTGCGGTGTGGCCAGCAGCTTGAGGCTGGCGTACAGCGTGCTGGTCTTGCCGGAACCGGTGGGGCCAGTGACCAGGATGATGCCCTGGCGCTGGCGCAGCAGGCCTTGCCACTGGGCCAGTTGTGGCCCCTGCAGACCGAGGCGCTCGAAGCCCTCGTGCAGTTGGTGCGGGTCGAACAGGCGCAGTACCAGCTTTTCGCCGAACGGGGTCGGCAGGGTCGACAGCCTTAGCTCCACTTCGCCGCCACCTGGTAGCCGGCTTTGCAGGCGGCCGTCCTGCGGGCGGCGCTTTTCTGCAACGTCCAGGCGGCCCAGGTGTTTCAGGCGGCTGACCAGCGCCAGGGTGACCCCGGCGGGGAAGGCATAGACGGTGTGCAGCAGGCCATCGATGCGGTAGCGCAACTGGCCCTGTGCGCGTCGGGGTTCCAGGTGGATATCGCTGGCGCGCTGATCAATGGCGTACTGCAGCAGCCAGTCGACGATATGCACGATGTGCGCGTCGTCGGCGCTGGCCTCGGCCTGGCGCTTGCCTAGCTCCAGCCACTGTTCGAGTTCGCCCAGGCTGGTCGATTGCTGGTGCTGCGCGCCCTTTACCGACTGGGCCAGGCGGTGAAACGACTGCCCTGACTGGCGAATCTGCAACGGGTTGGCCAGCACGCGGCGGATCGGGCGACCCAGGCTGCGGGCCAGGTCAGCCTGCCAGTCGTTCTGGTAAGGCTGGGCGCTGGCCACGGTGATGCCGGAAGGGTCGTCGGCGACGATCAGGATACCGTGGCGCTGGGCGAAAGCGGGGGATACCAGGCCGGCGACCTGGGGCAGGTCGAGTTGCATGGGGTCGATACGCAGGTAGGGCTGGCCGACCTTGTTGGCCAGCCATTGGCAGAGGCTGTCCAAGTCCAGCAGTTGGCCGGGTTGTCGGCGGTCTTTCAGGCAGCAGGCGGCAACTTGTTCCAAGGGGTGGGCGGTGGGGTGTGCGGCGGCGTGTTCGAGCACTTGCAGGGTGTCGGTGGCGTGCAGGTACTGGTCGGCGAGCAGCGCCTGTAGCACGTGCTTCAGGTCGAGTTCCAGGTTGTCGGGGGTGTGCATGGTGGCGTCCGTGCCTGATGGGGAGTGCTGATCAGGCTAGTCGGATGGGTGAGATCTACCGAAACTGAAGGGTTTCGGAATTTTGCTATGCCTGTGCTGGCCTCTTCGCGGGCTCGCCCGCTCCCACAGGATGTCCACCGACCTCAAATACTGTGGTGTTCCTGTGGGAGCGGGCGAGCCCGCGAAGAGGCCGGCACAGGCACAGCAGAGGGTTCAGACCACTGCCAACGCCACCCGCTGTACATTGGTCAGGCTCACCTCACCCACACACACCAGATTACGCAGTTTCTGCGCAATCACTTCGGCCCGGTGCCAGCTCAGGCCGCCAATGCCGACTTCGATATCCAGCCAGTCTTCCTGCTGGCTGACGTGCACGCTGTGCGGGGTCAGGAACTGCAGGGCAAACAGGTTGAGCACGCGGCACAGGCTGTCGGGCTCGGCGTCGGCCTGCAGGCGGTAGTGCACGGTGCTGTGGGCGTTGCTGGCAGCCCAGGCGTCGGTACGGGGTTGTGCGTTCATGCTGGTCTCCGCAAATGTGGGAGAAATTCTTGCACGTCAGTGGCGGCATTTTTTCGCTATGATCTGATCATTTCGCTGTATTGATGAATTGATCAATTCAAATAACGCCGCTCAGGAGATTGAACAATGCATAGCGAGCTGGACGCTTACGACCGCCGCATTCTCGAACTGCTGCAAGAGGACGCTTCGCTGTCCAGCGCGCAGGTCGCCGAACGCGTAGGGCTGTCGCAATCGCCGTGCTGGCGGCGCATACAACGCTTGAAGGAAGAGGGGGTGATTCGCGGCCAGGTGACCTTGCTGGACCGCAAGAAGGTCGGCCTGAACACGCAGATTTTCGCCGAGGTGAAGCTCAACGCTCACGGGCGCTCCAACTTCACCGAGTTCACCGAGGCGATCCGCGGGTTTCCGGAGGTGCTTGAGTGTTACGTGCTGATGGGGGCGGTGGACTTTCTGCTGCGCATCGTCACGTCGGATATCGAGGCCTACGAGCGGTTCTTCTTCGAAAAGCTGTCGAACGTGCCAGGCATTCAGGAAGTGAACTCCATTGTGGCGCTGTCCGAGATCAAGTCCACCACCAGCCTGCCGCTGTCGCGGTGAGGCCATTCGCGGCGCCGAACCGCCGCGAAATGGCGACGCGGTATCAAGCCTTGATCAGGTGCTTCCAGCCGCGGCTCTGATCCACTGCCCGGGCCTGTTCGATACGCGCTTCCAGCACTTCATCGCTGATCGGCAGTTCGGCCAGCTCGTGCAGCTTTTTCAGGTCGCCATACAGGCGGTCCATCTGCGGCGCTTCCAGCACCTGGCGGGCGTGGTGCAGCCAGCCCAGCAGTTGCTCGATACGTGGCAGCTGCTCGGCCAGGTCTTCCGGGCGCTGGGTGTACAGCGGCAGCTTCAACGCACGGCCTTCCTCCCCCAGCAGGTGAGCCAGCCAGCTGGCCAGCTGCGCCTTGCCCTGACGTTCGCCACGGCCTTTGCGCTCCACGGTCCAGGCGCGGGCCAGCAGCCAGCGCGAGGTTTCCAGCGAGAACTGGCCCCAGCGCACGTCTTCCAGCTCTTCGGCAAACTGCTCGGGCGCGGCGCGGCGGATGTCTTCGTCGTCGTTGCCGGCCTGCACCAGCGGGCGCCAGTCTTCCAGCAGGGCATCGAGGCTGCTGCGCAGGTCACGGGTGCTGGCACGCGGCGCGGCCTGGCCAAGGCTGGCGGTGAGGGCGCGCAGTTCGCTCAGGCACTCGACCCAGTCCTGCAGCAGGCGCCAGTGGCCGTTGTGGCGGTACTGCTCGGCCAGGCGCTGGCTGCTGCCCAGCAGTTGCCAGGCCAATGCGGCGTAGGCGTCGTCCAGGGCCATTTCGGCTTCCAGCTCGGTGTGCGGCAGGCCCAGCTCGTAGCTGTCCGGCTCCAGCAGGCGGTAGCCACGCTCTGCCTTGCTGATGTCGCAGGGCATCAGCGGCAGGCTGGCGGCCAGCTCGGCGGCCAGCTCCAACAGCGCTTGCGGGTCACCTTCGCGCAGTTCCAGCTCCAGCTCGCAGATCTCTTCCTTGCGCTTGCCGGCAATCACGAAGCCTTGGTCCAGCGCGGCCTCGATCACGACTTTGCTCTTGCCACGGCCCCAGGCGATTTCGGCGTATTCACGGCTGAAGTCGGTGGTGAACAGCGGCTTGATGGTTTTCTTGTCCAGGCCTGCCAGTTGCTCGGGCCAGCAGGTGGCGTCCAGCTTCTTCAGATCGAGCTTGACCTTGTCCAGGTTCCATTCGTACTCGTTGCGCTCGGACAGGCCGGCCACGCTGGTGCCGCGGCACTTGAGGGTCTGGATGACGGCATCGCCATCGCGGCGCAGGCGCAGGGCGACACGGGCGGCGGACAGCTCACGCTCGGGGGTGTCGAAGTACTGGTTGAGCAGTTCACGGGTCTGCCAGCCGGACTTGTTGCGCTTTTTCAGCAGAGGGTGCTCGCGCAGGGCGGCAAGGGTCTCGCGGCTGGCGCGGAGCTTCAGTTCGGTTTCTTTGTGCATCACAGACTCGAAAGAGGGGCGTGGTTGGCGGAGAGTCTACAGCAGTCAGCCGCCAACGGTTTATTCCAGACGGCGGATAGTCCTATGATGGGCAACGCTTCCGAGGAGTTTGCGCATGCCGTTGCCGACGCTGAAAGACCAGTTTGCCGCCTTGATCGCCGCGCCTTCGGTCAGTTGCACCCAGCCCGCGCTGGACCAGTCCAACCGCCAGGTCATCGACCTGCTGGCGGGGTGGCTGGGCGACCTGGGCTTCACATGCGACATCCAGCAGGTCACGCCGGGCAAGTTCAACCTCCTGGCCAGCCGTGGCAGCGGCCCGGGTGGGCTGGTGCTGGCCGGGCACAGCGACACTGTGCCCTATGACGAACAACTGTGGGCCAGCGACCCGTTGAAGCTGACCGAGGTCGATGGCCGCTGGGTCGGCCTGGGCAGTTGCGACATGAAGGGCTTTTTTGCCTTGGTCATCGAAGCCGTCATCCCGCTGCTGGAGCACGATTTCAAGCAACCACTGCTGATCCTCGCCACCTGCGACGAAGAAAGCTCCATGTCCGGTGCCCGCGCCCTGGCCGAGGCCGGCCAGCCGCTGGGCCGTGCGGCGGTCATCGGCGAGCCTACCGGGCTACGGCCGATCCGCATGCACAAGGGCATTCTCATGGACCGCATCGACATCCTCGGACGCAGCGGCCATTCGTCGGACCCGAACCTGGGCCGCAGCGCCATGGAGGCCATGCATGCGGTAATGGGCGAGCTGATGGGCCTGCGCCAGCAATGGCAACAAACCTATCGCAACCCACAGTTCACCGTGCCGACCCCGACCATGAACTTTGGCTGCATCCACGGCGGCGACAACCCCAACCGCATCTGCGGCCAGTGTGCGCTTGAATTCGACCTGCGACCGTTGCCGGGCATGGATGTAGAGCAACTGCGCGCAGCCATTCGCGAGAAGTTGGTGCCCGTGGCCGAGCGCCATGATGTGCGCATCGACTACGCGCCACTTTTCCCGGAGGTGCCGCCGTTCGAGCAGGCTGCCGATGCCGAGCTGGTGCAAGTGGCGGAACGCCTGACCGGCCATCGCGCCGAAGCGGTGGCGTTCGGCACCGAAGCGCCTTATCTTCAGCAGCTGGGCTGCCAGACCATCGTGCTGGGCCCTGGCGACATCGCCTGTGCCCACCAGCCCGGCGAATACCTTGAAATGTCACGAATCGAGCCTACCGTGCGTCTATTGCGTGACCTGATCCGGCACTATTGCCTGCACTAAACGTCAATCGAGTTGATTCGTTCCTGCCTAGAGGAGACCGCGCGTGACCGCAAGCCTGTTCCGACGATGATATTGAACGCCCCTTGTATCGCCGTTCTCCGTCCACTTATTCACAGGCCCTGTCATGCCCGACTACGTCAACTGGCTGCGTCATGCCTCCCCGTACATCAATGCCCATCGCGACTGCACCTTCGTGGTCATGCTCCCTGGCGATGGGGTGGAACACCCTAATTTCGGCAACATCGTCCACGACCTGGTGTTGCTGCACAGCCTTGGCGTGCGTCTGGTGCTGGTGCATGGCTCGCGCCCGCAGATCGAAAGCCGCCTGGCCGATCGCGGGCTGACCCCGCACTACCACCATGGCCTGCGTATTACCGATGCCGCCACCCTGGACTGCGTGATCGATGCCGTAGGCGCCCTGCGCCTGGCCATCGAGGCACGCCTGTCGATGGACATCGCCGCGTCGCCGATGCAGGGCTCGCGCCTGCGCGTGGCCTCCGGCAACCTGGTTACCGCACGGCCGATCGGCGTGCTCGAAGGGGTGGACTACCACCACACCGGTGAGGTGCGCCGGGTCGACCGCAAGGGCATCAGCCGCCTGCTCGACGAGCGCTCCATCGTGCTGCTGTCACCGCTGGGCTACTCGCCCACCGGGGAAATCTTCAACCTGGCCTGCGAAGACGTGGCTACCCGTGCCGCCATCGAACTGGGGGCCGACAAGTTGCTGCTGTTCGGCGCCGAGCCGGGCCTGCTGGACGCGGACGGCAAGCTTGTGCGTGAACTGCGCCCGCAGCAGGTTGCCCCGCACCTGCAGCGCCTGGGCAGCGACTACCAGGGCGAGCTGCTGGACGCCGCCGCCGAGGCCTGCAAGGGCGGCGTGGCCCGCAGCCACATTGTCAGTTATGCCGAGGACGGCGCGCTGCTGACCGAGCTGTTCACCCGTGGTGGTGGCGGTACGCTGGTGTCGCAGGAGCAGTTCGAAGTGGTGCGTGAGGCGACCATCGAGGATGTGGGCGGCTTGCTGGAGCTGATCAGCCCGCTGGAAGAACAGGGCATCCTGGTGCGCCGCTCGCGTGAGGTGCTGGAGCGGGAGATCGAGCAGTTCAGCGTGGTGGAGCGCGAGGGCATGATCATCGCCTGTGCGGCTCTGTACCCGATTGCCGACTCCGAGGCAGGGGAACTGGCATGCCTGGCGGTGAACCCGGAATATCGCCACGGCGGGCGCGGGGATGAATTGCTGGAGCGCATCGAGAGCCGGGCGCGGCAGATGGGTTTGAACACCCTGTTTGTGCTGACGACGCGTACTGCGCACTGGTTCCGCGAGCGCGGTTTTGCACCCAGCGGCGTGGAGCGCCTGCCATCGGCGCGGGCATCGCTGTACAACTACCAGCGCAACTCGAAGATTTTCGAGAAACCCCTGTAAGCCTGTGCCGGCCTCTTCGCGGGCTCGCCCGCTCCCACAGGGTAATCTGCAGGGCTGAAGCCTGTGGTCTTCCTGTGGGAGCGGGCGTGCCCGCGAAGCAGGCGACACCGGTCTAAAACAAAAACGCCGCCCTTGTGGGCGGCGTTTTTTTTACACGGTGTGCAGGTACCAGTTGTACTCGAGGTCGGAGATCGAGTGCTCGAACTCCTCCAGCTCGCTTTCCTTGCACGCGACAAAGATGTCGATGTACTTCGGATCGATGTACTTGTTGAGGATCTCGCTGTCGTCCAGCTCGCGCAGGGCATCGCGCAGGTTGTTCGGCAGGCTCTGCTCCAGCTGCTCGTACGAGTTGCCTTCGATCGGCTTGCCCGGCTCGATCTTGTTGGTCAGGCCATGGTGAACGCCAGCCAGCACGGCCGCCATCATCAGGTACGGGTTGGCATCGGCGCCGGCTACCCGGTGCTCGAGGCGCACGGCATCGGCAGAGCCTGTTGGCACACGCAGCGCTACGGTGCGGTTGTCCAGGCCCCAGCTTGGCGCGTTCGGTACATAGAACTGCGCGCCAAAGCGGCGGTACGAGTTGACGTTCGGGCAAAGGAACGCCATGGACGCGGGCAGGGTCTCGAGCACACCGCCGACAGCGTGACGTAGCGCGGCGTTCTGCTCGGGATCCTCGCTGGTGAAGATGTTGTGGCCATCTTTGTCCAGCACGGAAATGTGTACATGCAGGCCGTTGCCTGCCTGGCCCGGGTAGGGCTTGGCCATGAAGGTGGTGTCCATTTCATGGTCGTAGGCGATGTTCTTGATCAACCGCTTGAGCAGTACCGCGTAATCGCAGGCCTTGAGCGGGTCGGGCACGTGGTGCAGGTTGACTTCGAACTGCGCCGGGGCGCTTTCCTTGACGATGGCGTCGGCCGGGATGCCTTGTTCTTTCGCGCCTTCAAGGATGTCCTGCAGGCAGTCGGCATATTCGTCGAGGTCGTCGATCAGGTACACCTGGGTCGACTGCGGGCGTTTGCCCGAAATTGGCGAGCGCGGCGGCTGTGGGCGGCCGTTCACGTTCTCCTGGTCGATCAGGTAGAACTCCAGCTCGAATGCAGCGCAGATGGTAAGGCCCAGTTCGTCGAACTTGCTCACTACCTGACGCAGCACTTCACGAGGGTCGGCGAAGAACGGCTCGCCTTCGATCTCGTGCATGGTCATCAGCAGTTGGGCAGTGGGGCGCTTTTGCCACGGCTCATTACAGAGCGTGTCGGGGATCGGGTAGCAGATGCGGTCAGCATCGCCGATGTCCAGGCCAAGCCCGGTGCTTTCGACGGTGGAACCGTTGATGTCCAGGGCGAAGAGGGAGGCCGGCAGGTTGATGCCTTTCTCGTAAACCTTGTGGAGGCTGGTGCGCTCAATGCGCTTGCCACGCACCACACCATTCATATCTGCAATCAGAAGGTCAACGTAGAGAACCTCAGGATGTTCCTTAAGGAACGCGTTCGCTTCGTTAAGCTGAACGGCACGCGGGGGTACCGACATGATGCAACACCTTTGTTGTTAAAAATATCAATCAAGGGGGGCTTGCAGGACCAGTCAATCGAAAAGCCATACTGATGTCAAGCCAACCCCATGATGCCCTGAAATGGCACATCTACGGCAGATTTGCTGCAAATCGGGGCGTGCCATTATCCGCTATTTCACGTGTGAAGGGCTATCTCAAGCGTACCGTCTTTTATTTTTTACGCGGGTGTTGTGTAAAAAAATGAACAAGGCTAAGCTCGGTCACAACCCAGAACACAATAATACGAGGGTCACATGGTCCGCTTGCCGCGACCTGAAAGCACTGCCTGCGCAGTGCCAACAGGTACCTCTGTCGTTTTTGCAAGCTTCGTCAATGGCGTGGTCGCCCTGGCCGCAATAATTGACGTTTGGCGTTTCCGGGCCCGCCCTCGTAGCGGCTTGCCGCCCTTCGCTTCGTCTTCCTGCCCTTCGAACTCATTACGGACACACTTGTTTTCAGTGTATCCACTGCGGCGCTGCGCGGGGGTTTTTGCTTTAGCAATCTACTCCATCCAGAATCAATGCGCGGCCCACCTTACCTCCTGAGGTATTTATGAGTAACAACCTCGACCAGCTCACCGATTGGTTGAAAGAGCACAAGATCACCGAAGTCGAATGCATGATCAGTGACCTGACCGGCATCACGCGCGGCAAGATTTCGCCCACCAACAAATTCATCGCCGAAAAAGGCATGCGCCTGCCCGAGAGCGTGCTGCTGCAGACTGTGACCGGCGACTACGTCGACGACGACATCTATTACGAACTGCTCGACCCGGCCGACATCGACATGATCTGCCGCCCCGACGAGAATGCCGTGTTCCTTGTACCGTGGGCCATCGAGCCGACTGCGCAGGTGATCCACGACACCTACGACAAGAAGGGCAACCCGGTCGAACTGTCGCCACGCAACGTCTTGAAGAAAGTCCTCAAGCTCTACGCCGACAAGGGCTGGCAGCCGATTGTCGCGCCTGAGATGGAGTTCTACCTGACCAAGCGCAGCGAAGACCCGGACTTCCCGTTACAGCCCCCGGTAGGCCGTTCGGGCCGCCCGGAAACCGGCCGCCAGTCGTTCTCGATCGAAGCCGCCAACGAATTCGACCCGCTGTTCGAAGACGTCTACGACTGGTGCGAACTACAGCAGCTGGACCTGGACACGCTGATCCACGAAGACGGCACGGCGCAGATGGAAATCAACTTCCGTCACGGCGACGCCCTGCACCTGGCCGACCAGATCCTGGTGTTCAAGCGCACCATGCGCGAGGCGGCGCTCAAGCACAACGTGGCTGCCACCTTCATGGCCAAGCCGATGACCGGCGAGCCGGGCAGTGCCATGCACCTGCACCAGAGCGTGGTCGACGTGGCCACCGGCAAGAACATCTTCAGCAATGAAGACGGCAGCATGAGCGAGCTGTTCCTCCACCACATCGGTGGCCTGCAGAAGTTCATCCCCGAGGCACTGCCGCTGTTCGCCCCCAACGTCAACTCGTTCCGCCGCTTCCTGCCCGACACTTCGGCGCCGGTGAACGTGGAGTGGGGCGAAGAAAACCGCACTGTCGGCCTGCGCGTACCGGATGCCGGCCCGCAAAGCCGCCGGGTCGAGAACCGCCTGCCGGGCGCCGACGCCAACCCATACCTGGCCATTGCTGCCAGCCTGCTGTGTGGCTACATCGGCATGGTCGAAGGCATTCAGGCCAGCGCGCCGGTGCAGGGCCGTGGCTACGAACGCCGTAACCTGCGCTTGCCGCTGACCATCGAAGACGCCCTGGAGCGCATGGAAAACAGCCGTGCGCTGGTGCAGTACCTGGGCAAGAAGTTCATCACCGGCTACGTCGCAACCAAGCGCGCCGAGCATGAAAACTTCAAGCGTGTCATCAGTTCCTGGGAGCGAGAGTTCCTGCTGTTCGCTGTCTGATAAACCCTGGGGCCGCTGGAGCGCGGCTGTCGAACAACGGAGAAGCACATGAGCACCAACAACCCGCAAACCCGTGAATGGCAAACCCTGAGCGGGGAGCACCATCTCGCACCTTTCAGTGACTACAAGCAGCTGAAGGAGAAGGGGCCGCGCATCATCACCAAGGCCCAGGGGGTGCATTTGTGGGACAGCGAGGGGCACAAGATCCTCGACGGCATGGCGGGCCTGTGGTGCGTGGCGGTGGGTTACGGCCGTGAAGAGCTGGTTCAGGCAGCAGAAAAGCAGATGCGCGAGCTGCCGTACTACAACCTGTTCTTCCAGACGGCCCACCCGCCTGCACTGGAACTGGCCAAGGCCATTACCGATGTGGCGCCCGAGGGCATGACCCATGTGTTCTTCACCGGCTCCGGCTCCGAAGGCAACGACACCGTGCTGCGCATGGTGCGCCACTACTGGGCGTTGAAGGGCAAGCCGCACAAGCAGACCATCATCGGCCGTATCAACGGCTACCACGGCTCCACCTTCGCCGGTGCTTGCCTGGGCGGCATGAGCGGCATGCACGAGCAGGGCGGCCTGCCGATCCCGGGCATCGTGCACATCCCGCAGCCGTACTGGTTCGGCGAAGGCGGTGACATGACCCCGGATGCGTTCGGTATCTGGGCGGCCGAACAGCTGGAGAAGAAAATCCTCGAAGTCGGCGAAGACAACGTCGCCGCCTTCATCGCCGAGCCTATCCAGGGCGCAGGCGGCGTGATCATCCCGCCGGAAACCTACTGGCCGAAGGTGAAGGAGATTCTCGCCAAGTACGACATCCTGTTCGTTGCCGACGAAGTCATCTGTGGTTTCGGCCGTACCGGCGAGTGGTTCGGCTCTGATTACTACGACCTCAAGCCCGACCTGATGACCATCGCCAAGGGCCTGACCTCCGGTTACATCCCCATGGGCGGTGTGATCGTGCGTGACAAAGTGGCCAAGGTGATCAGCGAAGGCGGTGACTTCAACCACGGCTTCACCTATTCGGGCCACCCGGTAGCGGCGGCGGTGGGCCTGGAAAACCTGCGCATCCTGCGCGACGAGCAAATTGTCGAGAAGGCGCGTACTGAAGCGGCACCGTATTTGCAAAAGCGTTTGCGTGAGCTGCAGGACCACCCGCTGGTGGGTGAAGTGCGCGGCCTTGGCATGCTTGGCGCGATCGAGCTGGTGAAAGACAAGGCCACCCGCAGCCGTTACGAGGGCAAGGGCGTGGGCATGATCTGCCGCACCTTCTGCTTCGAAAACGGCCTGATCATGCGTGCGGTGGGTGACACCATGATCATCGCGCCGCCGCTGGTCATCAGCCATGCGGAAATCGACGAACTGGTGGAAAAGGCACGCAAATGCCTCGACTTGACCCTTGAGGCGATTCGGTAGGCATTTGCTAGGCTAGCGATGTGACATTAAGTCGTTACAAGGCTCTGCTTTCCTTGAAACAGAGCCTCGTAACTTGCCAGACTAGCGACTGATTCAGTCGCCGCGCGCTCTGCACCGTAGGTCCTGGCTGCTGAACAGATGGCTAAATAAAAATTCTGGAGCATGACGCATGAATAAAATGGGCAAGACGTTGCTGGCCGCAGCCCTGATGGGTGCCATGGCTACTGCTGCACAGGCTGACGACAAGGTGTTGAACGTCTACAACTGGTCGGACTACATCGCGCCGGACACCATCGCCAAGTTCGAGAAGCAGACCGGTTTCAAGGTCAAGTACGACGTCTTCGACAGCAACGAAACCCTCGAAGCCAAGCTGCTGGCAGGCAAGTCGGGCTACGACATCGTGGTGCCGTCCAACAACTTCCTGGCCAAGCAGATCAAGGCGGGGGTTTACGAGGAACTGGACCGTTCCAAGCTGGCTAACTGGAAAAACCTCGATCCGGACCTGCTCAAAGCCGTTGGCGATGCCAGCGACAAGGACAACAAGCACGCCTTCCCGTACATGTGGGGCTCGATCGGCATCGGCTACAACCCGGAGAAGGTCAAGGCCGCGCTGGGCGTGGACAAGATCGACTCGTGGGACGTCGTGTTCAAGCCTGAGAACATTGCCAAGCTCAAAAGCTGCGGTGTGAGCTTCCTGGATGCACCGACCGAAATGATCCCGGCCGCGCTGCACTACCTGGGCCTGCCGAGCGACAGCACCAAGAAAGAAGACCTGAAGGCCGCCGAGGACCTGTTCCTCAAGATTCGTCCTTCGATCACCTATTTCCACTCCTCCAAGTACATCGGCGACATGGCCAACGGCAACATCTGTGTAGCCGTCGGTTACTCGGGTGACCTGGAGCAGTCCAAGGCACGTGCCCACGAAGCCGGCGACAAAGTCAAAGTGGACTACGTCATTCCGAAGGAAGGCGCCGGTACTTTCTACGACATGGTGGCCATCCCGAAAGATGCCGAGCACAAGGATGAGGCCTACCAGTTCATGAACTTCCTGCTGCAGCCGGAAATCATGGCCGAGATCACCAACGCCGTGCGCTTCCCGAACGGCAACCAGGCTGCCACTGCGCTGGTGGATAAAGACATCAGCGGTGACCCGAGCATTTACCCGCCTGCCGAAGTGAAGAAGCAGCTGTACGCAATCGCTGCGCCTGACGCTTCTGTGCAGCGTGTGATCACCCGCAGCTGGACCAAGATCAAATCGGGCAAATAAGCCCGATGCGACACCTCTGGGCCGGGCTTTACCGGCCCAGAGCCAGTGAAAGGCAATTGTTGATTGCGGCATCGAAGCTGCGAAGGTAAGTTGCGCGCCGGTTTTGCGTGTGCGGCAGCATTGTCGCGACCCAGGCACTGATTGTGAGGAGCACCCACTTGTCTATTTCTGTATTCCGCAAGGCCTTGATGGCCGGTGCGGGCCTGACGCTGGCATGCAGCGTCCAAGCGGCGCCTACGGTGCACTTTTACAACTGGTCCGACTATATCGGCCCGACCACACTCGCGGACTTCGAGAAAGCAACGGGCATCAAGCCCGTGCAGGACGTGTTCGACTCCAACGAAACCCTGGAAGGCAAGCTGCTGGCCGGTAACACCGGCTATGACGTGGTAGTGCCGTCCAACCATTTCCTCGGCAAGCAGATCAAGGCGGGCGCGTTCCAGAAGCTCGACAAGAGCCTGCTGCCCAATTATGCCAACCTGGATCCGGCGTTGATGAAACGCCTGGAAAAGAACGACCCGGGCAACCAGTACGCCGTGCCTTACCTGTGGGGCACCAACGGCATCGGTTACAACGTCGACAAGGTGAAGGCCGCGCTGGGCGTGGACACCATCGACTCCTGGGCCGTGCTGTTCGAACCCGAGAACATGAAGAAACTCTCCAAGTGCGGCGTGGCCTTCCTCGACTCGGCGGACGAAATGCTGCCGGCGGTGCTCAACTACATGGGCCTCAACCCCAACAGCACCGACCCCAAGGACTATGCAAAAGCCGAGCAGAAGCTGCTGGCCGTGCGCCCGTACGTGACCTACTTCCACTCGTCCAAGTACATCACCGACCTGGCCAACGGCGACATCTGCGTCGCGGCAGGCTTCTCGGGCGATATCTTCCAGGCCAAGGCCCGCGCTGAAGAAGCGAAGAAGGGCGTGAACCTGGCCTACGCCATTCCCAAGGAAGGCGGCAACCTCTGGTTCGACGTGCTGGCGATCCCCGCCGACGCCAAGAACGTCAAAGAGGCCCACGCCTTCATCAACTATTTGCTGAAACCTGAGGTTATCGCCCAGGTCAGTGATTACGTCGGTTACGCCAACCCGAACCCCAAGGCTGGCGACCTGATGGACCAGGCCGTGAGGACTGACGCTGCGGTTTACCCACCGCAGGAAGTGCTGGACAAGATGTTCGTGAATTCAGAGTTGCCGCCCAAGGTGCAACGTTTGATGACCCGTAGCTGGACCAAGGTCAAGTCGGGCAAGTAACAATCCAGGCCCGCCGCCCAAGCAGGGGCGGGCACACAAATCTTGTTGGGAGTTTCACTCATGGCAGTTGCCTCCGGTGCCTATAAGAAAGCCCTCGAGGGTGGCCAGCAACCCAAGCAGGTGCTGGTCAAAATCGACCGGGTCACGAAGAAGTTCGACGAAACCATCGCCGTAGACGATGTGTCACTGGAAATCCGCAAAGGCGAGATCTTCGCCCTGCTGGGTGGCTCCGGTTCCGGCAAATCGACCCTGCTGCGCATGCTGGCCGGCTTCGAGCGCCCTACCGAAGGGCGGATCCTGCTCGACGGCGTCGACATCACCGACATGCCGCCCTACGAGCGGCCTATCAACATGATGTTCCAGTCCTACGCCCTGTTCCCACACATGACCGTGGCACAGAACATCGCCTTCGGCCTGCAGCAGGACAAGCTGCCCAAGGCTGACATCGACGCCCGCGTGGCCGAGATGCTCAAGCTGGTGCACATGACCCAGTACGCCAAGCGCAAGCCGCACCAGCTGTCCGGTGGACAGCGTCAGCGCGTAGCCCTGGCCCGCTCCCTGGCCAAGCGCCCCAAGCTGCTGCTGCTCGACGAGCCGATGGGTGCGCTGGACAAGAAACTGCGTTCGCAGATGCAGCTGGAACTGGTAGAGATCATCGAACGCGTGGGCGTGACCTGCGTGATGGTGACCCACGACCAGGAAGAGGCCATGACCATGGCCCAGCGCATTGCCATCATGCACCTGGGCTGGATTGCCCAGATCGGCTCGCCCGTGGACATCTACGAAACGCCGACCAGCCGCCTGGTGTGCGAGTTCATCGGTAACGTCAACCTCTTCGAAGGTGATGTGGTCGATGATGCCGAAGGCTACGCGATCATTGCCAGCCCGGAGCTTGAGCGCAAGATCTACGTGGGCCACGGCATCACCACCTCGGTGGAAGACAAGCACATCACCTACGCGCTGCGCCCGGAAAAGCTGCTGGTAACCACCAAACAGCCGGATTTCGAGCACAACTGGTCGCGCGGCAAGGTGCACGACATCGCCTACCTGGGTGGCCACTCGGTGTTCTACGTGGAGTTGCCGAGCGGCAAGGTTGTGCAGTCGTTCGTCGCCAACGCCGAGCGCCAGGGTACCCGCCCGACCTGGGGCGATGAAGTGTACGTGTGGTGGGAAGACGACAGCGGCGTGGTACTGCGGTCATGAAACTGCGCAAGCTCAAGCGAGCCTTCCAGCGCCTGACCCCGCGGGGGCGGCACGTGGTGATCGGCGTGCCGTTCATCTGGCTGTTCCTGTTCTTCATGCTGCCGTTCTTCATCGTGCTGAAGATCAGCTTCGCCGAAGCCGACGTGGCGATCCCGCCGTATACCGAGATCTACAGCTACGTCGAAGACAAGATCCAGTTGGTGCTCAACCTGGCCAACTATGGTTTGTTGACCGAGGATGAGCTGTACCTCTCGGCTTACCTGGGCTCGTTGAAGATGGCGTTCTTCAGCACCCTGCTGTGCCTGCTGATCGGCTTCCCTATGGCCTACGCCATTGCCAACGCCAAGAAGGAAACCCAGACCGTCCTGCTGCTGCTGATCATGATGCCGACCTGGACCGCGATCCTGATCCGCGTCTATGCCTGGATGGGCATTCTCAGCAACAACGGCCTGCTCAACGGCTTCCTGATGTGGACCGGGTTGATCGACCAGCCGCTGCAGATCCTCAACACCAACCTGGCGGTGTACATCGGTGTGGTCTATTCGTACCTGCCGTTCATGATCCTGCCGCTGTTCGCCAACCTGGTGAAGCATGACCCGAGCCTGCTCGAGGCTGCATCCGACCTGGGTTCGAGCACCTTCAACAGCTTCTGGAAAATTACCGTGCCGCTGTCGAAAAACGGCATCATCGCCGGCTGCATGCTGGTGTTCATCCCGGTGGTGGGCGAGTTCGTGATCCCTGAACTGCTCGGCGGCCCGGAAACCCTGATGATCGGTAAAGTGCTGTGGCAGGAGTTCTTCAACAACCGTGACTGGCCGGTAGCCTCTGCGCTTGCGGTAGTGATGCTGGCGATCCTGATTGTGCCGATCCTGCTGTTCAACCGCAGCCAGGCCAAAGAAATGGAGGGCCGCGCATGAAACGCTTCAGTTTCTCCAAGCTGATGCTGGTGCTCGGCTTGCTGTTCATCTACCTGCCGATGCTGATCCTGGTGATCTACTCGTTCAACGCCTCCAAACTGGTGACAGTGTGGGGGGGCTGGTCGATCAAGTGGTACGTCGGCCTGCTCGACAACACCCAGTTGATGGGGTCGGTGATGCGCTCGCTGGAAATCGCCTGCTACACGGCGGTGGCGGCGGTGGCGCTGGGTACGCTGGCGGCCTTCGTGCTGACCCGGGTCACCCGCTTCAAGGGCCGTACGCTGTTCGGTGGCCTGGTCACCGCGCCGCTGGTAATGCCTGAAGTGATCACCGGTCTGTCGCTGTTGCTGCTGTTCGTGGCCATGGCGCAGATGATCGGCTGGCCGCAGGAGCGCGGTATCGTCACTATCTGGATCGCCCACACCACGTTCTGTGCGGCGTATGTGGCGGTGGTTGTATCGGCGCGGCTGCGTGAGCTGGACCTGTCGATCGAAGAAGCGGCAATGGACCTGGGTGCCAAGCCGTGGAAGGTGTTCTTCCTGATCACCATCCCGATGATCGCGCCGTCACTGGCGGCGGGCGGCATGATGTCGTTCGCGCTGTCGCTGGACGACCTGGTGCTGGCCAGCTTCGTGTCCGGCCCGGGTTCGACCACCTTGCCGATGGAAGTGTTCTCGGCAGTGCGCCTGGGCGTGAAGCCGGAGATCAACGCCGTGGCCAGCCTGATCCTGCTGTCGGTGTCGCTGGTGACCTTCTTTGTCTGGTACTTCAGCCGCCGCAGCGAAGAGCGTCGTCGCAAGGCGATTCAGCAGGCGATCGAGGAAGGCGCTGCGGCCAACGCTTCGCAGCCGCAGGTCAAGCGCCCGACACAGGTAGCTGCGTCGGCCTGACCCGGCCCTTTCGCGGCGGTTCGGCCCTTTCGCGCCGAACCGCCGCGAAGGCTCCAGCATCGAATCAAAGCCATACTGCATCCCAGTGTGGATATTCCCGGACACTTCTGACCAATCCAGCCCTCAACGGATTGGCAACAATGTACCGGGCTACATGCACCATGCTTTCCTCCCTTCTCAATGCCCGGTCCTGATACCCAGGCTGCCATACCGGGTCGTGGTCAACCCCTGCCTGATGTAATGCGCGACTGGAGCGGGACTTGAACCTGCGCATCAGGGTGCCCAATGTTGTTCCTTTCAGCTCGATCAGCGAATGCAGATGGTCTGGCATCAGCACCCACGCCAGTGAGCGGCAGGCGTGCTCCTGATCGGTTTGCCGCAATTGGTGAATGACTAACCGGGCGTGGTGGAAGTCATCGAATAGCGGCTTGCGCTGATGGGTAACGGTGGTCAGCAGATAGAGCCTGCCAAGCTCTGAATAGCGACCACGACGAAGTAGATGGGATTGGGCTCTGGGCATCAGATTCTTCCTTGAATAGCGATCCACCTCCCAAGGTAGTGGCTGTATTGCACTCCCAGGGAAGCAGATGATTTCTGGATATGGCAGGACCGGCCCTTTCGCGGGTGAACCCGCTCCCACAGGTACTGCACAGGATTCAGCCTATGCACGAGCCCTGTGGGAGCGGGTTCACCCGCGAAGAGGCCGGTACAGGCTGTGAAAATGCCGAACTGATCCGCGTCAGTGATGTTTATCGAACCCTGAACTACGCTCACAGTCGCATTCCACAAATCATTTGTGCACGAGCAAGGAGCCAGCATGGCGTTGATGCGTCCGCTGTCGGTCGTCTGCCTGGGGCTGCTTTACATGCTCACCGGCTGTAGCAAGGAAGAGGTCCCCGAGACGCTGCCTCGGGTGGGTGTGCAACAGGTCCAGTCCACCGATTTCGCTGCCAGGGTCACCCTGACCGGCGACGTGCAGGCGCGGGTGCAGACTGATCTGTCGTTCCGTGTCGGCGGCAAGATCATTTCGCGCAGCGTCGATGTTGGCGATCACGTCAAGGCCAACCAGGTGCTGGCCCGGCTGGACCCGAAAGACCTGCAGAACAACGTCGACTCGGCCAAGGCCGAAGTATTCGCCGCGCAGGCGCGGGTCACCCAGACCAGCGCCGCCTTCGTGCGCCAGCAAAAACTGCTGCCCAAGGGTTACACCAGCCAGAGCGAATACGATGCTGCCGAGGCCGCGCTGCGCAGCAATCAGAGCGCGCTCAAGGCCGCCCAGGCGCAACTGGCCAATGCCAACGAGCAACTCAGCTACACCGCACTGGTCTCCGAGGCCGCCGGGGTGATCACCGAGCGCCAGGCCGAAGTCGGCCAGGTGGTGCAGGCGACCATGCCGATCTTCAGCCTGGCCGTGGATGGCGACCGCGATGCGGTGTTCAATGTCTACGAGTCGCTGCTGGTGGCGCCGCCCAGCGATGCCGGGGTAGTCGTGAGCCTGCTGGACGACCCCAAGGTCCAGGCGCAGGGTTTCGTGCGCGAAATCACGCCCACGGTGTCGGCGCAAAGCGGCACGGTGCAGGTCAAGGTGGGCCTTAAAGACGTGCCACCCGGCATGCAACTGGGTGCACCAGTCACCGCCTCCACCAATGCCCAGGGCCGGCCCAGCGTCGAACTGCCGTGGTCGGCGCTGACCAAGGCCCTGCATGACCCCGCCGTGTGGGTGGTGGGCGAGGGCGACAAGGTGGAATTGCGCAAAGTCGAAGTCAGCCGTTATCTCACCGGCAAGATTGTGGTCGCCAGCGGCCTGAAGGGCGGCGAAACCGTGGTGGTCACTGGCGGGCAGTTGCTGCACCCCGGCATGCAGGTGCAGAAGGTCGACGCCAAGGCCCAAGGGGGTGAGCTATGAAACGCCTGCTGCTGATGCTGTCGGCCGGCGTATTGCTGGCTGGCTGCAGTAGCGAAGAAGAAGCACCAGAGCCGATTCGGCCGGTGCTGTCGGTCAAGGTCGAACCCCAGGTGCAGTCGCAACTGGGCCGCTTCGCCGGCAGTATCCAGGCGCGTTTTGAAAGTACCTTGGGCTTTCGTGTTTCCGGACGCATTGCCCGGCGTTGGCTGGATGTGGGCGCCCAGGTGAAGCCGGGCGACACCCTGGCCACCCTCGACCCGACCGACCAGCAGAACCAGCTGCGCGCCGCCGAAGGCGACCTGGCCAAGGTGCAGGCGCAGTGGATCAACGCCCAGGCCGATGCCCGTCGCCAGCAACAGCTTTATGACCGCGGCGTTGGCGCCCAGGCCCAGCTGGATATCGCCCAGACCAACCTGAAAACCACCAGCGCAGCGCTGGAGCAGGCGCGCTCTGCGCTCAGCCAGGCCCGTGACCAGCTCGACTACAGCACCCTGCGCACCGACCACGCCGCCGTGATTACCGCCTGGCAGGCCGAAGCCGGGCAAACCGTAACGGCCGGCCAGGCCGTGGTGACCCTGGCCCGTCCGGACGTGAAGGAAGCGGTGATCGACCTGCCCATCGGCCTGGCCGAACAACTGAGCAGTGGCCTGACCTTCACCGTCGCCTCGCAGCTCGACCCCACCATCAACACCACCGCCACGCTGCGCGAACTGGAACCTCAGGCCGACGCCACCACCCGCACCCGCCGCGCCCGCCTGACCTTGGCCGGCACGCCTGCGGCCTTTCACCTGGGCACCGCGATCAGCGTGACCTTGAGCTCGCAAGTCACGCCCCGCAGCGAACTGCCCCGCAGTGCCTTGCTCGAGCGTGACGGCAAGACCCAGGTGTGGGTGATCGATACGCAGCAGAAGACCGTTGCAACCCGTGACGTGGCGCTGATCGAACGCACCGCCGACAGCATCGTGCTGACGTCGGGCGTGCAGCCCGGTGAGCGCGTCGTTACCGCAGGTGTGAACAGCCTGAAGCCTGGCCAGAAGGTCACCTTCGACGAGGATGCGCAATGAAAGGAAGCTTCAACCTCTCCGAATGGGCGCTCAAGCACCAGTCATTCGTGTGGTACCTGATGTTCGTTGGCCTGCTGATGGGGATTTTTTCGTACTTCAACCTCGGGCGTGAGGAAGACCCGTCGTTCACCATCAAAACCATGGTCATCCAGACCCGCTGGCCCGGTGCGACCCAGGACGAAACCCTGTACCAGGTCACCGACCGCATCGAGAAGAAGCTCGAAGAACTCGACTCGCTCGACTACACCAAGAGCTACACCCGCCCCGGTGAATCCACGGTCTACGTCTACCTGCGCGACACCACCAAGGCCAAGGACATTCCGGATATCTGGTACCAGGTGCGCAAGAAGATCCAGGACATTCGTGGCGAATTCCCGGCGGGCATCCAGGGCCCGGGTTTCAACGACGAATTCGGTGATGTATTCGGCTCGATCTATGCCTTTACCGCCGACGGCCTGACCTTGCGCCAACTGCGTGACTACGTGGAACAGGCCCGGGCCGAGGTGCGCGATGTGCCCAACATCGGCAAGATCGAGCTGGTCGGCACTCAGGACGAAGTGCTGTACCTGAACTTCTCCACCCGCAAGCTGGCCGCCCTGGGCATTGACCAGCGCCAGGTGATGCAGGCCCTGCAATCGCAGAACGCGGTGACCCCGGCTGGCGTCATCGAGGCCGGCCCGGAACGTATTTCGGTGCGTACCTCCGGCCAGTTTGCCTCGGAAAAGGACCTGCAAACCGTCAACCTGAGGATCAACGACCGCTTCTTCCGCCTGGCCGACATCGCCGACATCGAGCGCGGTTACGTCGACCCGCCTTCACCGATGTTCCGCTACAACGGCCAGACGGCGTTGGGCCTGGCCATCGGCATGAAGGCCGGTGGCAACATCCAGGTGTTCGGTGAGGCGCTGAAAAAGCGCATGGACAAAGTGGTCCAGGACTTGCCGATAGGTGTCGGCGTACACACCGTGTCGGATCAGTCCGTGGTGGTCAAGCAAGCGGTCGGCGGCTTTACCAGTGCGCTGTTCGAGGCAGTGGTGATTGTGTTGGCCGTCAGTTTTGTCAGCCTCGGCGTGCGTGCGGGCCTGGTGGTGGCCTGTTCGATCCCGCTGGTGCTGGCCATGGTGTTCGTGTTCATGGAGTACAGCGGCATCACCATGCAGCGGATTTCGCTGGGGGCGTTGATCATTGCGCTGGGCCTGCTGGTGGACGATGCGATGATTACCGTGGAGGTGATGGTCACGCGGCTGGAAATGGGCGAAACCAAGGAGCAGGCGGCGACATTCGCCTACACCTCCACAGCCTTTCCCATGCTGACCGGCACCTTGGTGACCGTGGCGGGTTTTGTGCCTATCGGCCTGAACGCCAGCTCCGCGGGTGAATATACCTTCACCCTGTTCGCGGTGATCGCCGTGGCCCTGATAGTGTCTTGGGTGGTGGCAGTATTCTTTGCGCCGGTGCTAGGGGTGCATATTCTCAAGAGCGACAAGGTCAAGGCCCATGAGGCCGAGCCTGGCCGTGTCGGGCGGGCATTTGAAGGCGGGTTGCTGTGGTGCATGCGCAACCGCTGGTTGACCATCATCGGTACCGTGGTGCTGTTCGCGCTGGCGCTCTTTTGCATGCGCTTCGTGCAGAACCAGTTCTTCCCGTCCTCGGACCGCCCGGAAATTCTCGTCGACCTCAACCTGCCACAGAACGCCTCGATCGAGGAAACGCGCAAGGTGGTCGACCGCTTCGAGGCGCGGATCAAGGACGACCCGGACCTGGTGCACTGGAGCACTTACATTGGTCAGGGGGCGGTCCGCTTCTACCTGCCCCTCGACCAGCAGTTGCAGAACCCTTACTACGCGCAGCTGGTGATTGTCAGCAAAGGCTTCGAAGAGCGCCAGGGCATGATGGAGCGTCTGCAGAAGATCCTGCATGAAGAGTTCGTCGGCATTGGCTCCAATGTGCAGTCGCTGGAAATGGGCCCGCCTGTAGGGCGGCCGATCCAGTACCGGGTCAGTGGTCCTGATATCGATCAGGTGCGCAAGCACGCGATCGAACTGGCCACCTTGCTTGACCAGAACAAGCACATCGGCGAGATGATCTACGACTGGAACGAGCCGGGTAAGGTGCTGCGCGTGGAAATCGCCCAGGACAAGGCCCGCCAGCTGGGGCTGTCGTCGGAAGACGTGGCCAATGTGATGAACAGCATCGTCAGTGGCGTGCAGATCACCCAGGTCAACGACAACATCTACCTGGTGGACGTGGTCGCGCGGGCCGAAGACAGTGAGCGCGGCTCGCCCGATACCCTGCAGAACCTGCAGATTCTCACCCCCAATGGAACTTCGATCCCGCTGCTGTCATTCGCTACCGTGCGCTACGAGCTGGAGCAGCCGCTGGTGTGGCGCCGGGATCGCAAGCCGACCATCACCCTCAAGGCTTCGGTCACTGGCGAGATCCAGCCCACCGACCTGGTGGCGCAGCTCAAGCCGAAGATCGATGAGTTCGCCAGCCAGCTGCCGGTCGGTTACGAAGTGGCCACTGGCGGTACGGTGGAGGAGAGCAGCAAGGCACAGGGCCCGATCGCCAAGGTCATTCCGCTGATGCTGTTCCTGATGGCGACCTTCCTGATGATCCAGCTGCACAGCGTGCAGAAGCTGTTCCTGGTGGTCAGCGTGGCGCCGCTGGGGTTGATCGGTGTAGTGCTGGCGCTGGTGCCCACCGGTACCCCGATGGGCTTCGTGGCGATCCTCGGCATCTTGGCGCTTGCGGGCATCATCATTCGTAACTCGGTGATTCTGGTGACCCAGATCGACGAGTTCGAAGCCCAGGGCTTCTCGCCTTGGGATGCGGTAGTGGAAGCCACCAACCATCGGCGCCGGCCAATCCTGCTGACTGCGGCGGCGGCCAGCCTGGGCATGATCCCGATTGCCCGCGAGGTGTTCTGGGGGCCGATGGCTTACGCCATGATTGGCGGGATCATCGTTGCCACCCTGCTGACGCTGCTGTTCCTGCCGGCCTTGTATGTGGCCTGGTACAAGATCCGCGAGCCGCAGAAACAAAACTGAAGCCTTGTACGGACCCTGTGGGAGCGGGTTCACCCGCGAATGCGACGGTGGCTCCAACATCGCATTCGCGGGTGAACCCGCTCCCACAGGGCTTTGCGTCGGCTGCAAAATCACGATTTGAATTTGGTTATATAAACATTCTTAAACAGTATTTTTAAGAATAACTCCGCCTCACTACTATTGCCCTCAAGCCAGGCGCAAATCCCCTTCAAACCTCTGCCCGGCACCCTCACTCCAAGGAGAACGAGCATGAGTGCATCTCTGCGTAGCATCGACGGTCAGGACGAAGCCACCATTCTGCGTGAAATCCAGAGCGCCTTGCGCGACCTGCGGTTTGGTGCGGTGGAGATCACTGTGCACAACGCTCAGGTCGTACAGATCGAGCGCAAGGAGAAGTTCCGCCTGCAACAGCCCGGCAACAAGTCCGGCTGATCGCGCCTCACCTCCAAAATTAGAAAAATGCCAATCGGGAGCTTCACCATGTCCATTCGCCGTTATGCGCTTGCCGCTCTGGCCAGTGCTGTTTTTGCCGGTTCCGCCATCGCCAAGGACTACGAACTGCTGAACGTGTCCTACGACCCGACCCGCGAGCTGTACCAGCAGTACAACGCCGAGTTCATCAAGCACTGGCAGCAGGCCCACCCGGGCGACAAGGTGAAGATCCAGCAATCCCATGGTGGCTCGGGCAAGCAGGCCCGTGCGGTGATCGACGGCCTGCGCGCCGACGTGGTGACCCTGGCCCTGGCCGGCGACATCGACGAAGTGGCCAAGCTCGGCAAGACCCTGCCGGACAACTGGCAGACCCGCCTGCCGGATGCCAGCACCCCGTACACCTCGACCATCGTGTTCCTGGTGCGCAAGGGCAACCCGAAAGGCATCAAGGACTGGGGCGACCTGATCAAGAAGGACGTTTCGGTCATTACCCCGAACCCGAAAACCTCCGGCGGTGCGCGCTGGAACTTCCTGGCGGCCTGGGCCTATGGCCTGAAAGCCGGTGGTAGCGAAGACAAGGCCAAAGCCTACGTGCAGGAGCTGTTCAAGCACGTACCCGTACTGGATACCGGCGCCCGTGGCTCGACAATCACCTTCGTCAACAACGGCCAGGGCGATGTGTTGCTGGCTTGGGAAAACGAAGCGTTCCTGGCGCTGAAGGAAGACGGTGGCGCCGACAAGTTCGACATCGTCGTACCGTCGCTGTCGATCCTGGCCGAACCGCCCGTGGCGGTGGTGGACAAGAACGCCGAGAAGAAGGGCAATACCGACATTGCCACCGAATACCTCAAGCACCTGTACAGCCCGGCCGGGCAGAAGATTGCCGCCGAGAACTTCTACCGTCCGCGTGACGAGAAGGTCGCCGCCGAATTCGGCAAGCAATTCCCGAAACTGGACCTGGTAACCATCGACAAGGACTTCGGTGGCTGGAAAACTGCACAACCCAAATTCTTCAATGATGGCGGTGTGTTCGACCAGATCTATCAGGCACAGTAAACGCCAGGGAAAAGCGGGGGCCGCCTTGCGGCCCATTTGCGGCACAAGGCCGCTCCCACACAGAGCCGCGATCCCCTGTGGAACCGCGATCGCTGTGGGAGCGGCCTTGTGCCGCGAATGGGCTGCAAAGCAGCCCCAGGATTCAGAAGCCTGCACCGGCCCCGGATCGATACTGGGCCAAGTGCATTCAACCAGGGACACTTATGTCGCGTCGTATTTCCCCCGTCATACCCGGCTTCGGGCTGACGCTGGGCTACACCTTGGTGTACCTCAGCCTGATCGTGCTGATACCGCTGGCAGCCATGTTCATTCATGCCTCGCAGCTGACCTGGGAGCAGTTCTGGAACATCATCAGTGCGCCGCGGGTGATCGCCGCGCTCAAGCTGAGTTTCGGCACCGCCCTGTTCGCCGCCATCATCAACGGGGTGATCGGCACCCTGCTGGCCTGGGTGCTGGTGCGTTACACCTTCCCTGGGCGCAAGATCATCGACGCGATGATCGACCTGCCGTTCGCCCTGCCCACCGCCGTTGCCGGTATCGCCCTGACTGCCCTGTACGCGCCTGCGGGCTGGGTTGGCCAGTTCGCCACCGACCTTGGCTTCAAGATTGCCTACACCCCGCTGGGCATCACCCTGGCGCTGACCTTCGTCACCTTGCCCTTCGTGGTGCGCACGGTGCAGCCGGTACTGGCCGATATCCCGCGTGAAGTGGAAGAGGCCGCGGCCTGCCTGGGAGCCAAGCCGCTGCAGGTGTTCCGCCACATACTGGCGCCAGCCCTGCTGCCGGCCTGGCTCACCGGCTTTGCCCTGGCCTTCGCCCGCGGCGTGGGCGAGTATGGTTCGGTGATCTTCATTGCCGGCAACATGCCGATGAAGACCGAGATCCTGCCGCTGCTGATCATGGTCAAGCTCGACCAGTACGACTACACCGGCGCGACTGCCATCGGCGTGCTGATGCTGGTGGTTTCCTTCATCCTGCTGCTGCTGATCAACCTGCTGCAGCGCCGCATCGAAACCCCTTGAAGGAGGCCGGCATGTCCAGTTCATCCCTGAGTGCAAGCGCCGCCGCCAACGCAGCCCGCCGTGGCAGTGCTACCTCGCGGCGTATTCTCATCGGCCTTGGCTGGCTGGTGTTCGCCCTGTTCCTGCTGCTGCCGCTGGTGATCGTGGTGTCGCAGGCGCTGAAGAACGGTTTTGGCACCTTCTTCGAGGCGATCTTCGAGCCTGATGCCTTGTCGGCGCTGAAGCTGACCCTGCTCGCCGTAGCCATTTCGGTACCGTTGAACCTGGTGTTCGGTGTCAGCGCCGCCTGGTGCGTCAGCAAGTACACCTTCCGTGGCAAAAGTATCCTGGTCACCCTTATCGACCTGCCGTTCTCGGTATCGCCGGTAATCGCCGGCCTGGTCTACGTGCTGATGTTCGGCGCGCAGGGGCTGTTCGGGCCCTGGCTGCAGGACCATGACATCCAGATCGTCTTCGCCCTCCCGGGCATCGTCCTGGCGACCATTTTCGTCACCGTGCCATTCGTGGCCCGTGAGCTGATCCCGCTGATGCAGGAGCAGGGCACGCAAGAAGAGGAGGCCGCGCGTCTGCTCGGCGCCAATGGCTGGCAAATGTTCTGGCACGTGACTTTGCCCAACATCAAATGGGGGCTGATCTATGGCGTGGTGCTGTGTACTGCACGGGCCATGGGCGAGTTTGGCGCAGTGTCGGTGGTGTCGGGCCACATTCGTGGCGTGACCAACACCTTGCCGCTGCACGTAGAGATCCTCTACAACGAGTACAACCACGTCGCAGCCTTCAGCGTGGCCAGCCTGTTGCTGATCCTGGCGCTCTTCATCCTGCTGCTCAAGCAGTGGAGCGAGAACCGTATTAACCGCCTGCGCCACAGCGCCGCGGAGGAATGATTCATGTCGATCGAAGTTCGTAATGTCAGCAAGCGCTTCAACAGCTTCCAGGCCCTGAACAACATCAACCTGGACATCAACAGCGGCGAGCTGGTGGCGCTGCTGGGCCCGTCCGGCTGTGGCAAGACCACCCTGCTGCGCATCATCGCCGGCCTGGAAACCCCGGACCAGGGCAACATCGTGTTCCATGGCGAGGATGTGTCCGGCCACGACGTGCGTGACCGCAACGTCGGGTTCGTGTTCCAGCACTACGCGCTCTTCCGCCACATGAGCGTGTTCGACAACGTCGCCTTCGGCCTGCGCATGAAGCCCAAGGGCGAGCGCCCGAGCGAGAGCAAGATTGCCGAGAAAGTGCACGAGCTGCTGAACATGGTGCAGCTGGACTGGTTGTCCGACCGCTACCCGGAGCAGCTGTCTGGCGGCCAGCGCCAGCGTATCGCCCTGGCCCGCGCCCTGGCCGTGGAGCCCAAGGTGCTGCTGCTGGACGAGCCGTTCGGTGCGCTGGACGCCAAGGTGCGCAAGGAGCTGCGCCGTTGGCTGGCGCGGCTGCACGAAGACATCAACCTGACGTCGGTGTTCGTCACCCACGACCAGGAAGAGGCCATGGAAGTTGCTGACCGCATCGTGGTCATGAACAAGGGCGTGATCGAGCAGATCGGCTCGCCGGGCGAGGTGTACGAAAAGCCCGCCAACGATTTCGTCTACCACTTCCTGGGCGATTCCAACCGCCTGGCGGTGAGCGAAGGGCACCATGTGCTGTTCCGCCCGCACGAGGTGTCGCTGTCGCGGCATGAGACAGAAGGGCACCATGCTGCCGAGGTGCGGGATATCCGGCCGCTGGGCGCTACCACGCGGGTGACCTTGAAGGTGGAAGGGCAGAGCGAGTTGATCGAGGCCGAGGTGGTCAAGGACCATGACAGCCTGACCGGGCTGGCGCGGGGCGAGACGTTGTTCTTCCGGCCGAAGGTTTGGCAGAAGGTGGCGGATATCTGAGCCGCCCTTGAAGATGAAAAAGCCCGGGCTTGGTTCCGGGCTTTTTTTCGCCTGACAGATTGCCGGGGCTGTGTGCCGCGGCCAAATGTGGGAGCTGGCTTGCCGGCGATCAAGGGCGCAGCCCTCGCGGCATTCTCATGCCTTGCGCGAATATTTTGCATGCCGACAATGCATCGCACTTATCCCTGAAAGCCGCAGGCCGCGCAATTCGCGGGTTTCACGCTCCCCCTAGAAAACAATATTCAATCCAGTTCTAACCATAATTTTAAACATTACTTTAAGAGATAAGCCTCTGGCCCCGATGATTCAGCCACACACCTGAATCGAGACCCCAGGAGTTTGATCAATGGGTAATGTCCAGTCGGCCGTCAGGGCCTACGACCAGCCATGGCGCCCGGCCCCGGGTGACCTGGTCGAGCTTGGACGCACGCTTCGCCTCCCGCTTGGCCAGCTGCGCCTGCAACGCACGCCCGTCAGCGGGCTCAAGCGCCGCGACAAGCTGGTGTTGGGCCTGCTGGTGCTGGTGCTGCATGGCGCTGCAGCGTACTGGGTCAGCCAGGCGCCAACGCCCGAGCTGCCAGTGGTGCCGCCACAGGTGCCGCCCATGACCATCGAGTTCGCAGCGCCAGCGCCGCCCGTGGTCGAACCACCGCCGCCAGCGCCCGCGCCGCCTGTGGTCGAGCCGCCCCCGCCACCACCGGTAGTCGACGAACTGGCCGCCAAGCCCAAACCCAAGCCAAAGCCCGTGCCCAAGCCTGTGGTCAAGCAAGCGCCCAAGCCACAGCCCAAACCGGTGGAGGCACCACCGCCAGCGCCGGTGGCCGCCCCCGCACCGCCTGCGCCAGCGCCACCCGCGCCGGCCCCGATAACCCCGGCATCGGCCAACGCCGCGTACCTGAAGAACCCGGCACCGGAATACCCGCAAATGGCCCAGCGCCGTGGTTGGGAAGGCACCGTGCTGTTGCGCGTAGAGGTGCTGCCAAGCGGCAAGCCCGGGCAGATCCAGATACAGAAAAGCAGTGGCCGTGACGCCCTCGACACTGCCGCGCTGGCCGCGGTCAAGCGCTGGAGCTTCGTGCCCGCCAAGCAGGGCGATGTGGCCCAGACCGGCTGGGTCAGCGTGCCGATCGATTTCAAGCTTCGCTAACTATTTCGCAGAACACAGGAAGACACCATCATGAGCCTGCTGGCATCCCCCCTCGAATCCGTTGAAAGCGCAGTCATCTGGCTGCTGGTCGGTTTCTCTGTCGTCACCTGGGGCCTGGCCCTGGTCAAGGTCGCGCAGTTCGTGCGGCTGAAAAACCAGGACAAGCGCTTCCACCAGCAGTTCTGGGCTGCCTCCAGCCTGGACTCGGCTGCCGAACTCAGCCATGAGCTGCCCGGCCCGGCGGCCCGCGTTGCCCAGTCCGGCTATGCCGCGATTGCCGTTGGTGATACCCAGGCCAATGACCTGAGCCACGCCATCAACCATCAGGACCGCCTGGAGCGCGCCCTGCGTCAGCAGATCGTGCGTGAGCGCCGCTCGCTGGAAACCGGCCTGGCGGTGGTCGCCAGTATCGGCAGCACCTCGCCCTTCATCGGCCTGTTCGGCACCGTGTGGGGCATCATGGAAGCGCTCAAGGGCATCAGTGCGGCCGGCTCCGCCAGCCTGGAAACTGTTGCTGGGCCCATCGGTGCGGCACTGGTGGCTACCGGTGTGGGTATCGCCGTCGCGGTGCCGGCAGTGCTGGTGTACAACTACTTCCTGCGTCGCCTCAAGCTGACTGCTGCCGACCTGGATGACTTCGCCCACGACTTCTACAGCCTGGCGCAGAAGAGTGCCTTCCGTGTGCTGGTGCACCCTGCTGTGCAAAAAGCCCAGCCTGGTTTCACCCAACCCGTGAAGGAGGCGTCCTGATATGGCCTTTTCGACCCAGGACAGCGACGAAGTCCTCAGTGAAATCAACGTCACGCCTTTGGTAGACGTCATGCTGGTGCTGCTGGTGGTGTTCATCGTCACCGCGCCGCTGCTGACCAACGCCATCCCTATCAACCTGCCCAAGACCGAGGCCGTGGCCCCGGTGGAGCAGAAGGACCCGCTGGTGGTCAGCATCGACGGTGAAGGCAAGCTGTTCATCAACAAGGACCAGATCCAGCCCGACCTGCTGGAAACCAACCTCAAGGCTGCCAAGGACAAGGACGCGGACGTGCGCGTGCAACTGCAGGCCGATGACGGCGTGAACTACGGCGAAGTGGCGCGGGCCATGGCAGCCATCGAACGTGCGGGTATCAGCAAACTGGCGGTGATAACCGCGCGCTGATACCTGCAAAACCTCTTCAGGCAAGTGACTCTCGCAAGTGCGTTGGGGCCATATCTCTTGGCAGGGGTTGGCCCTTTTTTTTGCCTGTGAGGGCCCTATCGCCGGCAAGCCAGCTCCCACAGGTATTGTGCTGCCCTGAGGCTGTGTGCAGTCCCTGTGGGAGCTGGCTTGCCGGCGATAGGGCCATCGACAGAAATTACATATAGTTATTAATAAATAGCTTCTTATTCCTTTACGAATATAACTCCCTCCCTATACTTGTCTCCAAGCACGCAAACTTACTGGAGGCGTCCCCATGCGCAATGAGTCGATTCGTTACCTGATTGTGCCGGGCTGGCAAGGATCGCCAGACAACCATTGGCAAAGTCACTGGCAGCGCACCCTGCCCAACAGTGCGCGGGTCGAGCAGCACGACTGGCTCACCCCGCAACGGCAGGACTGGGTGCAGGCGCTGGAGCAGGCGATTGCCGCCGAGCGCTCGCCGGTGATCCTGATTGCCCACAGCCTTGGCTGCGTCACTGTCGCCCATTGGGCTGCGCAGGCCAGTCCGGCCTTGCGGCGGCAGGTGCGGGGTGCACTGCTGGTGGCACCGGCAGACGTCGAACGGCCGACCTGCGCGCCGGCCCTGCGCAACTTCGCGCCGATCCCGACCGAGGCCTTGCCATTCCCCAGCCAGGTCGTCAGCTCTGACAACGACCCTGCCGTAAGCGTGCCGCGGGCCCTGCACCTGGCCCAGGCGTGGGGCGCCGAAGCGGGGTTGCTGAGCAATGCCGGGCACATCAACGTCAAGTCCGGCCATGAGCGCTGGGAACAAGGCTTCGCCTACTTGTATCGCTTGCAGAGCCGGGTCGAGCAGCGCGCACTGCGTCGCGCCTGATAGGCCTTAGCGTTTTCCGTTTACCTGACGCCCGGCCAATGAAGGCCTGGGGCGGGAGTTCGTCATGACGTTTCAAAACCCGTTTGGCCAGCCACTGCTGACCTTCCCCGAGCTGGACAAAAGCCCGCTGAGCATCCGTGCCAAGGCCCTGGTGTTCATTGATCCGCGTTCGCAGCAGTTGCGCGAAGACCTCGAGCGCTTGGCGCCGCAACCTTTGCCTGTGCTGATCCGTGGCGAAACCGGTACCGGCAAGGAGTTGCTGGCCCGGCAGATCCACCGTGCCAGCGACCGTGGAGGGCTGTTCGTGTCGGTCAACTGCGCGGCCATCAGCCCCACTTACGCCGATGCCGAGCTGTTCGGCTACAGCGCCGGCAGCCATGGCGGTACGGCCAGCAGCCGCGCTGGCTGGTTCGGTTCGGCCAACGGCGGCACGCTGTACCTGGACGAAATCGCCGACTTGCCGCTGGCCATCCAGGGCAAGCTGCTGGCGGCCCTGGAAAACCGCGAGGTCACCCGGGTGGGCGCGCAGCAGCCACAGCCGGTGGATGTGCGCCTGGTCGCCGCCACCAGCATCGATCTGGCACGGGTGGTACGTGCGGGGCGCTTCAACGAGCGCCTGTACCAGTACCTGCGCGAGGGCGCGCTGGAACTGCCGCCACTGCGCGAGCGGCCGGGCGATATCCTGCCGCTGGCCGAGTACTTCGTGGGCATCTACAGCGTACGCCTGCAGCGGCCTGTGCCGTTGGTAAGCGAGGCGGCGCAGCAGGTACTGGAGGCGCATTTCTGGCCTGGCAATACCCGCGAACTGGAGAACGTCATTCACTTTGCCTTGCTGGTGAATGACAGCGAAGAGATCCAGGCAGAGGACCTCGACTTGCCCAACACCGCACGCTAGACATCGCTCATAAGCAAAGTGGCTGGTGGCAGTTTTTTTTTGGAATAAGCAGCTAAATAAAAGATATTGTTACGGAATAAAAAATCTAGGTATTGTCCGTTTCACGCCCGCTGGTGAACCGGTTGGGCAACCGATTCGCCATCGCCGATGGCCCAGATTCAGAACAAGGACCACCATGAAGAAGACCCTGCTGACCACCGCCCTGGCCGCTGCCCTGTCGTTCTCCGGCCTGGCCGCCGCTGCCGAGAAACTGGTGGTTGCCGCTACCCCGGTACCGCACGCCGAAATCCTTGAGCTGATCAAACCGACCTTGGCCAAAGAGGGGGTGGACCTGCAGATCAAGGTCTTTACCGACTACGTACAGCCGAACGTGCAGGTAGACCAGAAGCGTCTGGACGCCAACTACTTCCAGACCCTGCCATACCTGAAGAGCTTCAACGAAGGTAAAGGCACCCACCTGGAAACGGTCATTGGCGTACACGTCGAACCCTTCGGTGGTTACTCGAAGAAGATCAAGAACCTGTCCGAGCTGAAGGAAGGCGCTACCGTTGCCATCCCTAACGAAGGCAGCAACAGCGGCCGCGCCCTGATCCTGCTGCAGAAGGCTGGCCTGATCACCTTGAAAGACCCGAAGAATGCCCTGGCCACCCCCAAGGACATCGCCGAGAACCCGAAAAAGCTGAAGTTCCGCGAGCTTGAGTCGGCCATGCTGCCGCGTGTGCTGGACCAGGTCGACCTGGACATGATCAACACCAACTACGCCCTGGAAGCCGGCCTGAACCCGGCCAAGGATGCGCTGGTGATCGAAGGTGCCGACTCGCCGTACGTGAACTTCCTGGTTGCCCGCCCGGACAACAAGGACAGCGAAGCCATCCAGAAACTGGCCAAGGCCCTGACCAGCCCGGAGGTGAAGGAATTCATCGCCAAGAAGTATCAGGGCGCTGTGCTGCCAGCGTTCTGATTCGCTTGCGATACCCTGCATAACCCAACGCCGACACCCCTGTGTCGGCGTTTTTGTTTCTGTATCTGGGGCCGCTTTGCGGCCCTAGGATGTATGCCCCGGTGAAAAATGCTTGGTGATATGCATATGCAATAAAGATATTTATTAAAAATTTTTTAGATCATTACAGTCTAGCAATCGTGCCCCCGCGCACCCCGCAGACTTGCTTTACCCATGACCCTCGACACCGCATTCATCCTCAGCACGCTACCCGCCTTCCTCAAGGCCGTGGGCGTGACCTTGCAGGTAGGCCTGATCGCCATCGCCACCTCGCTACTGGTTGCCCTGGTCAATGCCACCCTGCTGGTACTACGCACCCCCTACCTGTGGCGTCTGGTCAAAGCCTACGTGGAGCTGGCCCGCAACACGCCGCTGCTCATCCAGCTGTTCTTCGTCTACTTCGCACTGCCGGGCCTGGGCCTGAAGATTTCCGGTTTTTCCGCTGCGATCATCACCATGACCTTCATGGGCGGTGCCTACCTCACCGAAGTGTTGCGGGCAGGCATCGAGGCTGTGCCCCGTGCCCAGCTTGAGTCCGGGCGCTCCATCGGCCTTTCCGAGGGGCAACTGCTGCGCCATGTGGTGCTGCCCCAGGCCGGTATCCTCAGCCTGCCGGCACTGTTCGCCAATTTCATCTTCCTGCTCAAGGAAACCACTGTGGTGTCGGCGGTGGCCGTGCCGGAAATCCTCTACACCACCAAGAACTACATCGCGCTGTACTACAAGACCTACGAAATGCTCACCGTGCTGACCCTGCTCTGCGTGCTGCTGTTCCTGCCGCTGTCGTTGCTGCTGCGCTATGCGGAAAGGAGGCTGCAACATGGCCAGTTCGGGATTTGACCTGTTGCTGCAGGTGTTGCCGCAGCTCGCCGGCGGCGCCGCGCAGACCTTGGCCATCTCGGCGCTGGGTATTCTGTTCGCAACGCTGGGTGGCGTGCTGTACGGCGTGCTGGCAACCCTGGGCAACCGTGCCCTGAACATCGCCTTGCAGGTGTACCTGGAGCTGTTCCGCGCCATCCCGGTGCTGGTCTGGCTGTACCTGGTGTTCTTCGGCCTGCCGATCTTCTTTGCCCTGAGCATCCCCAGCTTCTGGTGCGCCGTGCTGGTACTGGCCCTGTGGGGCGCCAGCGAGGTAGGCGAGGTGGTGCGCGGTGCACTGGCTTCGCTGCCGCGGGGCCAGCGCGAGGCCGGGTTGTCGATCGGCCTGGCCGGCTGGCAGCTATATGGCTACGTGCTGCTGCCGCAGGCGCTCAAGCGCATGACCCCACCGACTATCAACATCTACACGCGGATCATCAAGACCAGCTCGCTGGCGGTGCTGATCGGCGTGGTCGAGGTGATCAAGGCCGGCCAGCAGATCATCGAACGCACCTACGAATCGGTGCTGATCTATGGCGCCTTGTTCCTGTTCTTCTTCATCGTCTGTTATCCGCTGTCCGCCGCTTCACGCGTGCTGGAACGCCGTTGGGCACACTCATGAGCGCATTGATCGAATTCCAGGGTTTCAACAAGTTTTTTGGCGAGCAACAGGTGCTCAAGGACGTCGACCTCAAGGTGGCGGCCGGCGAAGTGGTGGTCATCCTCGGCCCCAGCGGTTGCGGCAAAAGCACGCTGCTGCGCTGCCTCAACGGCCTGGAGCAGGCCCATGGCGGCCACCTGCGCCTGGCCGGGCAAGAGCTGCTTGACCCGCGCACCGACTGGCGCGACGTTCGCCAGCGGGTTGGCATGGTGTTCCAGAGCTACCACCTGTTCGGCCACATGAGCGTGATCGACAACCTGCTGCTCGGCCCGCTCAAAGTGCAAAAACGCGAACGAGCCGAAGCGCAGGCCCAGGCCGAGGCGCTGCTGGCGCGGGTCGGCCTGCTGGACAAACGCGACGCCTTCCCCCGGCAATTGTCCGGCGGCCAGCAACAGCGCATCGCCATCGTGCGCTCGCTGTGCATGAACCCCGAGGTGATGCTGTTCGACGAGGTTACCGCCGCACTCGACCCGGAAATGGTCAAGGAGGTGCTGCAGGTGATCCAGGGCCTTGCCCGCGACGGCATGACCTTGCTCATCGTTACCCACGAAATGGCCTTCGCTCGCGCGGTGGCCGACCGCATCGTGTTCATGGAGGCCGGCAGGATCCTTGAACAGGGCGACCCCGAGAGCTTCTTCACCCGACCGCAGACCGCACGCGCGCAGCAGTTCCTGGAGAAATTCTCCTTCGTAGAAAGCCTGCCAAAGACACTGCACAAGGAACTGTCATGAAAACTGCCAACCTCACCAAACTGCTGGCGCCGTTGTTTGGCCTGGCCCTGCTGGCCGGCTGCAACAAGGCCGAAGAACCGCCCAAGCCGGCAGCGGCATCGCCAGCCACCAGCTACCTGGAAACCATCAAGGCCCGCGACAAGCTGATTGTCGGGGTGTTCACCGATAAGCCGCCGTTCGGCTTCGTCGATGAAAAAGGCCGCTATGTGGGCTTTGACACCGACATTGGCCGGCGCCTGGCCAAGGACCTGCTGGGTGATGAAAACAAGGTCGAGTTCGTTGCCGTGGAACCGGCCAGCCGCATTCCGTTCCTGCAGAGCGACAAGGTCGACTTGATCCTCGCCAACATGACCGTGACCCCGGAGCGCAAGGAAGCGGTGGACTTCACCAACCCCAACCTGCGCGTTGCCGTGCAGGCCATCGTGGCTGATGGCAGCTCGGTACAGAAGCTCGACGACCTGGCCGACAAGACCATCATCGTCACCACCGGCACCACGGCAGATATCTGGCTGACCAAAAATCACCCTGACTGGAAACTGCTCAAGTTCGAAAAGAACAGCGAGTCGCTGCAGGCCCTGGCCACCGGCCGTGGCGATGCCTATGCCCAGGACAACCTGATCCTGTTCAGCTGGGCCAAGCAGAACCCGGGCTACCGCGTGCTGCCGCAGCTGCTGGGTGACGAAGCACCGATTGCGCCAGCGGTGAAGAAGGGCAACACCGAGCTGCGTGACTGGGTGAATGCCGAGCTGGCCAAGCTGGGGGAAGAAAAGTTTCTGCTGAAGCTGTATGACCAGTATGTGCGCAAGGAACTGAGCGATGACACCAAGCCGGAAAGCGTGATCGTCGAAGGCGGCAAGTGGCAGGGCTGACCGTGTGATTGGGCTGCAAAGCAGCCCCATCGATCACCCACCCGGTACCAGCCTCAGGGTACTTTGCGCCGGAATCACCCCCATCTGCGCCCGCTGATACTCCCCCTGCACATACCCCTCGGCCTGGTCCGCATAATACTTGTCGAACGGCACGCCACTCTGGCCGACCGGGTTGATGGTCAGTGCCTGCCCGGCATCGGCAAAGTCGATCAGCCGCCGGGTCGACGGCCCATAGGTGACCGGCCACGGCGCCGGGCCGATCTTCGCCGAGAGGTTGTTCGGCACTTCGTGGGTACCGGGTGCGGCGAACGGCCCGACGTTGAACAGCAGGTTCAGCGGCTTTTTCACCCCCAGCGGGTGGTTGTGGGTCAGGGTATGCGCCTTGCCCCATTGCCAGCTGGCGGGGTCACTGCCCAGGGTGTCACGCAGGTGCTTCAAACTGCTCTGCCAAGCCGTGCGCACGACTGCGGTACGGTCGGTGCGCAGGTTGCCTCCGCGGGTGTTCCACCAGGGTGAATCGGCATCCGCCGCCAGGCGCGGCAAGGCGGCATCGATGGCGCGGGTGCTGATCAGTACCGGGAACCACGTGTCACCCAGTTCGTCATGCAGGGCAGCAAATGCCAGTTCGTAGAGGAACTGGTTGAACAGCGTGGCGCTGGTCGAGTCCAGCGGGTAGTCGCCGCGCCAGGCAGCCAGCTGCTCGACCAGTTCCTTCTCTTCGTCACCTTCGGCCACCGCGCGCAGCGTTGCCAGCAGTGGTGCAAGGGTGCGCGGGCCATGGTCGCTGGCGGTGTCCAGCTGCAGCGACTGGCTGTTGTGCGTGTCCCATTTCACCTCAGGGTTGGCCAGCTGGCGGTCGACCTGGCGGCCACGGTCGGGCAGGTTGTAGTAACCCGGTATCGGCACCGCTGCCGGCGGTTGGTAGTTGGCAGAGACGATGTAGCCGCGCGCCGGGTTTTCCTGTTGTGGGTTGGCGTTGAAGGGGTAGAAGCCGAGCTTGTCGGCCTGCGCGCTGGCACCGTCGAGGATGAACGCCGGGTCGACGCCGTCTGGGCGGATTGGCAGCTTTGCCGCCGCCCACCAGCCGATATCGCCACGGGCATTGGCCCAGACAAAGTTCAGCCCCGGCGCGTGAACTTTGGCAGCGGCTTCGCGCATCTTGCCCAGCGTATCGGCACGGTTGAGCTGGTAGAACCCTTCGAGGATCGGGTTTTCGGTTTCCAGAAATGCCCACCACATGGCGATTGGCGTGGGCCCGGCCGTGGCGCCCAACACGTCGTTGACGATCGGGCCATGGGGCGAGCGGCGCAGGCTGAGAGTGACCGGCGCTTCGCCTTTCACCGCAATCTGCTGTTCGGTCTTTTCCAGCGCCTGCCATTTGCCGTCGACCATGACCTGGTTGGCGTCGGCAGGGTTGGTGCGCTCGGCGATCAGGTCGACGTCGTCGTTCTGGAACATGGTCAGGCTCCAGCCGAAGTCGCGGTTATGGCCCAGCAAGGCGAACGGGTTGAGCGCCTGGAAGTAACCATACAGGTTGAAACCGGGCGCCGACAGTTCGGCCTCGTACCACACCGCCGGCACCGCGAAGCCGATATGCGGGTCGCCGGCCAGCAGCGGCTTGCCGCTGCGGGTATGGCTGCCGGCCACCGCCCAGGCGTTACTGCCTTCGAACTGCGGGATACCGGCGTCGCCCAGTGCTTCATGGCTGAGCCGGGCAAGGGCCTCCAGGCTTTGCCAGTCGGCAGCCGCCAGTGGCGTGCCCAAGGCGCCTTCGGGCTGCCAGCCGAGATCGAAGATGTTCAGGTATTCAGGCCCTAGCTGGTCGCGGATGTAGGTAAGCGCGGGCTCGGTGCGAAACGCGGCCGCGAAGCTGTAGGCCAGGTAACCGGCGATACTCAGGGTGTCTTCGGCGGTGAACGGGCGCGGGGTGATGCCGAGCAGGTCGAACTCCATGGGCTTGGGATGGCTGGCCTGCCAGCTGTTGACCCCGTCGAGGTAGGCTTGCAGGGCCTGCCAGGCAGGGGATTGCGGGTCCTGACGCTTGGCCATCAGTGCGGCCTGATCGCGAATGCGCAGGCTGCGGAACAGGGTGTCGGTGGGCAGTAGCTTGTCGCCCAGCACCTCGGCCAGTTCACCACGGGCCAGCCGGCGCAGGATCTCCATCTGGAACAGCCGGTCCTGGGCATGCACATAGCCCAGGGCGCGATACAGGTCTGGTTCGCTCTGCGCCTGCAGGTGCGGCACGCCGCGGCCGTCGTAGCGCACAGTGACCTGCGCCTGCAGGCCGGCCATGGCCACCTCGCCCTCGCGTTGTGGCAGTTTGCCCTGCACGTACCAGTAACCGGCGCCAGCGGCCACGGCCACAACCACGGCCAACAGGGTCAGGCTGCGCTTCATGCAGACTCCTTGTGCGTTCAAGCGGAAAATGTGGTCCGATCATCGGCGGATTCGCGAACAGAGCATAGCCCCAGGAAGGAGTTTCCATGTCCCTCAGCGAAAAACAGAAAATGCTCGCCGGCCAGCTCTACCACGCTGGCTGCCCCGAGCTACAGGCCGAGCAGATCGCCAACAAGCACTGGATGCACCGTTACAACAGCAGCGTAGAACTGCTCAACGATGCGCGTCACGGGCTGTTGGCCGAACACTTCAATGAAGTTGGCGAAGGCGCGGTGATCCGCCCGCCGTTCTATTGCGACTACGGCTACAACATCAGCGTCGGTCGCAATACCTTCATGAACTTCAACTGCGTGATCCTTGACGTGGTGCAGGTGCATATCGGCGACGATTGCCAGATTGGGCCCAATGTGCAGATCTACACCGCCGACCATCCGCTCGACCCCGAGGTGCGACGCAGCGGGCTGGAGAGTGGGCGGCCGGTGACTATTGGCAACAACGTGTGGATCGGCGGTGCTGCGATCATCCTGCCGGGGGTGACCATTGGCGACAACGCCGTGGTGGGCGCCGGCAGTGTGGTGACGCGGGATGTGCCGGCGGGTGCGACGGTAGTGGGTAACCCGGCGCGGGTGCGTCAGCCCGCCCAAGGGCAGTAGCAGCCCACTGCCAGGGTATTGGAGGCGCTGACCTGGCGACTGTCGAGCAAGGCCTTGAGGATTGGCTCGATGAAGCTGTTGCTGGCATTGCACACGGCGCCTTCGCTGTACGGGCCAAAGTAGGCCAGGCGGCCTTGCCGGTCCCAGATGGCCACGGCCGGGGAGGCCGGCAGGTGTTCGCTGCCCGGCAGGTTGGCGATGGGCTTGAGGGCGGCGAGGTTGGCGGGTAGTTGGCCGTGGCTGCCGGGCTTTTGCAGCACGTGGAAGGTAACGCCGTGGCCTGCGAACTGGTTTACCAGGTCGCCCAGGTGTTGCTGGTTGCCGACATTGCACGGGCACGCCGGGTCCCAGAAATGCACCACCCGGACCGGGCCGGGGCCGGCCAGCTCGGCAGGCAGTTGCAGCTGGCTGCCGTCGAACAGCGTGGTCTGGTTGTCGAACGGGCGCAGGTAGCGGGCCTGAAAGGTGGTGTAGGCCTGCCAGGCCAGAGCGGTGCAGAGTGGCAGGGCAAGGGCAATCAAGATTGGTTTGACGAGTCGCGTCTGCATGGATGTCTGCGGATATCTTGTGGTGGGTTCACTGGCCCTATCGCCGGCAAGCCAGCTCCCACAGGTTATCCGCTGACCTCAGGCCCGAGGATAACCTGTGGGAGCTGGCTTGCCGGCGATAGGGCCAGTTCAGGTGACACATAGCCCAAGCTTGCCATGGCGCCGGCCAGAGCTGAAGATTCCAGATCAATACATTGCATCAATGTGGATGTGCTCGATGCCCGCTGCTTTTCACCCCGACCACCTGCGCCTCAGCCTTTTGCCGTTTACTGCTCGCCAGCCGTTGTCGGTCGAGGCACAGGGCTACCAGCGCTTCTATGGCCTGAACCTGTCGGTACACAGCTGGCTGGGCGGTTTCCAGGCGGCGGGCTTCGACCTGGTCGGGCAGGCCTGGTTGCCTGACCAGCCAACCGCGACGCTGTTCCTGCTGCACGGCTACTACGACCACATGGGCCTCTACCGGCATGTGATCGAGTGGGCACTCAAGCAGGGTTTCGCCGTAATCAGCTGCGACCTGCCCGGCCACGGCCTGTCCAGCGGCGAGCGGGCCAGCATCAGCGATTTCGCAGTGTACCAGCAGGTGCTGGAGGCGCTGTTCGAACAGGTGCGCACGCTGCAACTGCCGAACCCGTGGCACTTGTGCGGGCAGAGTACGGGCGGCGCCATCGCGGTGGATCACTTGCTGCACCAAGGCGCGCGCAGCCCCATCGATGGCCAGGTCATCCTGTTGGCACCGCTGGTGCGGCCGTGTTCCTGGCGTTGGTCGAAGTTCAGCTACCGGGTGCTGCGGCATTTCGTCAACGGCATCGAACGGCGCTTCAGCGAGAACACCAACGACCCGGCCTTCCTGCCGTTTCTGGAGGCCGACCCGCTGCAACCCCGTCGCCTGCCAACTGCCTGGGTGGGCGCACTGATCGCCTGGGTCAAACGCATCGAGGCCGCGCCGCGCAGTTCGCGGCGGCCGTTGATCGTGCAGGGGGAGGCCGATGGCACGGTGGATTGGCCCTACAACCTTGAAGTGCTCAAGGCCAAGTTTGCCGAGCCGCAGATCCTGATGCTGCCCGAAGCCCGTCACCACCTGGCCAACGAGCTGCCGGGCATTCGCCAGCGCTACTTCGACTTCATCGACCAGCGCCTGGGCTGATCACTTCAGGTCGTTGGTGCTCTGGCCAACCGCCAGGCCCGCGCGGACTGCGGCCAGGGCCGCCTGGTAGTAAGCCTTGCCGTCGGGGGACTCGGCGAAGGTGGCAAATTCTTCCAGCTCGGCGTCGGACAGATCGCGGTAGACGTACAGCAGCGTGTTGTTGAGGTCTTCGCCAATCTGCCCCATCAACCGCTGGCGCTGGCCGTCGAGCAGGCCCTGGGCCTGGCCGCCGCCGAACAGGCCGGGGATCATCGAACTGAGGCTATCGGCTGCCACGCCGGCGATGGCCAGGCTCACTTCGGCACCGGCTTCACGCGCCGGCAGGGCCTGGGCCAGGTGGCCAATGACCAGCAGGCGGTCGTCGCTGGCCTGGATCTTCGGCAGCCCCTTGGCGTTCTTGGCCAGCTCATCCTTGCGGGTGGCCTTGAGTTCCGCCGCCACCACCTTGCGCCCCAGCGGTGACTGGAAGAACGCCAGGGCCGGGGCCGGGTTGGCCAGGGTGGCGCGCAGCTTTGCCTGGGCACGACGGTCCACCGCCTGGGCCTGGAAGCGCTGGTTGCTGTTGTTGACCAGCGCCTGGTACACGGCGGGTGGCAAACTGTTGCGGTAGCGTTCCTGGGCGGCGCTCAGGGCATCGTTGAAGTGGGCGCGCTGGTCGGGCCAGCCGGCGGCCTTGTACAGTTGATCCAGGTTGTCTGCCCAGACAGGCATGGTGCAGATCATCAGCAGAATCAGGGAAAACAGACGGCGCATTCAGGACTCCTGTCGGCAGGTGGCTATTGTCCTTGGCCCGGCGCCGGTTTGTCGAGTTATCCGCGTGTTTCTCGGCCAAGTGGCGCTGTGCGCCGGCATGGCTAATGGATATGATGCGCGCCATGCACATCTCCCCTGAACACCCGATGCTTGCGGCCGTCGTCGACGATCTGGCCACCCATGGCTGGTCCCGGCAGGCACTCTTTCTGCCTGGCGAACTGGTGCGCGCGCTGGCGGCCGAATGCCGGCGGCGTGATGCCGAAGGCGAGCTCAACCCTGCGGGAGTTGGGCGCGGTGGTACCCAGGAGGTGCGCGAAGCCATTCGCGGCGACCAGATCCAGTGGATCGATCCGGGGCAGGCCGAGGCCTGCGACCAGTATCTGTCGGCCATGGACCAACTGCGCCTGGCCATCAACCAGGGCCTGTTCCTGGGCCTGGAAGACTTCGAATGCCATTTTGCTCTGTACCCACCGGGGGCGTTTTATCGCCGGCACCTGGACCGCTTTCGCGACGATGACCGGCGCATGGTCTCGGCCGTGCTGTACCTGAATGAAGGCTGGCAGCCGCAGGACGGTGGCCAGTTGCGCATGTTCCTGGCAGACGACGTGGCGCTCGACGTCGAGCCTGTGGCGGGTTGCCTGGTGGTGTTTCTGTCGGGTGAAGTGCCCCACGAAGTGCTGCCGGCCGGCCGTGAACGGTTGTCGTTGACGGGTTGGTTCAGGCGACGTGGCAATGACCCGTTCTGATTTGCCCAAGGTGCTGGTCAGCGCCTGCCTGCTGGGGCAGCCGGTGCGCTATGACGGCCGGGCCAGCGGGCACCCGGACCTGTTGCAGCAATGGCAGGCCGAAGGGCGCGTGGTGCCGTTGTGCCCCGAGGTGGCCGGTGGCTTGCCCACCCCGCGCCCGCCAGCGGAGATACCGGGCGGGCAGGGCGGCGAGGTGCTTGATGGCACTGCACAGGTGCTGACGGTGACGGGCGAAGATGTCAGTGCCGAATTTCTGGCCGGGGCGCAGCTGGCGCTGGAGCTGGTGCGTCGGCATGGCATCCGTGTGGCGGTACTGAAGTCTGGCAGCCCCTCGTGTGGTAACCGGCTGACCTACGACGGCACGTTCAGTGGGGTGAAGGTGGCGGGGGAAGGGGTGACCACGGCGCTGTTGCGGCGGGCTGGGGTGCAGGTGTTCAGCGAGCTGGAGCTGGAACAGGCGCAGCGGGCGCTGGCTGAACTTTCAGTTTAAACCTGTACTGGCCTCTTCGCGGGCGCGCCCGCTCCCACAGGTCAATCACAGGCCCGGGCCGGTTGCTATCCCTGTGGGAGATTCTATGGTTTTCAGCAAGGCGCTTTCCCACCCTTGGTGACATATTCGTCCT